>CAYRDV010000457.1:0-4686 GCA_964422885.1 uncultured Candidatus Sericytochromatia bacterium
AAAAAGTTTTCCCGCTAAAAGTACTCCAGGCTGCGCCATAATTTACGACATGAGTAAACCATAACCAGGGAAAAATTATTTTAGATTGCTGAAGATTTGGTAAAGCTTCAATAATCGCATTTTTAGACCAGTAGTCCAGCGCAAATGATATAACTGCAATCAGATAAGTAATTATTGATGTAATATATATTTTTCTAATTTTATTCAAAACAAAAAACCTAATTAATATTTATAGCTAATTTAAAAATTGTACCACTTTAAAACCTTTATTTAAGTGAGATTTATCCTGTACATAATTTTTAATCTTTCATTAGTTTATAATTAGCTGCTTTTGGGGATATTAACCTAACACCATTGTAATTATAGGTTTTTTCAGTTCTAAAGTGAAAATATTTTTTTCCTGAATAATACAAAACTGGCATAAAGTAACTTATAATTTAAGTTATAGTATTCAAAATTAAAAATTTACTAACCATGATTGGAAATGAAAACTCCTTTATTTACTGGATAGATATTCTTGGTTCCTGTAATCTGCGCTGTCCTTCATGTCCTGTTGCCAATACCAGTCATCCTGAAAAGTATTCGGGTTTGATGAGCCTTGAATTATTTGGAAAAATTATCAGAAAAGCTGTCAGTGAAACATTTGTTTCAGCTATTGCTATGTATAACTGGTCTGAGCCTTTTTTACACCCTGAGCTTCCTAAATTTATCCGGGTAGTAAATAGTCATGGTCTAACCAGTATGCTTTCAACAAATCTAAACAAAATAAACAATCTTAGTGAAATTGTTAAAGCAAAACCAACTGAAATAAGAATATCTCTTTCTGGATTTTATCAGGAAACTTATTCTGTTACTCATAAAAAAGGTAATATCGAAACTGTTAAAGAAAATATGCATATTCTGCGAGAGGAAATGGACCGGCAAAACTCCAATATCCATGTAGAAATAGGCTATCATAAGTATCTTCATAATCTTGGTGAAGAATATAATAAAATGAAAGAATTATGTAATGAATTAAGATTTGTCTTTAAACCAGCCTGGGCAAATTTTTCTCCACTGGAAAAAATGATTACTTATTTTGAAGATAAAAGTAAGTTACCTGAAGAAGATTTAAAACTGATTGATCTTTTAGTCCTAAAACCAGAAGATTCAGTAAAACTGGCTGAACAGTTTAAAGATTATGATTGCTTTTTACGATCAGGGCAGACAGCTATTAATGCTGACGGAAGTGTTGCTTTATGTTGTGCCACTTTTGAACAACAAAATAATATTGCTCCTAACTTTTTGGATCTTTCCCATGAGGAATTGCAAAAAAGAAAATATGAAAACCCTTTATGTAGTAAATGTATGTCTAAATCACTTCATATGTTATATGCCAATCCGGCATCAAATATAATTAATAAAATGGAAATTTTATAAAGTTAAATGCCCTGTTTGTAAAAAACAGGGCATTTTTAATCAGTTAATTTAGTAAAACCGTTATTCCTTATTATCAGAACCTGAGCCAGAATTACCTTTCAAAAACTCACCTAACTTACTATGATTTTTACTATATGTAAAATAAATAACAAAACCAATTCCTAACCAGATAAAAAGACGCACCCAGTTTACCCAGCCAAGTGCAAGCATTAATGCCAGATTGGATAAAATTCCGCCAATTGCTACAAAAGGAAGAAAAGGTGTTTTAAATGCTCTGGGGCGATCTGGTTCTTTAACTCTCATGATCCATACTGAACCACAAACCATTACAAATGCTAACAAAGTACCAATATTCACCATATCAGCAATGATATTTATCGGTGTAAAGGCTGATACAAAAGCAACTACTATACCGGTTAAAACAGTTGCTTTATAAGGAGTTTTGAAAGATGAATGCAGTTTACTGAACATTGGCGGTAAAAGACCATCTTTTGCCATTGAATAAAATACCCTTGTCTGTCCCAGTAATAAAACGATTAATACCGATGTCAGACCGGCTACAGCGGCAATAGAGATAATAAATACAGCAAAGCCAAGGCCGTGTTGTTTAAAGGCATCAGCAATCGGGGCTGTAACATCAATACTGTTATAGTTAACCATTCCGGTTAAAACCAGTGAAACCAGTATATAGAGAATTGTACATACTACAAGAGATGAAATGATTCCAAAAGGAACATCCTTTTGAGGATTTTTTGCTTCTCCTGCCTGGGTAGAAACAGCGTCAAAACCAATATATGCAAAGAAAACATAAGAGGCTCCTGATAATACTCCCATCCATCCGTAATGACCAATCCCGTCAGGACCAGTTACTCTTTCAGGAACAAAAGGATGCCAGTTAGCTGTATCAATATACATTGCCCCTACTACAATAACAAATAAAACAACGGCTACTTTTACTACTACGAGTAAATTGTTAGTACTGGCAGCTTCTTTAATACCTTTGTATAAAATGAAGGTTACTACTAAGATTATTAAAAATGCAGGTAAGTTAATAGCAAAAGGCATTCCTAAAAATGATGGAAAATCAAGGCTTGAATACTGTTCGTTCAGATGAGTCAAATCACCCTTTGCATCAGTAATTTTACCCATGGCCGTTTTATAATCACTAACAAGCCATAAGGGGAATTTTATATTAAAAAGCCCAAGTAGTTTAATAAAATATCCCGACCACCCGACTGCTACTGTCGAGGCCCCCATTGCATATTCGAGAATTAGATCCCAGCCTATAATCCAGGCAAATAATTCACCCATAGTTGCGTAGGAGTAGGCGTATGCTGAGCCTTCTACCGGGAGTAAAGATGCAAATTCAGCATAACATAATGCTGCAAATGCACATCCGATTCCGGCAAAAATGAAGGATATAGCAAGAGCTGGTCCAGCATAGGTTTTTGCTGCCAGTCCGGTTAATACGAAAATACCTGCACCGATAATTGCCCCTATCCCTAAAGATGTAAGGCCCCATTTTGTAAGAACTTTATTGAGACCGCTGTGTTTAATGTCCTCTTCAAACATAGCAGCAGGTTTTCTGGCAAGAGCTTGGTTCTGATTATCCATTTTTCTGTTACCTAATTTTGGTTTCAATATACTGTGATTTTTATAGTTGATTCATTATACTATAAATAATTTCTTAAACAATAACGAAGAAAACCAAAATACCATTTCAATAAATCCCTAAAATTCAATCTGCATTCCCAGCTCAACTACCCGGCTTGGCGGGATCGAAAAATAGGCTGTTGCTGGTTGGGCATTTCGTGAAATAAAGGCAAAAACTGATTTACGCCAGCGCATCATCTTAGTCTTATTGGTAATTACCAGAGATTCTCTGCCCAGGAAATAAGTAGTTGCTTCAGGATCTGACGTTAGACCAAATTCACCAGCTTTGCGAATAATTTCAGGAACATTTGGGGTTTCCATAAACCCATATCTTGCTACAATCTGAAAAAATCCATAGCCAACTTCATTTACCTCTATTTTATCCGTTCTTACTACTGGTACATCTACGGACTTTATTGATAAAAGAATTACCTGTTCATGTAATACCTGCATATGCTTTAAATGGTGTAGCAGTACTGGTGGAATCCCTTTTAATGAAACAGACATAAATACCGCAGTACCTGATACTCTTTCAACAGAATTGGGAATCATTTCCCCCAGTAATACTCCTAAAGGCAGTTCGGCCGCACTTGCCTGGATTATTGATTCAGTAAGCTGAGATGTGCCCTGGATACTTTGTACAGAAAGAGCCGAAAGATTACTTGTGGCAAATTCCTTATTGGCAATACTGGTTGCTCTTATCTTTTTACCAAGCTCTGTTCGTCCATCTCTCCAGATAAGCATAATATTCAGAACAACCATTGCAATACAGAAGGGGAACCAGCCACCATCCCAAAATTTTAATAAATTTGCCCCAAAATATGATAAGTCAAAACAAAGGAAGAAGCCAATCAAAGGAATAGCTTTAGATAACGACCAGTTCCAGGTTCTCGTAACGACAAAAAAGAACACAATAGATGTCAGAACCATATCTGCTGTTACAGCTAATCCATAGGCAGCAGCAAGATGAGTTGATTCTTTAAAGGCAATTACGATCGCAATACATGAAAGCATCATTGCTTTATTTAATATTGGAATATATATTTGCCCTTCTGTATGTTCAGAAGTATGAATAATATTTAACCTTGGCATAAAACCAAGTTGTATTGCCTGCCTGGTTATTGAAAATACACCAGATATTAAGGCTTGTGAAGCAATTACAGTTGCCATAGTAGCTAAAACTACCATCGGATAAATAAAAAATTTAGGAACCAGACCATAAAAAGGATTTACTGCCTTTGTAGGATCAGATAAAAGCAGGGCTCCCTGACCAAAATAATTTAAAAGTAAAGATGGAAAAACAAGAGTAAACCATGAAATCTGAATTGGCTTTCTGCCAAAATGACCCATATCGGCATATAATGCTTCACCACCGGTAATACATAATACAACTGAGCCCAAAACCAAAAATCCGTGAAAATGATTTACGGCGAAAAAATTAACCGCATAATAGGGATTTATTGCTGATAAGATAAATGGATGATTAACGATCTGAATAGTACCAAGCAGGCTTATTGTAAAAAACCAGATAAGCATTACAGGTCCAAAAATTACTCCTATTTTGGATGTACCATGTTTTTGGACAAAAAATAAAAAGAAGATTATTATACATGT
>CAYRDV010000458.1:0-4663 GCA_964422885.1 uncultured Candidatus Sericytochromatia bacterium
TACTAGCAAAGGTTGCTACTCCATCCTCATCATCTATTCCTATTCCTGCTGTAGAATCATCCCCATCTGCATTAGCAGTTGGCTGACCATCTGTCTCACTATCTGGACCAACTGTTCCCAACTTAATATTGGCTGATATCTGATGTGATGCTCCTCCTGATGCTTTGCTTGTTAAATATGTATTAGCAGCATCACCAAAGTCTGTTCCTATTATTGTCAAATCATCGTAGTCTTCTACTTCCCCATTTGTTTTGGGGCCGATGTCATCTGTAACAGCAGCCAATGAATCTGTAGTAAATCTGATTCTTACTTTAGCAGCTGTCTGAGCTTTTGTGTCTGTCGGAATACTTGACCAACTCAATGTCTGATCTACGCCTGTAGTTCCAGTAGCAACAACTGTTACACCTGAAACCTCGTCATCATCAAAGGTTCCACTGTTATCAAAGTCTATCCAACCTCTTAGATTACCAGGATTACCTGTATTATTTGTTGCATTTACATTTGTTAAGCTGTAGCTGGTCGCACTTGCCAACATTGAAGTAAAGCTGGCTACGCCTGTTTCATCATCAGTACCTGATGTATCATCACCTTCTGCATTAGCAGTTGGCTGACCATCAGTTTCAGCGTCAGTAACTGCTGCACCAAGCCTTAAATTTGTTAATGCATTATTTGAAGCAAGGCTTATTGAATGTGAAGCCCCAACACCTTCGCCACCATCTGCCAAATTTGTTCCATAAGTATCTGGTGCATCACCAAAATCATAAGACTGAGTTATTGAAAGTGTGTAATCTTCAACCTCACCATTTGTTTTTGAGCCACCTACATCAATATTGGCGATTGCATCTGTTGAAATCCTGAACCTGGCATAAGTAGTTCCTGCTATTATGTCAGATGGCACAGTTCCCCAGGTCAGAGTTTTTGTACCATTGGTTGTTCCATCAGGAATATCTGTAGTAGTAACATATTCACCAGTATCAAAATCAAGATCTCCGTTAAAGTCTATCCAGGCTGCCAGTTTTGCAGGACTTCCTGAACTGTTGTTTACTATTACATCCACACTATAGCTTGACGTAGTTGTACTTATTGCCGGGAATGAAGCAACACCATCTTCGTCTGCACCATCACCAGATGCTGCCGCATTTGGCTGACCAGTGCCTTCTGCATCACCGGCATTGCTACCCATTTTTAAATTTCCAGCAACACTCATCGTATGTTTTGGCCCTAATGAAGCATATAAAGTTTTGTAGTTAGCATCAGGGGCATCACCAAAGTCAAAGGACTGGCTTATTGTTAAAGTATGATCCTCTACTTCACCGCTTGCTTTTGTTCCAACATCATCTGTTGCAGCAAGAGCATCTGTGGTTAATCTAAATCTTGCATAATAATTTCCGGCTTTTACATCAGTTGGCACTGTCCAGGTTAAGGTTTTGGTTCCACTAAATGAAGTAGCAACGGATGTACTTGTACCTGATGGTGAACCTGAAGCCTCTCCATCATCAAAGTCTCCATCACCATTAAAGTCTATCCATCCCATAAGGTTTGCCGCAGTAGTAGAAGAGCTGTTTATTACAGATACATCCACACTATAACTTGTTGTTGTCGTACTTAATGCAGGGAAAGAAGCAACACCATCTTCATCATCTGTTCCTGTTACATCATCTGTTGTTCCAACTCCAGTTGTCGGGCCATCACTTTCTGAGTCAGCAGCATTAGTTCCCATTTTTAAATTTGTCGTAGCAAGATTTATTGCATGTCTTGCTGTGCCAGTGCCTGAAGAAGTACTTGTTCCATAAGTATCAGGAGCATCACCATAATCATATGCCTGGGTAATTGTAATAGGATGATCTTCTACCTCACCACCAGCCTTTGCACCTCCAAAATCTGTTGAGGCAAGGCTTGCAGTAGTTATTCTCAATCTTACATAAAAATTACCACCTATTACATCATTTGGAACAGTCCAGTTAAGAGTCCCACTTGTTCCTCCGTTTGCGACAGTTGTTGAAGCGTATTCAGTAGCACTGTCAAAGTCACCATCACCATTAAAATCTATCCAGCCGCCAAGATTCGCTGTACTTCCAGTAGTATTTACTACCGTAATACTTTTACTGTAACTTGTATCTTTTGTTGTTAGTGAAGCGAAAGCAGTGCTATCCTCATCATCAGTTCCTGTACTATCATCTTCAGCACCTGTTCCGCTTGAAGGGCCATCACTTTCAGTATCAGTTGTAGCAGCACCAATCTTCAAAGTATTTGCAGGATTAAGGTGTTTGGGTCCACCGGATGCTTCAGTTGTCAAATAGGTATTTGGAGCGTCTCCAAAATCTAAAACAGCACCGCAGGTGTTATTAAATGTTACGATAATCCGGCCTGGATTTGTCTGATCATATGAATCAGTTACATTATTCTGATCATCAGTTGCGACAACCTTGATTAAATAACTACCCTGTGAAAGACTTGTAGGATCCCAGGTAGCTGTAAATGCACCAATATTATGGTAATAAGTTGTTGTTGCAGCAGGAGAATTGGTTGTACCATTGGCAATAAATACCCATGAGTTACCATCATCAGCAATACTGTTACTATTTGTATCTTTATAATAATAAAAACCAACACTTAATATTGTATCAGTAACAAATTCTTCACCCCCACCACATGTCGCAGGAGCCTGTAATGTATCCTGGATTTGAGCAGATAAGGTTACTGCACTTGAACATGCGCCTGCTGATATACTGATAACAGTTGGTTCAACATAGGTATTGCCACTGGCATCAATAATATCACTTGAGGGCAGAGGTTTATTGGGATCAGTTGTATAACATCCGGGAAAAAGTAAATCTTTTTGTACAGGATTTGGGTTACTGTTTGCGGTTGTTGCCACTACTGTAAATTTAGACGTTGAGGTCATAGCAAAACCACCAAAGGCAGTTGAGTCAATAGCAGAAATAGGTATCTGGACATCAAGGTAAGAATCCTGAGTATCGGAACCAGAACCGGAAGAAGCAGATTCTATAAAGGTTCTTGTCCTGGAAAAATCATAAGTTGTATTAGTGGTTGGAAGATCTGAATCCCAATTTGCAAATGTACCAGGTTCACCATCAGCATTTGTTCTTGATGCTGGTGTAGTATGCATTGCACTATCCTGTTTCCAGAGTGTACTGACCAAAGAACCTGCTCCGCTGTAAAGCTGGGTTTTTAGTACTTGTGGGTTATTATAATAAATGAAAATATCATCTGGCTGAGAGCCTGCGTCACTACCATCAACACCTATTCCAAAATCCCAGAATCCATCTCCAGTGGCATCTAATAACCAGTTATATGTCTGGTTATACGGTTGACCACTTCCACTGGTTTTTACGATTGAAGTATTAAATCTGACTCTAAAATGTAATATGCCAGTAGTACCAGCAACAAAAGCACCTGGGCCTGCCGGAGTTTCATCACCACTGGCTCCGCTTCCGCCAAAGTCTACATCTCCATTTGGGGTTGTACCACCGTTTGAGTCATCATTACCGCTAATTGTATCAGTCATATCAACGCCAAGATATTTAATTGCAGTAAAGGTTCCGGGCCATGTGGTAGGATAACCAACAGGATCAGTATAATTAGTCTCAGCAGCATTGAGATTAATGCCAAGAGTTATAAAAATAGTTATAAAGGTAATTAAAAAACTGCCTATGTAGATTAGACTTTTATTTTTTTTCATGTATTTATTTTTTCTAACTATAATCCAGAAAAATATTAAGAATTTATACGGGAATTCTTAAATATAAACATTTATTAACTTGTCTTTGGAAAAAAACCATTATTAATAAATAAAGAATAGCATTTTTTGGAATTGACTTTGGTTAATTAATAATCAATTAATTGTTTGAATTTCCATTCAATGAGTTATTTTTTTGTTGTTTTTTAATTGGTTATTTATCAAATTATTGTCAAAAAGAATGGTTTTTTACATAGTGGATGAAACTTATAGTTTCATAGATAAGTGTTTTTAATCACAAATTCAGTAAATACAATAGTTATAGGTATTTTCAAAAGAATTCATTTTTTGTATCAAAAAATTAAGCAAAATATAGGAAATAAATCCTTTATGGCTCTTAAAAAGATCAGAAAAATATTTAACTACAGATAAGAATCAGATGAAAACAGATTCTCACAGAAAATAATTTAATAAAATAAATATTTTTAATTTTAATATCTGTGTTAATACATATCTTTATCTGTTCCATCTGTGGTAAAAATATGAGTTAGTTATTTACTTTTACTACAAATTGAACCGTACCTGAAGCACCTGGAGAAAGTGTACCAGGAATAACCCATTTTATTTTTTTTGTTGCGCTATCATAGACACCACTTGCGGTTGAGCTTTGGTAAGTAGTGTATTCAGGAGCAACATCTTCAATTATTATATTGCTTACAGCCAGAGTACCGATATTGGTATAAGTTACAGTATAAGTTAAGTCATCTCCAGGCTGAGCACTGGTTTTATCTACTATTTTTATCAGTTTTAGAATACCACCATCAGACAGTTTTGCAACTGTTGTCGTATCCGTAACGACAGCGGTCTGTGAAGGTGTGCCAGGATCAGCGGGGGTCAGTAATGCACTAATCTTAAAAGCATCCGTGGTATTATCAGGTGCATATGAAGGAACCTGAACATTAA
>CAYRDV010000459.1:0-4635 GCA_964422885.1 uncultured Candidatus Sericytochromatia bacterium
TTGAAGCTTTTAATTGTTCTTCCGAATGTTTTCTTTCAATTGCATATTTAATTGATCTTGAAAGAAGTGTATCATTTACAAAACCTTTAACCAGATAATCCTGTGCACCCTTTTGAACAATTTTCATTGCCAGTTCTTCATCATCAAGCCCGCTGAGCACAACTACTGCTACATTAGAAATTTGTTCTCTTAACCTGAGAAATGTATCCAATCCTGTACTGTCAGGTAGACTTAGATCCAGGAGAACTACGTCTATTTGCTCATTTTTTAATTTTGTAATCCCTTTTTCAAGGTCACCACAATGTTCAAGTAAAAACCTTGTTGAAGATGCTTCTCTGGAGCGTATCAACGCTTCTTTTATTAACCTTACATCCCCCGGATTATCTTCAATAAGTAAAACTTTAATATTATTTTGCACTCGTAATCCTCACAAAAGAAAAACTAATAAATGTTTTATTTATTCCTTTTGTCCATTTTAGTTTTATTTGATAATAGATATGTGTTATTACCGTTAAATGAGTGTTAAAAAAATAATTTTTATCAACCAGAAAAAATTATTTTTTAAATAACATATCAAAAAAAGCATAGGTTGTAGGTATTTTAATTTGTGTTCCAACCTGGATTGAAGAAACAGGAATATTTGGGTTTGCAAGCTTTAACTCCTGCCATCTGTTTTCATCATCCAGATATATATCGGCCAAAATTTTAAGAGAGAATTCTCCTTTTTTAACTATAACATCTTTAAATAAAGGTAATTCTACAGGAGCTGGTTGTTGTGGGGCAGGAGGGTTATAATTTCCGTTTAATAGAGCTTCAACTCCATCCAAAACTCTTTTTACAGAAAAATTATCAGAAGTATCAATCTTTCTTCCTGCTGGGATGGCTATATCTTTATGCCTGGTAATATCTTCCGATTTTAAATTGTAGGTTTTTACCAGATAGGCTACTAACCTTATAATACTGTCATATTCAGCATCAGGATATGGTTCAACTGAGTCACCAAGATTACATATTTCAATCCCAATAGAAAAATTATTAACATTAGCCATACCCTGAAAACCACTTTTTCCAGCATGCCAGGCTCTAAGTTCATCCTCAACCGGCTGAACAATATAGCCAGTTCGGTCAACTATATAATGTGAGCTAACCTTGGCATTAGGATTAGCAAAAAAATTGCCTACCGCTTTTGCATCTGCAGCCATTGCAGTATGATGAAGAACAACAGCGGATATTTTTGTACCCTCTGGCCTTTCATTGCTATTTGGTGAAATCATTTTTATAACGTCAGGTTTAGAAACATCAGCTTTCTTTTTACTATCAAAAGTCGCAATTTTATTTAATAAAGTTTCATTGTTCTGAATATTTTGAGAGCATGAAACTATAAATGAACTTAGTATTAACAAAGTTGCTATTTTTTTGTAAAACATTATAAATCCTTTCATAACTTAGCTTGCATAAAATAATAACATCAGATTACCTGGTTTTCAATATGTTTCTCCTTAAGAGGCTGGCTTAATTGTTGCATTGAAAGCTGACAAAAACTCATCCCAATGTGTATTTTTGGCAAAATGTGTCTGCCTGTATACAGCGCTTACTTTTCCACCCATAGGTACATAAATAGAAAGCCCTCTTCCCTGGTCCTTTTCCATTTTACTTTGCCTGGAGAGTAAAATAACTCCTTTTTGATAAAGTATCTGGTTAATTTTATCACATATAGTTAAAATTTTATCATTTTCAACATTATCTTTTAAAAGAGAAACTAGTCTGTTTATATCTCTAAATGGTATATCATCTGCCTGGGCAAATGGCTTGGATTCTTTAAATGCTCTGAAAATATCTTCTCTATGTTTAGGTAAAGCTTCCTGTAAAGCAATTGCTAATTTATCAATTTCTTTTTCCAATAGATCTATTTTTGTTAGATTTGTTGCTGAAATTGTTAATGTTTGCTGGCTATTACCCTTTTCATTTACATCAAGTACTAATGATTTGGCTATTTGCTCAACAGTCATATCCGGTTTTTTTTCTAATTTTGAAAAGGTTTTATTATAACCATTTCCCCAGTAATATGTTGAATCTTCGGAGCCAATAAGCGTATCAGAAATGTCTTGTAATTCTGATGCTACCTCAACTGTGGCCATTAGACAGGCATCGAAACTTATTATATCAAGTTTTTGGTGTTTAATCGCACTTTTGACAGCTTGAGCAAATTGAATAATATTCATATTGTTTTCCGGGTTATCATCATACCCTATACCTGCAAAGCCAAGTCCATGTGTACTCATATTTAGCCATTTCATTTTGGCGGGGTAATTTGAAAACGCCCAGTGTACTGCGTCACTAAAAACTTTTGGGTCTCCTGAGTTTTCTTCATCAGTTCCTAACTGTAAAAATTCAGAATTAATATTATCGGAATCCTTGTCATCAGTGATAAAATATCTGGCAGTATTATTCTCTTTCCAGTTATCTGTTTGAGCCAGAATATTAGAATTTTTATTACTTCCTGTACTTTCAAGGGTATTTATTACCCTGTTTAAATCTCCGTATAAATTGTTATCAAGAGCTTCAAAAGTAAAATAAGTTAATTTTTTTGTGTCTTTTATTTTTGGCAAAGATTCTTTTTTGGTACCAAGTATAGATTGAGGAGGTGTATCTTTAAGTTCATCATTTTCTCTGGCTATCTTTTTCAGATAATTTTCTATTAAATCTGTTGCTTCAGCTTTTTTTGTACTTGTTGTAACAATATTTTTATCATTTAAGTTATCAGGAACAGATGGATTTACCTGTGTACAACCTGCAAGCAGAGCAATTCCTAAAAAGAAACAAATACTATTATTAATAATTTTCACTGAAAAACCTTTCTCTATTTTTACGCTTTTATTTAATATAGAGCCTAAGGTCTAAAACTTA
Source organism: uncultured Candidatus Sericytochromatia bacterium (assembly GCA_964422885.1). Taxonomy (GTDB): domain Bacteria; phylum Cyanobacteriota; class Sericytochromatia; order UBA7694; family JACMQJ01; genus CAYRDV01. Next base: position 2,908 of record CAYRDV010000459.1, read on the forward strand.
CCATAATTAGGTTAAGATAATTTTAAGAATAAATAAAATATATCACAACAAGTTGGGGCCCTTGTAAGTATTAAAATACTAATAAATTAAATCTTAACTAAGGCTAAACCCATTGTTGCTCCTGCACCAGCAGCAATCATCAAAACCATATTCCCTGGTTTTATTATTCCTTTTTCAATATTTTGGGTTAAAACTATTGGAATTGAAGCAGAAGAGGTATTCCCTACCTCCTGAATATTGATTAGCATTTTTCCATCTGGAAGTTCAAGCCTTTTGTTAACCTCTTTTAAAATATTAATATTGGCTTGATGAGGAATTACAAAATCAATTTCATTTATACTTACTCCGCATTTTTCAATAAAGCTTTTGGTATGTGTTGTCATTCCTTCAACAACTTCAAAAAATATTTTTTCGCCATTATTCATTTTAATAAAATGCTCACCTGCGGCAACCGTCTCAAGTGATGCAGGCTTACGGCTACCCCCGGCTGGAATAAGTACAGAATCATACTTTCGTCCATCAGCGAGGGTTTGTATTCCCATAAAGCCACTTGCTTTTTCTCCCTGTTCCAAAATTACGGCAGCTGCTCCATCACCAAAAATAGGATAGGTTGAAGGATCTTTGGGATTTGTAAACCGTGATCTGATTTCAGAAGCTATTACCAATACTCTTTTTGCACCTGTCAGAATGTATCGGGAGCCTACTTCCAGGGCATATACAAAACCACTACAGGCTGCATTAATATCAAAGCAGGGACATAAAGTCTCACTCAACCCAAGCCCAGCCTGTACAGCACAGGCTGTAGAAGGATTGGGATTATCAGGAGAAATTGTTGATAATAAAATCAAATCTATCGACGCCGGGTCAATGTTTCCCTTCTCAAAAGCTTGTTTTGCTGCCAGAATTGCCAAATCAGACGTAACCATATCATCAGCTACCCGGTGCCTTTTTTCTACACCTATTCTTTTTCTGATCCATTCATCAGTTAATGGTAATGCAGACTCTTCAAGCAATTTAGTATTTGATATTATTTGTTCTGGTAAAAAATATCCTGCGGAGCTAATTTTTACTCCTGTTTCAAAATTTAAAAACATTGATTTTCCTTAAAAAGTCTTTTCCATTTATTAGTAAATTTACCATCTTCATACCCATTTAGTGTATTAAATAAACACTTTGTTACAACAAATTTTTTTTATTCTTCAAAAGTAAATTTAGCCTATTTATATAGACAATTAGTATTGTAAGGAATATTATTGTTAAACAAAGAATAATAGTTGATTTAGTAAGGAAAAACTATGAAGATTCAAAAATTAATAAATGTATTTCTACCACTCTCATTTCTTGCTTTACCCGGATGTTTTGGTCATAATGTTGGCCCGGCATCTGAAGTAAAAATTAATCAGACGCCTGAAAGACTTATAAGAGGAAAATATCTGGTAATGAATGTCAGCGATTGCCTTGGTTGCCATTCAAAGTCAAATGCAAATAATTTTGGGCTTCCGATGATCTCAGGAACTGAAGGCCAGGGTGGAATGCTTTTTGGTGAAGATGAAGGGTTACCCGGAAATATTTATGCTAAAAATATTACACCAGATGCGATTGGGAACTGGACAGATGGAGAAGTTCTCAGAGCTGTTACTGAAGGTGTAAGCAAGGATGGAACTGCTTTATTTCCATTGATGCCTTATACTCATTTGGGAAAAATGTCTCAGGACGATGGTTATTCAA
>CAYRDV010000460.1:0-4621 GCA_964422885.1 uncultured Candidatus Sericytochromatia bacterium
GTTGCTAATCCCAAGGCACACGGACAGGCAATTATTAAAATACTAACAAAAGAATTACCAGCTTTCACAAATAGCCAATTTATGGATTTGAAAATTAAAGCTTGGGATTCTTTTTATAAACTGGATAGAATAAATTTATATATAAATAATGTTCCTTTATTTGGCTCAAAAGGAATTAATCTGAAAGTAGATAAAATAAAAGCAGTTACAAAAAATATTAAATTTGAACTTTCAAACGGAAAAAATTTAATCCAAATCTCTGTATTAAACGAAAAGGGTGTAGAATCACTAAAAGAAACGTTTGAAGTATTTTATTCTGGTAAAGAAGTACAGCCAGATTTATACATTGCTGCAATTGGTGTTTCAGATTATTTGAACAAGGATTATAACCTAACTTATGCTCAAAAAGATGCTGAAGATATAATTGGATTGTTTGAAACAAAAAAAGAAAATTATTCTAAAACGCATATAATCAAATTAGTTAACCAAGAAGCAACTAAAGAAAATATTTTGAAATTAAAGAGCTTTTTATCTTCTTCAAAAGTTGATGATAAGGTTATTTTGTTTTTTGCAGGTCATGGATTGCTTGAGCATAATCTTGATTATTATTTTGGGACATATGACATAGATTTTGAAAATCCAGGAAACAAAGGATTAGCTTATAGTGAACTGGAAAATTTAATGGATGGAATTGCCTCACGAAAGAAGTTAATTCTTATTGACACATGCCATTCAGGTGAAACAGATAAGGAAGAAATAGAAATTGCAAAAGATGACACTATCAAAAATAATGTTGTAACAAGGGCTTTCAGAGGTATTAAAGTCATAAAAAAAATTAATCTGGAAAATTCATTTAATCTTGTCGAAGGATTATTTAATGATTTGCGTAAAAGTTCAGGAGCTGTTGTAATATCTTCTGCTAGTGGAATGGAGTTTGCTTATGAAGCTGAACAATGGAAAAATGGTGTTTTTACCTATTCTGTTCTTAATGGGATGAATTCTGGAAATGCAGATTTAAATAAGGATGGAAAAATATCAGTTTCTGAATTAAAGGATTTTGTCATTAATAATGTAAGTAACCTTACAAACAATAAGCAAACTCCTACTTCAAGAAAAGAAAATAATGAAACTGACTTTTTATTATTTTAGATAATTATTAAATACCAAACGAAAATTTTATAAACTGAATTTTCAAAAATAAGAAGCTTAAATATTAATATATACTGTAATATTAACAAATTCAGAAAAATTATAAATTAGGATTTTTTATGAAAATAAATCTGGTAATGATTGACCCACCCAATTCCAATTATTTAAACGTTTATACTGAATTAATCGATTTTTATTATCATACAATTCAGGAGCTTGGTTATGAAGTAATCCGCTCAATAAACGCTTTTAAAGTAGACCATCTGAATATTATCGTTTCTTATCAGGCTTTGCCCTTTTATCCCCAGATGACTAATAATAAATACATTGTTCTACAGCTTGAACAGCTAAGTCTGGATACTGGCGGCTATTTTAGTGATAAACACCGCAATTTTCATAATGATGCTTTACCATTAATGAAAAATGCTCTTCAGGTCTGGGACTATTCACCGGAAAACCAAAAATTTCTAAAAAGCTATAATATAGATACCCGGCTTATTCCCTTAGGCTTTAATGAGAAGCTGCAAAGAATAAATCCTGCCCCGGTCAAAGATATTGATGTTTTATTTTACGGTTCTACCCATGAAAGAAGATTTAATATTGTCAAGACTCTTGAATCTTTATGCAAAATAACGGCCCATTTTGGTGTTTATGGTGCGATCAGGGATAATCTTATTGCCAGAAGTAAGATTGTCCTGAATGTTCATGCATACGCAAATTTGAAAATTATGGAACAGGTAAGGCTTTTTTATCTTTTAACAAATAACTGCTTTGTTCTTTCTGAGGAATGCTATTCTCATCCTTATGGCGATGGAATTATTACTTTTCCATATGAACAGATTATTGAAGGAGTTATGACATGGCTGAAAAAAGATCAGGAAAGAGAAGAAGTCATAGTAAAAGGAGCTGAAGCTTTAAAAAAGCTCAATACTAAAGAGCTAATTAAAAAAGCTCTTTCCGAAATTAAAAATTAGCCTTTATTTCTCAAAAAATATTTAACTACAGATAAGAACAGATTAAATCAAGATGCACACAGATATTAAATAACTCCACACAAGGTGGGGCCTCTGTTAGTATTGAGAATACTAATAAAAAATATTAATTTAAAGTTTTTTATATAATTCTTATCTGTGTTAATTTGTACCTTTATCTGAGTAATCTGTGACCAACGAGAATCCTGGATGATATACTAATTTATCATCCATGGGTGGTAAATTATTATAAATAATTAAAATAAAACTAATATAATGGAAAATTTAACAGAAATACTTAATCAGGCAAAAATATGTCACCAGAATTCTAATCTTAATGAAGCAGAAAAATTATATCTGAAAGTACTTGAATCAGAACCTGGAAATCCAGAAGTTTTACAGCTTTTGGGGATAGTTTATAGTCAATTGGGAAACCATCAGCAGGCCGTATATTTTTTACAGAAGGCAGTAGAATCTGGTCCTGATAATCCTAATTTTTATTTAAATTTAGGAGAGGCTTTGATCAGGCATGGTGATCTAAAACAGGCTATTGATAATTTTTATAAAACAATAAAACTAGCCCCTAATTTTCCTGAAGCTCATTTTAGTCTCGGTAACGCTTTAAAACTAAATGGTAATTTTATAAAGTCAGTAGAAGCTTATCAACAGGCATTAAGGCTAAACCCCAATCATCTAAAAGCCTATAATAATCTAGGTATTTTATATATTGAACATCTGAATTATAAAGAAGCAGCAGAGATCTTTAATAATCTGTCAAAGTTATATCCTGATTTTCCAGGGGTACTTATTAATCTTGAATATGCTTTAAAGCATCAGGAAATGGATGATAAATTAATAAATGATTTTAAAGAACTGGACACTTTTGCCAAAAAAGATTTGAGATTTGATGAGGATGATTTAATCAGTAATTATCTTGATTTATTAAAAAAGTCCCTGACAGGCACTGTTTTTTTAGAAGAAAATTCGTATGAATTTGAACGGATAAAAGAAGGGCTTTCCTGGCCATTACATGCGGAAACGATGATTGGCCTGAAAAGATTAAATAATCTTCATTTTTGTGTAACCCAGGTTATTAAAAATAATATTCCTGGTGATTTTATTGAAACAGGAGTCTGGCGAGGCGGAGCTACTATTTTTATGAAGGGAGCTTTAAAAGCTTACCGGATAAAAAACCGGAATGTTTGGGTTGCTGATTCCTTTGCAGGACTGCCTCCACCAAATTCAGAATTATATCCTTTAGACACAGGCAGTGATTTATATACAAAAGAGCCTTTAAGAGTTTCAGTTGAGCAGGTAAAAAAGAATTTTGAAAAATATCATTTATATGATGAACAGGTAATATTTCTAAAAGGATGGTTTAAGGATACTTTACCTTCTGCTCAAATAGAAAGCCTTGCTGTATTAAGACTTGATGGTGATATGTATGAATCTACAATGGATGCCTTGGTTAATCTTTATCCCAAACTTTCCAAAGGTGGTTATATTATAATAGATGACTGGGGTGTAATTGAAGCCTGTAACAGGGCTGTTGATGACTACAGACAAAAGTTTGGGATTAAAGACCCGATTATCAGGATAGATCATTCCGGTATTTACTGGCAAAAAAGCTAAATTTAAAATCTGTGATAGTAAAATACTGCTTAAAAATGGACTTTAGCCCAAGATTAGGTAATAAACTTATTTTTAACAAGGTGCTTTAGTGCCTTGTCACTTAAATTTTTACCCAAGGAAAATTCTTATATTAATAAAATTAGGTTCAAAGTTTAGGATAGACTATGGTCTGAAATTATACTACCTGCTAATTTTGACGTATTACTTTCACCCAGGGGTAGGTTAAGAGGCCCGGTACCACCAGATTTACCAGCGAGAGACTTTATTTTTGTAATCAGCATATCCATTGCCACTTCATTATGCCCACCTTCAGGAATAATCAGATCTGCATATTTTTTACATGGTTCTACAAATAATTCATGCATTGGCCTTACAGTAGTTAAATATTGGTCAACCACAGATTCAAGTGCTCTGCCTCTTTCAACGACATCTCTGGTAATTCTTCTGATTAGGCGTATATCTGAGTCAGTATCTACAAATATTTTTATATCCATCATCTCTCTTAGCTTTTCATGTGCCAGAACCAGTATTCCTTCAACAAGGATAACCTTTCTTGATGGCGTTGATTCTGTTTGTGGCATCCGGGAATGAGTTTTGAAATCGTATATTGGCTTTTTTATCTGTTTTCCCTGTTTAAGGTGTTCAAGATGTTTTATCAGTAATTCATTATCAATAGCGTCAAGATGGTCGTAATTAAGTTTGGATCTGATTTCAAAAGGTAAATGATGAAGGTCGTAATAATAAGAATCCTGCTGAATATATGTTACGTTACCTGGCCCGACAACTTCAACCACATTTCTGGCAATAGTTGATTTACCGGAACCTGTTCCACCGGCAACACCGATAACATATATTTTTCCCATTTATTT
>CAYRDV010000461.1:0-4619 GCA_964422885.1 uncultured Candidatus Sericytochromatia bacterium
AAAAAGATAAAAATTCAAAACAAAAAAAGAGATTTTTTAGAATTAAAAGAAATAATTTATATCAGAAAATCAGATAAATTTATTTTAGCTTTGCCTGCTGATAATCTAAGTATCAACTATTATATTGATTATCACAGAGAGCCTCCCGGCTTTGATTTTAACAATTTTCAATATTCATTTCAGAATTATATTGATGAAATTGCCTATGCAAGAACCTTTGGCTTTATTGAAGATGCTGAAATGCTTTATAAAAAAGGTCTGGCCCAGGGAGCTTCCTCTGAAAATACAATAATTATAAATTCAACTGGTTATTCGACAGACCTAAGATACAAAAATGAGTTACCGAAACATAAAACGCTTGATTTAATAGGAGATCTGGCCTTTTTGGGTAAAATGTTAAAGGCAAAAATTATTGCCTATAAAACAGGTCATACAGAGCATTTAGCACTGGTAGAAAGGATTGAAGAAGTGAGGGGGAAGTGAGGGGGAAGTGAGGTCAGACAGCTAAAGCTGTCCTAGTGAGGCCACAAACTTCGTTTGTTAAGTGAGGAAGAAGTAAGATTAAATAAAACTTCTTTTCACTTTTTTACTTCCCCCTCACAGACAAGGCAAGGCCTTGTTGCCTCACTTCTCCCTCACTGAACGTAGTGACCTCACCTCTTATCTCAGTTTCCTTATGTAATTTTTTAATCTGAATTATATCTTTAAACATTCTAATAGAATCTCTGACTATTTGTACTTTTCCAGCAGGGCAATGCTTCCAGTTTACTGCCACCTCTTTACATTTAATACCATTCTTAATTGCAATATAAAGTATCTCTACATCAAAACTAAAACCCATAAATTTTTGCAGGGAAAATAACTTTTGAGCTGTTTCATTTTTAAAAAGTTTAAAACCGCATTGAGTATCATGAAATTGTGGTAAAGCAAAAAGCCTGACAATAGAATTAAAAACCGAGCTAATAAACTTTCTGATGAAAAAACTATCTATATTTACTACCGGGTCAAAAATATTTCTTGAGCCGATTACAACCTCATAGCCTTGATAAACCCAGTAAAATAAGCGTTCTACCTCTTCTACAGGTGCTGATAAATCTGCATCAGTAAATAAAACATATTCACCCTTTGCATTTAATATTCCTCTCTGAACAGCAGAGCCTTTTCCCTGATTACAGGGATTTTTTAATAACCTAATTCTGGGATGAATCTCAGAAAATGCCCTTACAAGCAGTTCTGTATCATCATTACTTCCATCATCAATAACCAGAACTTCAGAACTATAATTTTGCCTGGCCAGGTAATCTTCAACTTTAATCAGGGATTTGATTATTCTTTGCTCTTCATTATATGCAGGAATAACTACGGACAAATGCATATATAACCTCAAAAAAACACATAATCTTAAACTTAAGTTAACATTATAACAACTTTTTCTTGAAATAAAAAGTTATAAACCTCACAGTTTTTAAAAAAAAGTTTTATAACTCCCGGAAATACCGGGCCCCTGTAATTATTAATAAAAACATCAGAGTCCCTATAGGGATGTCCTTCGGTCACAGCTCATGAAGTTTTTATTAATACTTATAAATTTTTAAGACAGATTTTGTAAATTGTTGATATACTAAACCATTTAGATGTTTTTAGGTTGTAAAAATACTCTAAGCGTAATATGATTTAAGTAAGTTTTACTTATGTCAATGAGGACAGGAGACGATTAAGTGGCTATTCAGGAAAAAGTTAAAATTAACGAAAATACTCAATTATTGTTTGATCGTGCAGCAGATTTTCTTCAGTTAAGTGATAATGGCAGGCAACTTTTAAAATCTCCTTATAGAGAACTGACAGTTCAAATGCCTCTGAGAATGGATAATGGTGAACTAAAGGTTTTTACCGGCTACAGGATTCAGCATAATGGAAGCAGAGGGCCTTATAAAGGTGGTATTCGTTTCCATCCTTCCGTTGATATTGATGAAGTAAGAGCTCTGGCAGCTTTGATGACCTGGAAAACATCAATTGTTAATATTCCCTTTGGTGGAGCAAAGGGCGGTGTAACCTGCGACCCCAAAAAGCTTTCACCACATGAACTGGAAAAATTATCCAAAAGCTATATGTCCAAAATTGATTTAGTAATTGGCCCATATCGGGATATACCAGCACCTGATATGAATACAAATGCTCAGGTAATGGCCTGGATGATGTCAGAATATGGAAAAAAACATGGCCATACACTCGCTATTGTTACCGGAAAGCCTGTTCCTCTTGGAGGTTCACTTGGCAGAGAGGAAGCTACTGGCAGAGGCTGTGTTTATATCGTAAAAGAAGCCTGTAAAGATTATGGAATTGATATTCAGAACTCAGTAAGTGTTGTCCAGGGCTTCGGAAATGTTGGCTCAAATGCAGCAAAATTTATGGTAGAAGAAGGCAGTAAGGTTATAGCAGTGAGTGATGTCCAGGGAGGAATATTTAACCCCAAAGGAATAGATATCGCAGCATTACTTAAGCACAGAGATGAATTCGGAACAGTAATAAGTTTTCCTGGATGTGAAAAAATTACCAATGATGAATTGATTGAGCTTCCATGTGATATTCTTATACCTGCCGCTCTTGAGGGTGTAATACATTCTGCAAACGCAGATAAAATACAGGCCAAAATTATTGTTGAAGCAGCAAATGCACCTACTACCATAAAAGCTGATGAGATTCTTGAAACAAAAGGTATTCCGGTTATTCCTGATATTATTGCTAATTCTGGCGGGGTAATTGTTTCTTATTTTGAATGGGTCCAAAACCTCCAACAGTTTACCTGGGATCTTGATGAAATCAACTTTAAGCTAAAAAAGAGAATAATTAAAGGGTACCGTGATGTATACAATTATTCAAAAGATAATAACCTTTCTTTAAGAACCGCAGCCTTTGCAATAGGTATTGAAAGAGTTATTGAAGTTGTTAAGCTAAGAGGCTGGGCTTAAAAAAGAAGTGAGGTCACTTCGTTCAGTGAGGGGGAAGTGAGGCCAGACAACTAAAGTTGTCTTAGTGAGTAGGAAGTAAAGAAGTAAAAAATATATCTTCTCTTTCCTCACGTTCTTACTTCTCCCTCACAGGCAAGCTTGCTTGCTGCCTCACTTAACAAACGAAGTTTGTGACCTCACTTCCTACTCACTTCTTCAGGCGAGCCCGCCTCTTTTTCTCAGCTCTTTATTGGAAAGAGCAACCCGAAGATTTCTGTTAATCATTTTTCTGGAAAGCATTGCATAAAACTGTGCTCTGTCACCACCCTTTATTACAGCCTGATTATGAGCCTCCTGAATGGCAATTGGGTATCCCATTCCTTTTTGGACCTGATCATATACTATATGGTGAACAAGGTTCAAATACTCTTCTTTATCCGCTACCCACCTGGGAATTTCAATTCTGGCAATTTCATCTTTACCAACATTAAGATAAAAGAAGCTGATCTGATGATCATTATATTTTTCCAGGATTTTTGCAGAGCTGGCAAAAATCGGGGAGCGCTCACCCTGCTCTAACTGATTTAGCCAAATCTGCCGATCATAAAGAGGAACAATTTCATCACAGGCTTCTTTTTCAGAACAAACATTTTCACAATCTATTTCTTTAAATGGGCATGACTGAACTCGTAGTAGATTTACAAAATCATTTCTTCTTGAATTACTGATATAACCACAAACAGGAACCTCCAGGCTCTTTATATCATCAAGGACGGCCAGAAATTTTTCCAGAATTTTTGCCTGGTATTCTTCAGGCCACATCTGGTTTGTAATATTCCAGGTAATAAGAGTGCCATCAACCATCGCAATTGTAGGGTGCCCTCTTTCCTTTGCCTTACGGCAAAGATTTGCCAATTCCTGCATTTCAGCAAGCATTCTTTTTACAGCAATTACTTCTTCAGAAAAATTACTTGGTGTTTTTTTTGAGGTAGGATAAAAATCCTTTTCACTGTCATATATAAATGGTTCACTTTCCTGAACGGGTTTTTCTCCTGTACCATAAGTATACATAATCAGTCCCACATTAATCAGGTAACAAAGTGCAATCTCATGATGGCTTGGGGTTATCTGTGAGCCATCAGTAGCAACTACAGTAAATTTATCCATCTCTTTTAAAGAAGGTGGCAAAGGACAGATATTATCTAAAAGTTCAAGTGGTCTGGCTACCATCCAAGGAAATTTATCAATGTAGCTGGTTAACCTTTCTCCTAAAACCTGATCATTTTTAACTGCTTCTTCAAAAATTTCCAGTGAACGAATAAGCCTTTTACTGCTTGCTTCAGATTCAGCAGAAAGCTCAAGGCCAATATTGGAAATTTTTGAAGTCAATTTTGTAAAATCCAGCACATATCCCCCTGCCCTCCTTCATAAGGAGGAATTATACGTGTAATTGTATCATGAGTGAGGCCACTACGTTCAGTGAGGTCAGACAGCTAAAGCTGTCCTAGTGAGGAGGAAGTGAGGGAGAAGGAAGAAAAAAACTTCTTTCACTTTTTTACTTCCCCCTCACAGGCAAGCTTGCTTGCCACCTCACTTAAGGATGGATTTTATCCATCCTGGCCTCACTTCCTCCTTGTATGATAAAAGAATGAAAATCATTAATATAAAGTA
>CAYRDV010000462.1:0-4612 GCA_964422885.1 uncultured Candidatus Sericytochromatia bacterium
TCTTAATATTATTATAACTAAAATTAGATGAAAGTAAAGTTAAGATTAGGTTAAAGTTAAATAAAGGTTAATTTTATTTACCTGAGCTTAACCTAATTAAAATATTTCAATTAAGCGTTTATTGGTTGGAAATTGTTTTCTTGTTTCTTCTAACTCTCCCCTAAATCCCCTCTCTGACATCGAGAGGGGACTTTAAGAGATTGACCCAGGAAGGGAATGATAAAACAATTAATAATGAGTACCATATTCTATATCAATAGCTTTAAATTTTTTCATTAGTTTTAACATTCCGGTTGGTTAAGAAATTATTATTCTTTACGAATTTCTCAATGGTCAATCAAAGATATTTCCCCCCTTCCATTGGACGTTAGATCAAGGGAAGGGGGGATGGGTTATATTTTAATTCGCTTGCGATATTTTAAAATAATATCCCACTCTTCTTTTGTAACAGGCTGAATTGATAAGCGGCTCCCTTTTTTAAGAAGTACCATGTTTTCTAACCCAGTTACACTTTTTAATTCTTCCAGAGTTACAGGACTTGCAAATTCTTTTTCTGCCTTTATATCAACCATAAACCATCTGATATTTTCTTCAGTGCTTTTTGGATCAAAATATTTGCTTGATGATTCAAACTGGGTAAAATCAGGGTAAGCTTCTTTTACAATTTTTGCTATACCAACTATAGATACAGGCTGTACAACACTATGGTAAAAAAATACAAGATCGCCGTTTTTCATATCTTTAAGATAATTACGGGCCTGATAATTTCTGACACCTTCCCAATGTGTCGTTTTACCATTGTTGTTTTTTAGTTTTTCCCATGAAAATGATTCTGGCTCAGTTTTCATCAACCAGTATTTCATTATTTTCTCCTTATAACTTTTTAGTTTGGTAAAAATTTTTAATATCGATTTTCTGGCTGTTATTTTTTATTGATTCATTGGCTGCTTCCAGTACTTTTACTACTCTTAATCCACTTTCACCATTTGAATCAGGTTGACTCCCATTTATTATACAATCACGGAAATGACTTAACTCCGTTTTTAAGGGTTCAGTATTTTTTAACATTGGTATAACTATATCCCCATAAAAATATGAATATGGAAACTCACCAAAAGTTTCATAGTGAGCAGGAACATCAACACCTTTGTAATATATTTTAATTTTTTCAGTTGGCTCAACGTCATCATACACAAGCATTTTTTTACTGCCAACAATCGTCATTTTCCTTATTTTGTTCGGATCAAGCCAACTATTATGAATATAGGCAATCAGATTATTTTCAAACTCCATTGTTAAAATTGATACATCCTCAACATTAGGATTTATATGAGAAGCTCCTGATGCCAGGACTTTAAGCGGTTCTTTACCAAGCAGGTAAAGGATTACTGAAACATCATGAGGAGCAAGATCCCAGATTACATTTATATCCTGTTGAAATAAACCAAGATTAAGCCTTTGGCAGCTAATATAATATATTTCGCCAAGCTCTCCGCTTTCAATTATTTCTTTAATTTTTCTGACCGCAACTGTATATTCAAAAATATGTCCGGCCATCAGTATTTTATTATATTTTTTGGCTGTAAGATTCATTTGCTCTGCCTGTTTAATACTAATAGCAAATGGTTTTTCCACAAAGACATGTTTATTATTTTCCAGAGCTTCTATTGCCAGTTTTGCATGACTAAATGCCGGGGTGGCAATTGCCACCGCATCTATTTTCGGGTTTTTTATTATTTCTGTGTAATCAGTCGTGGCAATAATTCTGGGATAGTTCTCCTGAATTTGTTTTAATTTATTCTCATTAATTTCAGCTGCCATATACATATTTACACCTGAAAGAGATTCAAAGTTCCTGATCAGGTTTGGTCCCCAGTAACCACACCCTATTACTCCAATATTAATCATCCATTTATCCTTTAGTAAATTTAATTATATTCTCGGCCACATACTCAATTTGTTCTTTTGTAAGTTCAGGATACATTGGCAGGGAAATAATCTCATCTGTTACTTTTTCTGCTATCGGAAAATCTCCTTTTTTATACCCAAGATATTTACAGGCATCTTGTAAATGAAGAGGTGTTGGGTAATGCAATCCTGTATCTATTCCAGCTTCCAGTAATTTTTCAATTAAAAGATCTCTGTCTTTTATTCTGATAACATAAAGATGATAAACTGCTTTGGACCATTCAGGCTCAAAGGGTGTAATCACAGAGGTTTCCTTTAATAATTGATTATAATACAGAGCATTTTCCCGGCGTTTCTCATTCCATTCATTAAGGTATTTCAACTTAACATTTAATATTGCAGCCTGTAATGTATCAAGGCGGCTATTATAGCCTTCTATTTGATGGACATTTTTTTCAATTTGCCCATGATTTCTCAGTAATTTGACATAATCAGATATTTCCTGACTATTTGTAACCAAAGCACCTGCATCACCAAAAGCCCCCAGATTTTTTCCCGGATAAAAGCTAAAAGCGGAAGCAACTCCCATAGAACCTGCTTTTTTACCTTTATATTCTGCTCCGTGAGCCTGACAGGCATCTTCTACAACCTGTAAATTATAATTCTTGCCTATTTTAATTATTTCATCCATATCAGCACACTGACCATAAAGATGAATAGGCATTATTACTTTTGTTTTGGGGGAAATTGCCTTTTCTATTTCTGAATGATTTAAATTGTAGGTTTTTTCATCAATATCCGCAAAGACTACCTTTGCTCCAATCTGGGGTATTACTTCTGTTGTTGCAATAAAAGTATTTGGTGCTGTTATTACCTCATCTCCTGGTTTTACTCCTGCTGCCAGCAAAGCAAATTTTACGGCATCAGTTCCATTTCCAAGACCAAGAGCATATTTGGTCGTACAAAAAGAAGCAAACTCATTTTCAAAATCACTAACCTGTTTCCCAAGAATAAAGGCTGTATTTTCAATTACATTGCTTATTGCTTTGGAAATTTCCTCTGAAATATTATTATATTGTTTTTTTAGATCCAAAAAAGGTACTTTCATAATCAGAACCCTGCCAGAAAGAAAATATGAACCTTTATATATTAAAGTAAATTTTCCAGTCCGTAAATATAGCCTTTTACTTCTCTGGTTTTTTTGATGGAAAAAATTACTCCTGGCATAAAAGATTCACGGTTAATTGTTTCATGCTTAATTATAAGTGTTTGCCCGATACCACCAAAAATTACTTCTTGAGTAGCAACATACCCAGGTAATCTGATACTGTGAATATTAATATTTCCTACTTTACCACCACGACTACCAGTAATTTTTTCAAAAGATTGTGGTAAATCATTATTATATTCTGAAGAATTTTTCAGGATCATTTCTGCTGTTTTTATTGCTGTACCCGAAGGAGAGTCCTTTTTTTTCTCATGGTGCATTTCAATGATCTCTACGTGGTTAAAATATTTTCCGGCCTGCTCCGCAAATTTCATCATCAACACAGCACCAATTGCAAAATTGGGTACTACAAGTGTTGTTAATCCATTTTCTGTAGTTAATTTTCTTATTTCCTCAAGCTGTTCATGGGAAAAACCTGTAGAGCCAGTTACACAACTAATATTTCTTTTTATGGCTTTGGTTATAATTTTATACCCGGATTCACCATTGGTTAAATCAAGTAATATATCGGGTTGTGTTTCATCAAAGGTTTTATCTACATCGTTGCTTAGTTTTATCCCTATCTCCTGTCCTTTTACGATAAGACCAATATCTTCCCCAATGTATCTCTCATTCCCTATACAGCCAACAAGTTTAAGCTCATTATCAGCCAAAACGGTTTTTACAGCTTCTGTTCCCATTTTACCTGCTGCGCCTGATATTAATACTTTAAGCATTTTATTACTTTATTATCCTTTTTATATATTTATGCCAATGAAAATTAGCATATTTTAGGGGTATTGAAAATAGATATATGTAAAGACATTCATGCCATATCTTCGGCCTCAACAATAAAAAACAATTCCTTAGTTTCTCCTTTCTCCAACTTTTTTTAATGAAGCAGATAAATATTACAAAGCTCAGTAATAATTAACAGCAACAATTTTGAAGATCATGTTTAATTTAATCTCAAAGGAACAGAATAAATCTGATATTTACCAGTCCTGTCACTGGAAAATATCAAAGTCTTACCATCAGGACTAATATCCGCTACATCATCATTAAAGCCATTATTAGAAAGATTAACCATTTCTGTACCATCTATATTAATCCTATGTACCTGGAAATTTATAAAATTGTATAAACTAAAGACAATCTTTGAACCATCTGGTGTAAATCTCGGATAATAATGGTCATTAGCATCATTTGTTATCTGAATTACATTGGAACCATCTGAATCCATTAGCATTAATTGATGATAACTACCTATCCTTCTACAAAATACTATCTTTGTTCCATCAGGTGAATAACTGCCAAATAAATCCCTTAAAGAACCACTACCTGAGAGGTTTATCAGATTATTACCATCTGAATTCATCTCATAAATATTCCATGAGCCATTTACAAAACCTTTTGAGATTATCAAAGTTCCATTAGGTGAGAATATCGGATAGTCATAACCTCCTCCTCCACTCCAGAATGTTAACTGCTCAAGGT
>CAYRDV010000463.1:0-4576 GCA_964422885.1 uncultured Candidatus Sericytochromatia bacterium
ATAAAACCTGAAGAAAAGGAAAGAGAATTAGTTGAAATGAAATCTTTATTGGATGCAATTTCAATCGAGAAGTTAACTGAAATAAAGGCGATTATTAAAGCTGCAACTTTAGAACAGCAAAAAGAAACAGAACAGGTTGCCTCTTCCGTAGTTGCAGAACCAGCTCCGGTTGTAGAGGAAGCTAAGCCAGAATCTGAAGGAGGAAAACCTTTACCAGCAACAAGTACTGATGGCTCAAAAATTTTCCCGGAAAATGTAGCAGGTCTATTTTATGTAGATGAAAAATGTATTGAGTGTGATGCTTGTGTTGGAGCTGCCCCTGATTCATTTGTAATCGAAAATGGTCATGCTTATGTTTTTGCCCAACCAAAAGATGCAAAAGGAATAGCTGCTTGTGATGAAGCAATGGCAGGTTGCCCGGTAGATGCAATTCATCGAAATGAATAAATAAGTAAAATGAAAAAATACCCCTTAAACAAGGGGTATTTTTTTACAACAAAATTATATTTTTATGGATAAAAAAATGAAAAAAGAATGTGGATGTCCTGTAACCGTTTTATATGATGATTTTATGAAAAAATTTAAAAAAGGTTGGGAAAAAGCAGAGAATACTAATAAAAAGTGTGAATTATCTCAATTTGCCGGAAGAATTTCCGAAAAAGTTTTTAAAAAGCTGGAAAAAGATACTAAAACAAAAGATGAAATTGGTCGTGGTACAGTAAAAGAACTATCTGTTTTATTTGCTGATATCAGAGGGTTTACTACCAGGACAGCGGATATGAGCCCGGATAAAATAGTAACATTGCTTGATCTGTTTATACCAGAAATGTTGAATATAATTATGGAAAGGCATAAGGGGATGATTGATAAGTTGCTGGGGGATGGTATCATGGCTCTTTTTGGGCATCCTTATCAAACAGGTAATGAAACTATCCAGGCTATTTATTCTGCTGTTGATATGCAGCAGGCTGCGGCAGCAATGGGAACTGTTCTAAAATTAATGGATTATGAACCAATAGAAATAGGGGTAGGGATAAATACCGGACCAGTTTTACTTTGCCAGGTAGGAGGTAAAAATTACAAGGAAACTACTGTAATTGGTGCTCCTGTTAACTTAGCCGCAAAAATGGAAGATATTGCCTTATCACATGAAATTGTGTTACCAGAAAATTCTGTATTAATTGTCGAAAAACAAAAACCCGAGTTAATGGAATATTTTGAAAAAAAGCCGGAAAGAAAACATGGCGTTGATGCCTATAATTTTGACTGGATAAAATTTTTAAATGAAAAACATAACCAGGAAAAGGATTGGGCGATTATAAAATAAAGTGAGTTATGGCCTGAACAGTGAGTTGTAGTACAAGGTCTAGCCTCTGCACCTACAACTCACTGTTCCTTATTTCTGGCAGGGGATAGGTTCCATATCATAACTCGTATCCTTATACTTGACCAAATCCGGATCAGTGGTTTCTATCAGTGTACCAACAAGTTTATTATGGCCGTTTAGCTCAAATTTTCCTTCGATTTTATTGCTATTTCTGGAGCTCTTAACATCAAGTAAGGAAACTGTATCACCATAACTTTCGTTACTGGTATATTTATCTCCATCAATAGTAGTTGAGGCCATATATTTATTATTGTCTGAATTTTTTAAATCAAGAATAATTTCTTTATTATCCTTTTCCTCTTTACCTGTATATTTGTATAACCATGAACCAATATAATCATTAATCGGGGTCAAAGGTTTTAATGATGGTTTCGTATTTTCAATATTTGAAGCTGTTACCAGTTTGCCGCTTTCTGCTTTAAATGAGGCATGAGTATGGTTTTTGTAAATACTCATCACATTATTTTTAATGATTGTATAAGGTACTGATGAATCTGAAATATCCAGTGAAGAATCTTTTTTGACAGTTCCTACAATTAGCTGATTGTTTGTCAGATCAATTCCCACTCTAAGAGTAGAATTAATAGTTTCTGGTAATAACGGAATCATTACAGGACTATTACTTCCTTTAAGTTTTATTTTGATAACTCTGGATTCGATATTTTGGATAGAAAATCTTCCACTGGTTCGCTGAATAAATTTGGCATTTCCCATATCAGAAATTACAGAATTGGATTCTGGTAATAATATCTGTTCTATAAGTGCTTTATTAATCAACGAATCATTTACAGAAATTGATGAATTATTATCTTCAGTTATATTATTTGTTACAGGAGTTGCAAAAAGGTCATCTCCTTTTTCCAGGATAATTTCACAGTTTGTAATATCCTTACCATTTACAGTTACTGATTCGATATCCTGAATGGTTAGAGGATTTTCCACACCGTTTTCGATTTTGGTAATAATCAGGTTTTGGTCAGGAAGGTTTTCTTTACAGGTGGTATATGAGCTAACATTTCCACTGCAACTATTTTTATACATAGAAAGAAGCTCAGGTTTTACACATTTATTATCAGTATTTGTTGTATCAATGATTCCTTTTATCTGATTGCAAATATCAGTACCACATGCAGTCTGATATTGTTCAGGAGAATATTTACCGCTGATAACATCAGATAAACTCATTTTTTCACAAATAATGGAAATGGAATTTGTAAAATTTGAATTTTTATTTATTTCAAAATCCTTAGTAATTTTGGAATGTGTTGGAAATTTATCCGGTTGTAATTCGAGAGGAAGCTTAGGAGACTCAGTTGGATAAATATAATAAACCTGATTAATTTTTGATGAATCCAATTTTTGCTCTCCACTATAACAAGCAACTAAAGCAGTTGTTAGAAAACAAATGATTATAAAGAATAAATTTTTTAACTTAATTTTTAGCATTTTTTATCTCTTTAATATATTACTATAATTTTTCTGGTTCAATTTTATTTAGCTCTTCTGGGATTTCTCCAAGTGTATCTGTTAGAAAAGGGCAGTAAAAGTTTTCTGTTTTATAAGTTTTAACTTCGTTTAATGGTATTCCCTCAGCACTACTAGTTTGTTTGTAAGATCCCAGATTCAAATTAACACCTATACTTAAACCCAATAAATTATTTTCAAATGCTTTAATAATGTGATTAAAGTAAGGATGTTCATTAGAGATAATATAGCTAAAGTTTGTTTCTTTTTTTTCATTTAGGGGGGCAACATATGCATAATCAGTGTCGATAGTTGCTCCAGTTGCACCTTTACCATATCCTAATTCGGTATACCAATCCGCCCACGGACTTATATTCTCATTTGTTTTTTTGAAATTATTGGCATCATCAAGAGGGTTTTTTATTTTATGATTATAAGGTAAATTTAATAATATTTTTGATTTTCCTTTTAATTTTTTTATTTCTGTTTTGGCTGGGCAGTCACCATTAGCAGGAGAACATATGGTGGAATCATGCTCATATTTTTCATACGTTACATTATGCTCAACTTCTTCACTATCTAAATCAGGAAAAACCAGAATGAAGTTAGATACATTAAAGGTTTTAGTTTGGGAAATTTCTTTTTTAACATTGAGGCTTATTTCTTTACCATTAGATTTTTTAATAACATCTTTTGTTACTGTATATTTTGATATAAATTCTTTAGAATCATTTATATTAAAAGAAATCTTTATTGATTTTAAATCATCTGAAACATGTACATAACTACTTATAGATTTATAATTAAATATATCCTCATCAAAATTTTTCTTATTAACAAATGTTTTACCGGAAAGTTCTTTAGGGGTATTTTTAATTACCTTGGGAATATTTACTAGAATAGGATCTTTATATTCATTTGTTATACGTCTATTTAAATCACAACCGAAAGTAAATAATAGTGATAAAAGTAAAAAAGCACTTGCCTTGTCATAATTTTTTTTCATTTCTTAATCCACCCTTATAATCTAAACTTACCACTAGCCACCTCTCTATGTTTCGACTCCACTCAACAAGCGAGAAGGGAATAAAGTAAGATGAAATATTCTAAAATACTAATGAAGTAGAAATTGCTCCTACCACTGATTTACTGTTTACCGGGTTTATCGGGTTTTCAGCACCATAACCAACATCTATCAAAAATGGCCCAATCTTTCCACCAAAACCAATTGTTGCCAAATTTCCAAGGCCGCCTACCCGACCGCCTAACCTGGCAAATACACCATTATTACCAAACATCCAGCCTTTTTCCAGACCAAGATGGACAGCAAATGGTCTTCCGTTAAACACCTGTTCACCATCTGCCATAAATGTCATATTCTTTAATGATTCATGATATCTGTCTAATTTGTATGAACCACCAAATCTTAGGGTAAAAGGTTCTGAATCCGTGTAATTGATATTTCTTGTATTACCTTCTTCTACCAGTTTAAATATATCTTTTCCTGGAGTACCATTTAACAAAGTATCCGCATCAAGCACTCCATTTGTCCTTTTAGACTTACCGGGCCAGAATAGAAAAGTATTTTCGGCTACAATACCAATCAGGATATCGTCCATCACATTTGCCTGAATACCAAGATCAAAGCCAAGACCAAAAGGTGAAATATCAGAGACTTTCTCAAAACAGAACAAACTGACATTCAAATCTTTGATGATATTATTA
>CAYRDV010000464.1:0-4559 GCA_964422885.1 uncultured Candidatus Sericytochromatia bacterium
TCTTATAAAGGGTAACAAATGTTCCCGCACTTTGATTTTGAAACTCTGGAAGGCAAGATTCTTCAAGATAGACTACTTTTCTGTTTCTGACAAATTCTTCAATTGTCAGCCTTGCCAATTCAGGCAAGGAATTTGCTTTTATCGTGATTTTTTCCATTAGTAATTTTTAGCTGGCTTAAACCTGTTATATTTACAGGATGCAACATTTACCTCCAGATTAATTTTATAGTATTTATCAGAAATAAAACATAAGAATTTTAGCCACGGATATACATGAATGAAATATTTAAAGCTTATATATTACTTTTTCAAAAGCTTTTTAAGCCTGTCATGAGGTATTCCGTAAACTGTATTTCCATCTCTTCCAATAACTGTTTTTCCAGCCATAACTGAATTTAAGACAGCTTCTTCAGTAGCATCTGCGACCGCCTCAAATATATCTACCAGCCAGAAATCTGAAAGAACTTTCAGATTTAAAACAGGTTTTGAGGGATAATGAGGGATTCTGTTTGCATTTGAGAAAGCAATGGCAATATCCCCACTACTGTTATATCCAACCGCACCGGTACGTGCCAGTCCTAACATTGCCCGTTTGGAAAGTCTTGAAAGCTGCCTTGCATCAAGTGGTGCATCAGTGGCTACAATAACTATAATTGAACCATCCTGGTACTCTTTTGGCATCAAATCCTTTATATATTCCCCAACGGGAGTACCTTTTACCCGTAGATTATATCTCTGGCCATGATTAGAGTTAACAAGAACACCAACGGTATATTTCTTATTATCAAGGGTAAAAACACGTGAAGATGTGCCTATACCAGATTTGAATTCATATGACATCATACCTGTTCCGGCTCCGACAGCACCTTCTTCGACCATATTGGAAGAAGCTTTTTCAAGTGCCTCAAATACATGCTTTGTTTTTACATGCTGCCCTCTGATATCATTAAGGGTGCTATCATCACATTCAAGTACAACAGGTGTCAGAGTGTCATCACTAATTCCTATTTGTGGATGTTGTTTCAGCATCCAGTCTACCAACCCCTTTTGAACTGTTCCTACACTAAGGGTATTTGTCAGGGCAATCGGTGTTTCTAATATCCCCGATTCCTGAAGCCACATCAGGCCCGTTGCTTCTCCGTTCCCATTTAAAACAAAACTTCCGGCAACAACTTTGGAATTCCATAAATCACCTTCAGCAGGAATAATAGCGGTTACACCTGTCCTTACCGGACCTTTACCAGGAACAAGCTTTCCTGACCCTGAAGACAGAGTAACCTGACCAACACGCACACCCTTTACATCGGTAATTGCATTAAATTTACCAGGGGAAAACCTGCCTATTATTACTCCCAGATCACGAATTCTTTCTTTTGAATCTGCTTTAGCCATAAATTGAATATTTGAAAATACTACTAATAATACTATTAAAACCGGAACTATTTTTTTTGTTTTGAATTTTGAATTAATATTTTTCATTGTTTTTTGTTTAAAAAATGAATATTTGTTCTTTTGGTTGAAATTCTACTTTATTCAAAATATAATTGTCAATAAAATTTTTAATCTTTCTTAGTTACTGGAGAAAAAGGTATGGAATATAGGAATTCAATAATTAAAAGTGGTTCTGGTGACAGGCTTAACAAGCTAATACAGGAGAGGCTAAAACCTGGTGCGGATAAAGAAAAAATTGATAACCGGATATGGGATTTATTTGGTGAAGAATGGTGTGTGATGTTTACGGATCTCTCTGGATTTTCAAGATCAGTCGCAAAGTTCGGAATTATTCATTTTCTTCAGACTATATATGAATCTGAACGTATTTTTATGCCAATTATCGGTGATAATGATGGAATACTACTGAAAGAAGAAGGTGATAGCCTGATGATAATTTTTAGGAGGGTAGAAAAAGCGATAAAAGCTTCTGTGGAAATGCAGAGGGCTTTGAAAGAATATAATGTCAACAAGGCTGATGAAGAAAAAGTATTATTATGCGTAGGACTTGGGTTTGGGCGTATTTTAAGACTTGGGGATTCAGATGTATTTGGGGCCGAAGTAAATGCTGCCAGTAAACTTGGCGAAGATACCGCTAAAGCCTGGGAAATTTTGGCGACTGAAGCGGTTAAAAAGGAAACACAAAATTCCCCTGATATTGACTTTGAGCCTATTGAAGGAGTACTTCCGGGCTCAGAAAGAGCTTATAAGCTGATTTATAAAATATAGAATCTATGTAAACACTTATGTAAACATCCGGGTATTAATATTAAAGATGAAAGATAAATATGAATCTTTTGAAGGTAAAAATTTATGGCTCTCTAACTAATGAATTCTCCCGGTAATAGGTTAACAGCCCCCCCTTAGGGGGCTTTTTTCATGGTGTCACATAGATTGCCTTTTCATGGGAATAAATTACAAAACCGGGCTTTGAATGAGGGGGTTTTTTTACATATTTTATTTTGGTATATATGACGCATACATTACTCGAGTATTTTGCTTTACTGTATTTAGCGGCATAAGTGGCTGCTTCCAAAAGAGTTTTGTCAGAAACTATTTTTTGACCGTTATTTGTCCTGATTATCACATGTGAACCTGGAATTAGTCTCGTATGAAGCCAAATATCATTTTCCAGAGCCAGTTTGGTTGTCAGGTAGTCATTCTGTGAATTATTTTTGCCAATCAAAATATCAAATCCATCTATACTTTTAAATAACAAAAGATTATTTTTATCCAAAGCAGATGTTTTCTTTGTATTTTTTTCTTTTTTTAAGATATATGTTTCTAAAATTAGCTCAGCTTCAATTTCTTTTAAATCTTCAATATTTTCAGAGTTATCAACAGATATATCCACTTCTTCAAGATATACTAACTCCTGCTTTAACTCCTCAATTATTTTTAAAGAGACTTCCCGGCTATTTTTTAATTTATTATATTTTTTAAAAAAAATCTGGGCATTTTCCGAAATAGTTAAATTTTTATCTAATTTTATATTTTCAGGGTAATTATTATTATAAAAATTATCAATAGTTACAGAATCAGTATATTCAGGTAAATTATGGATATTTGAAAGTAGTAACTCTCCATACTGCTTATTTTTATCAGCTTCATGAGAAGACTCTAATATATTTTGTTGAATAAGTAATTTGTTATTTATTTTTTCAATATTTTTATTAATTACTTTTTTTTGTTCTGATTTTAAGTTATTGAAAACATTTTGGCTTTCAAGATTAAAATAATATTTATCCAAAACTTTTGATACTTCAGAAATTTTAGTATCTAATTTAAAAGAGAGCAGGTTATTTATTTCTGTAAATTTCAAAAAAATATTGTCTTCCCGAATCGTTTCAGAAAATTGGGATAATTGGATAAATATCTGATCTAAAAGATTTTCAGGGAAATTTTTTAATGGTATTTGTAATATACTATCTAGTTTTTGCTCTGATTCTAAGGATATAGGTAAATCATCAAACAATAAAGTGCATGTATGTGAGCTTATTCCGGTAAAGCAGTTAATCAGAAATTTTTTAAGTGAAAGAGTTGGGTATTTTTGGATTAAGGACGCAAATTTCTCTTTTGATAAATCATTTAAATCTAGTTTGTTTTGCTTATTTGTAATTGGGCAATATTTTGTACCTACTAAAATTTGCCTTTCTTCATTTTGTGTTTCATCAATTTGTTTATAACTACCAAGGATTTTATTATTTTCATCGGTAAGGATCAGATTACTATATTTTCCTGTTAGCTCGACAATAAGGTAAAAAATAATCGGATCCCTGACATTATCAAGGTTTTCTATTTTAAAAGAAAGTATCCGGTCAAAGTTTATTTGTTTAATTTCTACAATAGTGCCCGATTCAAGATTCTTTTTAAGTTGCAGGCAAAAAGAACTGAGCTGTTTAGAGTCTTTATATTGATTTCCGGTAAGATGTAAGCGATAGATATTAGGATTCAGAGATATTATTAAACTCATCTTTACCCCTCTGTTAAAAAGAGTAAGCAAAAAGTCATATTTACCAATCTGAAAGATTTTATCGATACGATAATTTAAAATACTATGTGAAAGTTCTTTTTTTATCGCATTTACAACTAAATTATCTATTATCATTATTTCAAAGTGAAAAAATTATTTTAAATGAATTATCATTTAAGAAATTATATTATAGCGGTTCTATTTTAAATGGCGAAATTCTGAGACTCTTCGTTATTTCTCAGAGTGACTCTAACGGTCATTCTGAACTTAGTGAAGAATCTATTTTCTTCGCTACTTTTGCTATGATAATGTCTTGAAACGGGTTATGAATTCAGTCCTTAGAAAACCTGACGTGCTTGCACTCAGGATGAATACGGACAAAAAAACGGTTACAATAAATTAATGTTTTTAAGATAAAAAAACTTTACTCATTATTTATCTTAGTGTACAATAAATTGTATATTAAGATTATGATATGAAAATATGTATAAAACACAAGTAAATCAAATTAGAGATTTAGATAGTAAGGAGTACAAAATACCAGTAATTCAGAATAAAGATTTTTCGTGTTGAGAAATTAGTAAGTTTAGTAATT
>CAYRDV010000465.1:0-4555 GCA_964422885.1 uncultured Candidatus Sericytochromatia bacterium
AAAATAAAAAAAGCAATATTCGGTTTGAATGTTAAAGTTGGTGGCCAGTTAGAAGCCCAGCCTGTAACCAACATGCTTAGATTTACCCCCGATAACATTAATGTAAACCATATTCCAGTAGGAAAAATACTAAAGTTTTTTGGTGTAGAAATAGGCGATATTTTAAAACTGGGAAAACCGACCGGTAGCTATTTCATCACTGGTAATTCAGTCTACTTTTCCCCTACCAAACTTATTGAAAGCCCAAGACTTGAAGGTCAGGTAACAGATGTAAAAACCGGAATGAATTCGTTATCACTGATGATGGGTGGAGCACAAATGCCTCCTGCTCCTGTATATCAGCCACAACCAGTTTATGGTTATCAGCCCCCGATGACTATTAATCAGGCTCAACCAACAGATGCTTCCGGTAATTACCTGAGACTAAGAGGTGGAGATGTTAATTTCAACGGTTTTAATCTTTTAAATTCAGATGTTAAATTAATAGATGGTACACCAAATGATGCTTTCGATATCGAAAATGACCCAAGTAAGAAAATAATCAGCCAGGGAAGGGTTTCAATACCTGATTCATTCATTGCAACTGCTTTAAAGGAAAAAGCTGGTGATGGTTCATCACTGAAAAATATGAACTTTGCAATGCCTGGTGGACAAGGTAAATTATCTGCTTCTCTCTGGGGCTTTTTACCAATTAAACTTGATCTGAATTTTGATAAAGCCTCCACCGGTGATTTAAAAGTAACCCCTGATAATGGAAAATTACTTGGTTTTATTCCAATACCAAATTCTTTACTTAGAAGCACTCTCCAAAAAGAAACCGAAGGGAAAATTGATGGAGATGGTGTAACAGTTGATCTCGATAAACTTGCCGATTTACAGATTGCCCCTCTTAAACAGGTAAGAAATGAAAATAAAAAATTAGTTTTGGAAATGTAAATAGATAACTAATTATTTTTTATCTTCGTAAAAGAAAAACTTTGGTTCAAAAAATTTGGGGTTTTTCCTAACCATTTCAATTGATTCTTTTAATGAGTGCCCTTGTTTCTGAAGCATTAGCACTTCAGACTGAGCATCCGCCGTATATGGATAATAAGCTTCAGCAAATGGTGTTTTATGGGCTTTTGAATACTCTGCGGCTTCCTTTATTTCGCTAACAACCACAGGTAAAAGGTTTTCAAAAAAAGCTGTTATTTTCTTATCTTTGGTAATATTTTTTGCTTTAAGGTATTCATCAGGATTATATTTTGGTATTTCTCTAAGATTCTTTTTTTGCTTTTCCAGAATCCTTGTTGGGTTATCATCAATAATGATTACACTTTTAAGACTTTCATCAAATATTCTTAAATCTTTTGCTAATTTTGTTGGTTCTTCTTCACGGATAAGGTAATTTCTGGTAAATAAACCTTTAATAAAACTTTTTATAGGTTTTCCGTTAATAGTCATCCTATCTACGATTGAATGGGTTGCTGTATCTAATTTTGCCGAGAAAAATATTACTCCTTTACAACCTGGAATTGCCGATATTTCTTTTAAAGCCCATTCAAATCCGGGAGTTAATGAAACATAATTAGGACTGGTTATCACTGGTCTTAAAATATTATCGATAGTTGGTACTTTTATATCATAAAAATCTTTTCCCAAAAGTCCTGCTTCATACCACTGTACCAGTAAAGTTTCATCAAGATCAAAAACAATATAAAACTCGTTTTCTTTGAGCTTTTCGGGTTTAAACCCGCTTTCAAAAACTTTTTTATTTTTTACATTATCAATGGCAATCCTAAGATTTTTTAAAATCTGCTCATCTTTCTTTTTTAACAGCTCAATTGTTTTGCCTTCTTTTTCAAGTTCTGCGTAAGCAGGTTCATTATCCAGCAAATCTTTCATCTGATTTTGAATTTCAATTGCTTCTATCCTGGAAAATCCGTCTTTCATCATTTTGCCAATATCAAGGTGGCCTCTTGTATATCTTTCTTTATACCAACCAGGCATAGGATCAAGTATATATGCAGATAAATCCTGACTTGCAAAAGCTAGTGATGATTGGGATAAAATCAATGCAGATATAAAAGAACCAAAAAGAAATTTTTTTATTTTTTGTCTCATATACTAAATAATCCTTCTGGTATACCACAATTTTTATTAGCTATCTTAATGAAAGGCGGCTGTATAGTGGGCAGTACAAGACTCGAACTTGTGACCTCCACGATGTCAACGTGATGCGCTACCAACTGCGCCAACTGCCCCAATGTAACCTTTTAGAAATTAACATATACTTTTGTTAATGTCAATTTAAAATCAAATTATGTCATCTGGCTGTAGTCTTAGACTACAGCCAGATGACATCTAAAATATTTTTATTTACATATAAGGATAAATACGCTATAATACCCCAAATAAAAGAGAGCTAAGCTACACAATTATTTCTGTTAAATTAAAATATTGTAGTCTTATCTTAGAAAATGTAATTAATGGAAAACGAAAAATAATTTAGGAGTTTTATAAATGAAAAGACCATTTCAACCTAATAAAAGGCACAGACAAAAAACACATGGTTTTTTGGTTAGAATGAGTACTGTAGGTGGAAGAAAAGTAATAAAGGCAAGAAGAGCCAAAGGACGTAAACGTTTAACAGCTTAATGCTCCCAAGGAAAGCAAGATTACGGCGAAACAGAGATTTTGATTCTGTTTATAAAAGAGGTAAATGCTATCCTGGAAAAGATTTAATCTTGCATGTTTTAGCTACAGACCCAGAAAATCAAAAATTTGGCTTTTCCATCAGTAAAAAAGTTTCAAAAAGAGCTGTAGATCGAAATAGACTAAAAAGGCAGTTAAGTCATGTTGTTAGGGAAGAATTAAAATATCTGCAAAAGGGTGTGGACGTTATTTTTGTTGTCAGGAAAAACTTGTTAAATTTATCTTTTTCGGATTTAAAGTTCGTAGTAAAAAGTCTTCTGGAAAAAGCTAAACTTTATACATAGGTATCTTGAGTAAAAGGTTTTGTTTGATAAGTATAATGGATAGTTTTTTTTCAAATTTTATAATTTTTATTCTTCGTATCTATCAAAAAATTTCTGCTTGCTTTCCTCCTAAGTGTAGGTTCTATCCCTCATGCTCAAACTATATGATTCAGTCCATAAAAAAGCACGGGTTGTTAAAAGGCGGGGCTACAGGGGCAATAAGGATATGTAAGTGTCACCCATTTCATCCCGGAGGTTATGATCCTGTTAAATGACTCCCCACAAGGCGAGCCCCTGATTCGGAGTACCGAATTAGAATAAATTTTTACTTACTTAAAAAGGCGGAATAAGATTTTTATATGGGAATGATAGATTTTTTAGTACATTCTGTAATGCTACCGATACTTACCTATTTCTATGCTATGACAGCAAGTTACGGGGTAGCAATAATATTTCTTACAATTGTAATTAAAGCGGCATTAATGCCTCTTACTTTTCAAAGTATAAGAGCGCAAATGGACATGCAAAAGATTCAACCAAAATTAAAGGAACTACAGAAAAAGTACAAGGATAAACCTGAAATTTATAATAAAAAAGTAATTGAGTTTTATAAAGAAAACAGAGTTAATCCATTGGGCGGGTGTTTACCAATACTTATCCAAATGCCGTTTTTTATCGGGTTATACAGCACCTTTATGAGCGAGGAATTTAAGACTCTGGCCGGTCATAACAGCTCATTTTTATTTATTACTGATTTAACCAGACTAGGGTTAACCCATAATGGGGTTTATTATTTTGATAATTTTCTCCTGATAATGCTTTTCGGAATAACCACTTTTATTTCCCAAAAGATGATGATCACTAACCCTGATGATCCTATGCAAAAGCAAATGCTTTATATGATGCCTGTTATGATTACTTTTATGTTTGCTTTTGTTCCTGTTCCATCAGGAGCCCTTCTTTATATAGTTGTGTCTAATCTTATTACTATTCTTCAAAATATTTTCGTAATAAATAAGAAAAAAGCTATTGCGTTAGCTGAAGGAAATGTTTCAATTAGTGCAAATGATGATAATATATTAGAAGGTGATAAAAAATCTATAAATCTTGATAAAAGTGATAATGATGAGTCCTCTATAAAAGATAACCAAGACAGGCTTTCCCCTGTTTTAGTTTCAGCTGGAAAATCTAAAAGAGCTAAAAAAAAGACAAAGAAAAATAGAAGAAAGTAGGAGTTCGGTTACTATGCAATCAATTGATCAAGAAGGAAAAACTGTAGAAGAAGCTTTAGAAAAGGCTTTATCTACTTTAAACAGAACACGTGATGAGGTGGATTATGAAATCCTCGATGAAGGAAGCAAGGGGGTTCTTGGTGTCGGAGCCAGACCAATTCTTGTCAGAGTAAGAGCAAAAGAAATAAAGGAAATGACAACAGTAAAAGAGCTTGTTGTAACATTTTTAACAAGTCTGGGTATTGCCTATAATACCATTGAGGTTAATCTTGATAAAAATGATATGATAAAAATTGATCTTGATACTGAAGAAGCCGGGATTTTGATCGGTAAACATGGTCAGACATTAGAATCATTACAATATCT
>CAYRDV010000466.1:0-4549 GCA_964422885.1 uncultured Candidatus Sericytochromatia bacterium
AGGTGATTTTGAAAAAGGAGACATTATCAGGATTTGCAATGAAAAGAGAGAAAATATGGGCCTTGGCTTGGCTCAGTATGGAGCAGAAAAAGCAAATACGATTATTGGTCAAAAAGGTCAGAAACCTTTAATTCATTATGATTATTTGTTTTTAAATAAGTGAGGAGGAAGTGAGGTCACAAACTTCGTTTGTTAAGTGAGGCAACAAGGCTTGCCTTGTCTGTGAGGAAGAAGTAAAGAAGTGAAAAGAAAATTCTTTTTCTTCCTTCTCCCTCACTTCCTCCTCACTTAAGACAACTTTAGTTGTCTGACCTCACTGAACGAAGTGGCCTCACTAAAATATTTTATAAGGAGCATTATGAGTGATTTACTTAAAGTATTGGAAAAGGTTCAAAAAGCAAGTCAGAAACTATCACTTTTAGAACCGGAAAAAATAAATAAGATATTACTGGAACTGGCTCTGGAAATTGAAAAACAAAAAGATTTTATTCTTGCTGAAAATAACAAAGATCTGGAAATGATGGATGAAAGTGACCCCAGATATGATCGGCTAAAACTTACTGAAAGCAGACTCGATGGTATAATTGCTGATTTAAAAAATGTTGCTGGTTTGGAATATCCGGTTGGGAGAACCATTGAAGAAAAAACTCTGCCCAATGGCCTGAAATTATCTAAAGTAAGTGTACCTATGGGAGTTATTGGCATTATATATGAATCAAGGCCAAATGTTACTTTTGATGTGTTTTCTCTTTGCTTTAAATCTGGTAATGCCTGTGTACTCAAAGGGGGAAAGGAAGCAAACTATTCTAATATGGCAATAATTTCCATTATTCATCAAGTACTTGAAAAAAATAATGTTGATAATCATATTGTTTATCTTATGCCAAATGACAGGGAAGTTATGGAGGCTGTTTTAAATGCCGATAAATATATTGACCTAATCATTCCCAGAGGTGGTCAGGAATTAATAAATTTTGTCCGTAAAAACTCTACGGTTCCAGTAATTGAAACAGGGGCAGGTATTGTCCATACTTATTTTGATCAAAGTGGTAATTTAGAAAAGGGTAAAAAAATTATTTTTAATGCCAAAACCAGAAGGCCAAGCGTTTGCAATTCACTGGATACATTGATTATACATAAAGAAAGGCTTGCAGATTTGCCTGAGCTTGTCTCTTTAATGAACAATAATGTGGAAATTTTTGCTGATGAGCAGGCATTTCAGTATCTGGAGGGAAAATATAACGAAAATTTATTGAAACCAGCAAAAGAAGAGCATTTTGGTACAGAATTTTTATCTTTGGAAATGTCTGTAAAAACAGTTGATAATATTGAACAGGCTATGGAACATATTATTAAATACAGCTCAAAACATAGTGAAGCAATTATTCCGAAGAGCAAAATATAATTAATTTATTTGTCAGAAGTATTGATGCTGCTGCTGTTTATGTCAATACATCTACAGCTTTTACTGATGGAGCTCAGTTTGGCATGGGTGCAGAAATTGGCATCAGTACTCAAAAACTTCATGCCCGTGGACCTATGGCCTTAAGAGAACTAACCAGTTATAAATGGATTGTCCTGGGAAATGGGCAAATTAGAGAAAATTAATATTTTGGAATATTAAACCACTGCTTTTTGATCATTGGAGCAGTAAAATCTACACTATTACCATCTTTGTCAGTAAGCATATGTGTTCCGCTTAATTTTTCCACAGATAACTGGCCTTTATTGTGGAAAGTAATCCGATCTCCTCCAAACCTTTTTGAGTATTTTAGGGCTTCAGTCAGTTTTTCAATAATATTGTCCTTATTTTTGTCTGTTTCTTCAAGACTGGTAAACCCTATACTGATAACCACATCAGGTATTTGCTCTATTTTTTCTTTTAACCTGTTTGATAATATACTGGTTCCATTTAAAGGTGTTGAAGGTAAAATTAAAATAA
This sequence comes from uncultured Candidatus Sericytochromatia bacterium, assembly GCA_964422885.1. Lineage (GTDB taxonomy): Bacteria > Cyanobacteriota > Sericytochromatia > UBA7694 > JACMQJ01 > CAYRDV01. The sequence goes on from CAYRDV010000466.1 coordinate 1,943, forward strand.
ATGTTTCATCATCAAATTTACCTGCAATATCAACATCTTTTCTTAAAACTGTTTTAATTGTTTTTCCCATGCTTGTGAAAATATCATGGATGGTTTGCTCTGAATGTGTGCTTCTTAATTGATTCAGATTATCTAATGAAATTAATAAAAATGAATACTCTCTTTTATAACGTACAGCTTCTTTTACTTCTTCAATTAATCTTTGTTCAGTAAAGGCTTTTATATAAACACCGGATACAGGATCGGTAATAGCATCCGTATATGATATATCCGCTTCTTTCCAAATAATTTGTTTAAGGTTATTGAAATTAAAAATTACTCTTGAAAGATAATCACTAAGCAGAGTAAATATCATAAAGTCAAAATCATCGAAGTTGTCAAACTTATTAACATTTGATTTTACTTTATTCAAAGCTAAGAAACCAAAAAATAGCTTATTGTATTTTAGAGTTATTATCGGTTTTAATTTTTTATTATCTGAATTAAAATATTGTAAATTTGGAAAAGTGTCCAGATTAGAATCAGTAAGAATCGAGTCCGTGATAATTAGCTTTTCTTCCTCTTCTGGCTTTAAAAAGATCTGAGATTTATATTCTTTTTCCTCTCCAAATGAAGAAAATAAGGTTAGCTTTGTATTTTTTTCTCTATTCTCCTGATTGTCCAGGAATAAATAACAACTTGCTGTTTTTAATTCAAGATGATTTATTAAAATATTTAGAAATTCTTGTAGAAATTCGGATATTTCTCGTTTTTCTTTTTTATCTAAGGTTGTAAGGCTTAAAACTAAATCTTTTAATCTTTGTTTATTATGAAGTTCTGAAAGCATCCTTAATTCCTTTTAAAATAACTACTTTTATATTTACTATAATCTTTCAAAAAAAAATTATCAAGTAAAAGCTATTCCTAATGATACCTAATATCCACAAAGGGAGCTATTTAAAGTTACATTGGTTAATTAGAGTTTTTTCTTTTCAGATGTTTCATAAAATATTCCGAAAGTTCGTTTCCTGCCTGAATAGCTTTTAAATGTAAATCGATGGTTAGAGTTGAATCACCATTTTCATGTGCTTCTTTTCTTAGTTTTTCCAGTCTGGAATATTCTTTTGTTAACCTTAAATGCTCTTCCGCTGGAACATCATATAACCTTTCCATTATCCAGATATGCCATTCAGAATAATTTTCTACCCAATCTGGAGGCTCATCTTTAGTATACTTTTTGTCTGAAGCAATTAAAGACTTAGTCAGCTCCTCATACTCTTCGTTATTTATCTGAAATGGTTCCCATGTACACCCTCCGCTCATACCAGCATCATATTTACCAGTTTGAAGGATATAGTTAATGACCTTTAATGGTGGTATTATTTTATGGATCATCAGGTAAGGTATATTTTCAAGAAGTTCTTTTAAAGTACCTGTTTTTTTTGCTATCCCCAAGCCGATTGGCGATAATACCTCATAATCAAATTTTTTCATAATTAGGTTAATCTTTGATAAATTATGGAAGATATTTTAATACTAATAATTCCCCTTTAGGGACCCCTGTTGATATCAAAATACGTTGATTGTAGAATTTATAAATTTTGATACCAATAAATAATTTACTATAAATTGACAAAAAGCACAATATCAAGAAAATATTAATAGGTTCAATCAAATATAAGTTTTATTTTGCCTTCAACTAATTTACCTTTTGCATCAAAAGTATTACCCTGTTTGGATTTAAGACCTTTAAATTCGATCGTTTTCTCATTAAGTAAATCAATAGCCTGCTCTTTTGTAATGATGGTTTCTAAAAAGTTTTTCCAGATAATTTTTCCACATTTCTGGCATTTAAATAATTTTGGAAACTCGGAGATATCTCCTTCACATAAACATTTACCGATAATGCTAACCGTTTTATCACTATTATCAAAAATAAGCTCTATTTTTCCATTATTGAATTTTGCCTTGGCATCAAATGTGTTACCTTGCTTAGATTTTAAGCCTTTTAGGACTATTTCTTTGCCACCAAGCAAATCTTTGGCATTTTTTGCAGTTAGCTTTTTACCCACAAAATCTTTCCAGATTTTACTTTCACATTTATTGCATTTAAAAAATTTGTCTGTTTCTTCAATATCTTTACAGCTTTCACATTTAGCATCAGGAATTTTGTCATAAGAGAAGCTTAAAAATTTGAGATCTTTTACTTCTCCCTTTACTAAATCCTTCATTTTTGAAAGGAAGTCCTGATAACCATCCGAACCTTTTTTACCTTTGTAGATATTATCCAGCTCATGTTCCCAGTTTGCAGTCATTTCAGGATCTGTAAAATCTCTGTCCTTAAGTTTTAAAATTATTTGTATCCCTTTTTCTTTGGGAATGAGGTTTTTCTTTTCCAGGAAAACATATTCACGTAATTTTAAGGTTTCTATTATTGCCGCTCTGGTTGCCGGTGTACCAAGGTTAAGTCTTTCCATGACCCCAAGAACCGTACTTTCTTTAAATCTTTCAGGAGGTTTGGTTTCTTTATTTTCAATTTTCTGACCTGTTTTATCTACAATATTGTCTTTCTCAAGAGCAGGTAAACTTTGCTCATCTTCTTTTTCACTGTTCTCGTCTGAATTTTTA
>CAYRDV010000467.1:0-4542 GCA_964422885.1 uncultured Candidatus Sericytochromatia bacterium
TTGCTAATAATGGTAAAACATTATTAATCAAATTCAACAATGGTGGAAACAACACTGCTGCATTTGATCTTAATGACAGAGTATTCGTTCAGATTAAAGAGCTTAAATCTCCTGCTGGCAAAGAAATTTCAACCGATAATTTAGTTGATGTTTCAGTTAATGGTAAAATAATCTCAACCAATGACAGCAAGAAAGTTGCTGCTGTTACTTAAAAATCCTGGCGAATGCTTGAATATAATATATATAGGTTAGGATTTTTAGAGCTGCTGATACTGGCACGCTGCTGAAAGGTAAAAAGCAACCTTGTTTTGGCAGCAATCTGAGCACCAACATCAAATTGATGACCGCTTACATCAGTACCACCCATCTGATCCTGGACAAAAAAAGCTAAATTATAATCCTGAGCCAGACTCTTGTAATTATAATTAAAGAATAAATCGCCTGTTTGCTTCATATCACCCAGGCTAGCTCCAAATAAATAGCCCTGATTTTTATCAGCAGCACCAAAGTTATGAACAAAATCACCATAAATTTCCAGAGGTAATCTGTCGTTAAAGTTATATCTAAACTTTAAAAAAGCATCTAAAAGATTAAAATTTGCCTGAAAAGCATTTTGTGTCGAATCCAACCTGTTTGTTATACTGGTTGTACCATTATAACCAGTGGGAAACTGAAATTTTGCCATATTTTTTTCACCAATATAATGCAGATAACTGGCTCCGGTTTTTACTGAAAATTTATCTGCTGGTTGAGAATCAATACCAACCTTAGCTCCAAGCATATAGGTAGTATCATAAACACCTTCAGTAAGAAGAATATTTTCAGATAAACCAAATGATAACTGCTTAAACCAGGGTGTGATATTATTTATTGCGTACTGCTGGCTAAACCCGGAAAAGCTTACATCCTCATCAAAAAGTAATTCAGTTTCGGGAAGAAAATTTATCGCTTTTCCAAATGTCAATTGTAATGAATGTTTGGGGGTTAACTTTGAAGGAACATAACTGATAAAATACCTGTCCATTAAAAATGGCAGCCTTACAAGATTTGTTGAAACAGGAAGCCAGGGAAGATTAAAAGAATTATTATCAATTGTCAGTATTCTTAGCTGATAATTAAAATCATCAGCAAAATCTCCGGTTATACCTCCACCAATACGTGTCTGAAATCGGTTTCCCTGTAGATTTTTGATAATATTCTGGGGTTCACTGATAATATTTGTGGCCATTGAACAGTTACGAATAGCAAGAGAGCCAAATAACCTAAAATTTAAAGCCTGATCAAATAATTCTATATGCTGAGAAAGCTGGTCTAATGTCGTAGAATTTATATCTGTCTGATCCTGAAGTGCTTCTAATTGCATTTTTATTGAGCTTATTTCGATAACAAATTCTTTTTTTAGTGATTCAATAATTTCTTTATCAGAGGTTTCTAATGCTTTTTTTTCTGTGTGCTGTAAAACCTGAAGCAGTAAAGCGGCGGTTTCATACCTGGTGACAGGTTTATTTCCACGAAATGTATTATCAGGATAGCCAAGCTTTAGATGGTATTTTTCTATTAACTGAAGTAAAGAGTTATAGGCCCAATGATCAGGTCTTATATCAGTAAGGGCCGTAATATTATTATCCTGGGCGTGTACAGATGGAATAAAAGTAAAGCCGGAACCAAAGAGTAATAAGCTTAGTAATATTTGTTTTTTTAATTTATTCATTTTATTGTCAGCTCCATCAAAATTATTTTTACTAGTGTGGATTTACAAAAAAGTACTATAGTTAAATAGAAAAAGAATTTCACAATCAGGCTTTGCCTGAACAAGGGGCTTAAGCCCCTTGTTGTGAAAAACATAATATTTATTACTATAAATATAACCTTATAAAAAGGAGGTAAGGTCATACCAATAATAGATTCTATCATAGAATTATTTCACAAATTAGTTTAAGTTTTATTTTAAAAACTTGTCTATAAACCTGTTTTAATTTAATATTAATATTTGTATAATTTTAAATTGTTGATATTATGATTAGTTTTAGTGCAAAAGAACTTTCGATTCGTGAAGATAAAAAAGTTTCTTATGAAATAGATGAACTGATAAGCTTATATGAAGATGTAACTGCTACTGGTAATACGGCAGGTAAAGTTGAGTTTAGGCTAAGAAACAATTTTATTCTGGTTTCCGGGGAATTTGCAACACCAATAAAAGTAACCTGCGATCGTTGTACCAAAGAATATGACATCCATCTTAAATTTGATATTGATGAAGCAATAGAAATAAATGACGACCCTTTTCCGGTTGAAGATCTTGAATTTACGGCAGAAACAATACATGAACGAATTTCTTCAACAGAGCTAATAGATATTGAAGATTATATAAGACAGTATATAATCTTAAATTTACCAACAAAAAAACTTTGCTCAGAAACCTGTGTAAATGATAAAATATATAATCTTAACCCAAAAGATGAATTGGAAGTGGTAGATCCAAGATGGGATAAGCTACTTTCGTATAAAGATAAAATTAAAGGAGAATAGATATGCCTCAACCCAAGAAAAAGACCTCGCACAGTAAGCAGGGTCATACAAGACATCACTGGAAAGCAATAATTCCAAGCCTGATGAAGTGCAAACACTGTGGTGAAATGAAACACTCACATAAAGTTTGTGAGCTTTGTGGCTACTATAACGGAATGTATCTTTACGCAGCAAAAGAAGCGAAATAGATTTGAACAAGGGGCTTAAGCCCCTTGTTTAGGATTTCCAGTTTTTTTCAATAATTTTTATATTTGCCAGAGAAAAGAAAAAGGTAAATATAAATAAGACAACTCCCAGAGCACAGGCATAACCAAGATTTAGTTCCTGAAAAGCTTTTTCATAAAGATATTGAACGATAGTTGTACTGGTATGTGCCGGGCCGCCACCCGTCATTATAAATATTTCCACAAAAACTTTTAAGGCATTTATGGACGAAACAACTGCGACAAACACTATCGATGACTTTAGCAAGGGTAATGTGATATAAATATGTTTTTGCCAGGAATTCGCCCCATCAATTTCACTTGCTTCGTATAATTCTTTAGGAATCGCCTGTAAACCCGCCAGATAAATTACCATATAATAACCCAGGCCCCTCCAGACTGTAACAATCATAACGGAAAAAAGAGCAAGGTTTGGATCAGAGAGCCAGTTTAATTTATCTGAAGTCAGATGTGATGCCGTTAAAAGATAATTTAAAGGGCCATTTTCAGAATAAAGCCATTTCCAGGCAATACCAATTACAACGATTGAAATTACTACTGGCAGGTAAAAAACAGCTCTGAAAAAGCTTATTCCACGAATCTGATTATTGACCAGAATTGCCAGAAAAATAGGAATAAAAATAAGCGGAGGGACTACTCCCAACATATAGATAATTGAATTTTTAAGAGATTGCCAAAAAATAGGGTCTTTTATTAAAGTCTGAAAATTTTTAAGGCCAATGTATTTTTCCGGGCTAACAATATTATATTTGGTAAAACTTAATCTAAAAACCTCTAAAAGAGGATAAAAGAAAAAAACAATTAAAATAATTCCGGCAGGCAATAAAAATAAATAAGGCCCATATTTGTTCTTTATCAGATTCATTTTTAATCCTTTTTAATTAAAAACTTTGCTAAATCAGGGTAATCAGTTATTAAACCATCAACACCCATTTCTTTTAAATGCTTCATATCTTCTATTTTATTCACTGTCCAGGGAATAAGTTTCATTTTACGCCAATGTATCTGTTCAATCAGGCGGGGAGTGATAAGCTGAAAATCAGGACTATAAATTTCCGGGTTAAAACCAAGTTTTTTTATGTTAGACAAAAAGCTTTCTTTATTTTCTACCAAAAAGGCCAGTGGTATTTGGGGGTCAATTTTTCTCATGGCCTGTAATGCACGTACATCAAATGACTGAATTATTGTGTGTTTTAAAATTCCCAGTTCTTTTATCTCATTGTATAGTAACTGAGCAAATTCCTGAGGTCCAGGGTGATATTTAGCATCACCTTTTGGTTCTGTTTTTATTTCAATATTATATTGTACAGGAGGAAGTGTTTTTTCACTAAGATAAGCATTTACCTGAGTAACTACATCCCTTAAAAGGGGTTTATGTATCTCCATTGGCTTTTGCTTTACAAAACGTGGGTGTCCACGTTTCCCGCAATCAAATTTTTCAATTTCTTCATAATTCAAATTATAAATAAGATGATTAGTTTCATTTTGTGAAGTGACAGGCTTACCATCAGGTAATGAGCAAATTTCACTGGAGAACCAAGGTTCATGAGAAAGAACTATTTTCTTATCCTTTGAAACAGCTGTATCCATTTCAATAGTAGTTACTCCAAGTTCAATAGCTTTAATAAAAGCAGGTATAGTATTCTCGGGAAGGAGTCCCCTTGCCCCTCTATGCCCTTCAAGATCAAATACTTCAGCTCTTTTAGGCTCAACCTTTATTGGTTATGATTTTGGCTTATCATAATCGGCAAAAGCCGGACAGGAAAAAAGAGCAAGACAGGCAAACATA
>CAYRDV010000468.1:0-4526 GCA_964422885.1 uncultured Candidatus Sericytochromatia bacterium
GCCCTAACAGATATTGTTTTGTGATAAGTTATTTTTTAGAAATTACTTAATATAAAGGAATATCTTAAAGATAAGCTTACAAGTCTTGATGTGAAAGTGCTTGATGGTAATGGAAAAAGATATAATGTGGAAATGCAGGTTGCTTATGAAAAATCATATATTAAAAGGATAATTTATTATCTTGATAAACTTTATACAAGCCAGTTAAAGGAATCTGAACCATATGAAACGTTAAATAAATCAATAAGCATATCTATATTAAATTTTATACTACTTAAAAATGAGCCAGATATTCACAATATTTACAAATTTCTGAATATTAAATCAGGAAATGAACTAACAGATTTGAAAGAAATACATTTTATTGAATTACCAAAATTTATAAAAATGGAACCTGAAGAATTAGAGACTACGTTTGAGAAATGGCTGTATACTTTGAAATATGGAGAGAAATATGTTTATGATATTGATGATATTCCTTATATTTTAAAAGAAGAGGAGGAAATTGTAATGGCATTAAATGAGATGTTAAGGGCATCTGATGATGATCAACTGAGAGAGTTGATTGAAATGAGACAGAAAGCCCGCCATGATGAAGCATCAAGAATGTATAATGCAACAATTGAAGCACAGGCTCAGGGTATGTCCCAAGGAATTGCCCAAGGGATGGCCCAAGGGATGATTCAGGGACTAGCTGAAGGAAAATTAGAAGCAGAAAAAGAAATTTTATTAAAGCTTTTAAATAAGAAATTTAAAGAAATACCAGATAAATTGGTTTATAAAATAAAAAGCCTAAATAATATCAATTTAATCAGTCAAATAATTAATTCAATATTTGATATTCAGTTAATTGATGATGTTTTTGAGATTATTAAAGATTTTAAAGAATAATACACTATAACTATATAAAAAGTTTTTTGAAAGTAAATTAGGGAAATTTAAAATAATGGGCAGCAAACAAAATTTATATTCAAATTCAAGCTTCGGTGAAGAATTTTCTCATCTTTATAATGATTCAACTTTATCTGATTTTAATTACCAGGAGCAGTTGGGAAACCCTGGTAATTACCCTTTTACCCGTGGTGTTCATGATAAGATGTACCGCAGTAAATTATGGACTATGCGTCAATATTCAGGCTTTGGTACAGCACGTGAAACAAATAAAAGATTTAAGTATCTTCTGGAGCAAGGTCAGACTGGCTTAAGTGTTGCTTTTGATTTGCCAACTCAGATGGGGCGGGATGGGGATAATCCTCTCGCTTTGGGCGAAGTTGGAAAAACAGGGGTGGCAATTTCCAGCCTTGCTGATATGGAAACTTTGCTGGAAGGAATTCCTTTGGATAAAGTAAGTACTTCAATGACAATTAATGCTCCTGCCTCAGTACTTCTGGCTATGTACATCGCTGTTGCGGAAAAACAGGGTGTTTCTGCTGACAAAATAAATGGTACTATCCAAAATGATATATTAAAAGAATATATTGCCAGAAATACATATATTTATCCCCCTGATTTTTCTTTGCGCCTGATTGCCGATACCTGTGTTTATTGCTCAAAGGAAGTACCAAACTGGAATACAATCAGTATTAGCGGTTACCATATAAGGGAAGCCGGAGCTACATCTATCCAGGAAGTTGCTTTTACCCTTGCCAATGCAAGAACTTATTTAAAAGCAATTCAGGAACGGGGAATAGATATTGATACTGTTGCTCCACGATTATCATTTTTCTTCAGCGGTAGTAAAGAGCTTTTGGAAGAAGTGGCAAAATACAGGGCAGCAAGACGTTTATGGGCAAAAATGATGAAAGAAGAATTTGGTGCAAAAAATCCCAAATCCTGGCTACTCAGGTTTCATGTCCAAACTGCTGGCTCATCACTTACTGCTCAGCAGATTGAAAATAATATTATTCGTACTACGATTGAGGCTCTTGCTGCCACATTAGGCGGAGCACAGTCTTTACATACAAATGGTCATGACGAAGCTCTGTCTCTGCCTACAGAAGATTCAGCAAGAACTGCCCTGAGAGTACAACAGGTTATCGCCTATGAAACGGATGTTCCCTTAATCCCTGATCCCCTTGGTGGTTCATATTTTATTGAAGAAATGACTAATAAAATAGAGAAAGGTGTTCTCGAATATTTTAATCAAATTGATGAAAGAGGTGGTGTCCTTGAAGCGATTCAGGAAGGTTATATCCAGAGAGAAATACAGGAGAGTGCTTATCGTTATCAGTTGGAAGTAGAAAACCAGGAAAGAATCATTGTTGGTGTAAACAAATTTACTATTGAAGAACCAAAAAGAACAACAATAGAAAAAGTAAGTGGTGAACCTGAAGAAAAACAGATAGCTGGTTTAAAAGCATTGAAAGAGAAACGTGATAACGCAAAAGTTAAAAATACCCTAAATACACTTTCTAGGGTTGCAAAAACTGAGGAAAACCTCTTACCATATATTCTGGAAGCAGTAAAAGCCTATGCTACAGTCGGAGAGATTTGTGATACTTTCAGAGAAATATATGGAGAATTTAAACCAAGGGTGGTATTTTAAAATAAAAATTATGAACAAAAAATTATCAGTTATAAAAATCTTTAACTATTAAATAATTGGCAGAAAATACCTCAAGCTTAACCAGGATTATTCTTTTTCGTTTTCATAAAGATCCTTTGGTTTGTAAAAAAAATCTGGAAATTTTGAAACATTTTAATCCTGAAATAAAGTTTTATGGTCTTTATGGGGGAGAAGAAGATGATTTTGAGTTTATAAAAAATAAGCTTGAATCATTTTTTGAACATATATATATCATAAAAAATAAATCTTCTATCTGGAAATGGAAACACGGAGATTTAGCAATGAGGTTATGGTATAAAGATTTTGGAAATAACCTTGATTTTGATATTTTACATCCTGTATCCTGGGACATGGTTATTTTTGATTCTCTGGAAAACCTCCATAAAGATATTCCTTTTAATTGCCCGGGACTGACAAAGCTTACTCCGATCGAATATCTTGAGGGAAAATGGGAATGGTTGACCAAAGAACAGGATTACAATGATTGGCTAAAATTACTTTCTTATGTAAAGAAAAAATATAACTATAAAAAGAAGGCTTTTGCTTGTTTTGGACCAGAATCTATACCCAGAGATTTTCTTGCTCAATATGCAAAAACGGAAATTCCTTTTAACAATTCTGGAAATTATGAACTGTGCCATGATGAACTAAGGCTTCCGCTTATTGCTCAGGCACTTGGATTTAAACTTTATAACAGTTCATACTGGAAATTTAGTGATCATGAAGACCTGTTTATTAACTTTGACAATGTGGAAATAAAAGACGAGATAATCTGCCAGGAATTAGAAAAGCCTGATGGTAGAAGGGTTTTTCACCCATATAGAAAAATTTTTGATACAACAAAACTTAATTCCAGACTTAGCCTTAATTTTGAAGATAAACCAAAATTTCCGGAAATAATGATTCCCCGTTCCAAAAAAAATTTAGTCATTGCCTCTGTTAGTGATAAATCCTTACATCAAAGCTGGATAAATGAAAAACATAATCGGACATTTGATCTGTTCCTTATTTTAAAGAAAAGAGATTTGGAATCTTTAAAAAATGAAGCTGATTTTTATACCATTAATGAAAAGTTTAAATATAATGCTATTTATGAAGTATTAACCGGAGAGTTTTCTTATTTAATAGAAAAATATGACTATTTTTTGTTTCCAGATGATTCGATTGAAGCAGAAATAAATGATTTAAATAAATTATTTAAGCTGGTCAGACAGTATAACCTCCTTCTTGGTCAACCATCCTATACTACAAACAGCTTTTTTGAATTTAATACAACTATTTCTACTTATTCATTTCTTAAATATGTAAAAATAGTTGATCCTTTTTGTCCTGTTTTTCAAAAAGAAGCTTTAAAATGTTGCCTGGAATTTTTTAAAATATCACGTAGTGGTTGTGGAATTGGTGCATTATGGGCAAAACTTCTGGGTTATCCAAAAGATAAAATTGGCGTTTTTGACAGCATAAAGGTTTTTCATAATAAGCCCACAGAATATGAAATGTTGGAACGGATGGGGATAAAACCGGAAGATGAGTTAACTTTAATGTTAAATAAGTATAATATCGTTAATTACAATATGGATGTTTTTGCCATTTTAAGTGATGATATAAAAAATTAAATAACTCTCCCTATTTTTGCTCTGTAACACTTTCGAAAAACTCCTCATGCTCTTTTACAGCAGCGATGTTTTCAAACACTGTATTTCGGGTAGTAATTATTTTTTTACTGATTTCACTTCTATAATCTTTATCTGTCGCAAATCTTAAAGCTAAATTTATATAATCTTCTGTACTTTCAGTTATACAATCGTTCATACCCATTTGCTGATAAATGGCATAAGTAAAGCGTCCACGGAAATACCTGGTTGGTAATGTTACAACCGGAACACCCATAGCGATAGAATCATAGGACGTATTTGCACCTACATAATGGAAAGGATCTATAACAACATCAGAACAGTGA
>CAYRDV010000469.1:0-4526 GCA_964422885.1 uncultured Candidatus Sericytochromatia bacterium
AGGGGCTTTGGTTACTGAGCGTAGTCGAAGTAAAGCCCCTTGTTGTGAAAAACATATTTCCATGGCTCCCTCTGGTAATCATATTTATTATTAAGTATTCTTTAAATTTTGATATAAGATATTGAAAATAGTTTTTTTTTTATGCTATTCTAAAAAATACGTTAAAACAATAGATTTTAAAAGCCATTGTCTTATTTTAGGCTATTTAGTTGTGTTTATATAGTTGATTTATATCAGCTTACTTTTATTAGTATTTTAATACTAACAGGGGCCCCACATTGTGGGGATTTATTTGTTTACAAAAAAATTAATTGTTTTAATTTTTCATTTTTAATATGGAATATTTTTGTTAAAGTAGAAGCTGTTTTATTTTGTAATAGTAGAAAGGATGACATGCCGAAAAAACATTTAAATCTTAAAAACTTTCTTTTTGTAACGTTGCCTTTTTTCTTTCTTTTCTCTTGTAATCAGATACCTAATACAAGAGATACAAATGTAAGACCTGATAACGAGTTTAGGCTTCCAATTGTTAAAGCTGGTTTTGAAACCAAGGCAGTACAACCTCAACTTCTTCACTTTGAATCAAAAGTTATTCCACAATCTTTATCTACAATATCTACTTTACCAACCACTACTTTTAATGAATTTCACATGAAAGTAAACGGAAGTCCAAAAAATATTGTAAAAATACCAGTGAGTGGTACATTTAAAATAATATTTGAGACAGGAAGTACATTTCAATATATAGATAGTGATGCTACTGATGGAGAAGCAATAATACAGATACCATCAGGATTTTTTGATGGTTATATGAGGGTAATAAGGGATATCCATGACAGGACAGGGACTCCCCAAATAACTATTGAAGATTCACTTTATTATATAAAACAGGATATTATTGATTTAAACACAAATGGTAAGAATACTGTAGATAGCTGGTATCATCTTGGGAAGAGAGCTTTACCAATTTTCCCGAATTGGTATAATAATGATGGTACAAAATATATACTGAATTTCACGAACAGTGGAGTAAAAGACCTTGCTTTCAGGTGGTATAACAATAACCAGACCGAATTTGATTATCCTCTAGGTATCAGAGAAATAACTCCTTCAGGTGGTATTGTTGAATTACCAGGAGTAGGTAAGCTTGATATTCCAGAAGGTGCTTTGTCTCAAACTACTACTATTGTTATGAAACAGGAACTTGAAGCTTATGAAGTTTTTCCATATAGAAAAACTCAGGAGCAAAAGAGATTAGAAGACTTTGTAAGTCCGATAGTAAGAATAGAACCAATGGGTTTAGAATTAAATAAACCTGCATTAATTAATCTTGAAACAGATCTTGTAAGAGTTGGAAACAATCACCCCTCTCTTATTAATTGGTTTATTAGCTCTGATAAATTAATATGGAATACACTCGAACTTAAAAATTATTCAATTGAACTCTCTAAGGGTTTTAATGCATATAATTACCCAATTTTAATATATAAACTTGAGTTTGCCTCAAAACAATTTCCTGCGGATATTGAACCTAATGCTGGTTATAGATTTCTTGATTCTGAAAAAAAAGGATTAAATATTCAGTCTGAAAACCAAACAACTAATACTTTTGACTGTAGTTCTGCATTTTATATCCAATACCCCGAAAATTATGCACAAGATATAGCTTCAAGCGAAGCCAGAGCATTGAAAATTCAAGACCGTTTAATAAAAGCTTGCGAGTATTTCATTCAGGTTTCTGATGGTAATACACCTTATGTATGGCCAAGTTTTAAGTTTGATACAAATGGTCCAGTAATAACAAATCAAATACCGGTTAAAATAGATAAAAAAATAGGGTGTAAATCTGTCGCTCCTGCTTTTGGTTTGCCAAATGATAAATTAGCAACTACATTAACTTTAACATCAGAAGACTTTGGAGCTGAACATGAATTATGGCACGATTTTGTACAATCCAAATATACAGGAACGATTCTTGATAAATACCCTTGGATTGAAGAAAGTTCAGCAACTCATATGGGAGCTAGAGCATATAAAAAATATATTGAAGAAAATGGTAAATTACCATACTCTAATCCAACTTGTAATGATGAATTTGCGTATAGAGGATTTTTAAATTCAAACTTAGATAATTTATCCGCATCAATGCCATTGCCTATACTACCTCCTAGTAATTCATTACCACACTCTCGGCCTGGATTTTTTACCTTTTTAACTAATGTTCAAACAAATCCAGATAGTGATAAAATTATTATAAAAGTTTTTGAAGATGTTCCCAATAATTTACATTTAGAAAAATTCCATGATTATTCTATTCATAGTTATCTTGAGGATAGATTTGATATTTACCTTCCAGGAACTTTTGATAGCAGTGGAAATTTTACTCAAAAATATATCCAGCCAAATCCAATAAATTTAGGAACTGGGAATGATAAATTACATCCTATTACCAGAACCCCTTCTTTTACATTAGAAGGCATAACTTATCCATATTTGGCAAACAACGCAGCATCCTATTACAATATTAGTGCTTCTGATCCGATTGCTTCAAATGGAGCCAGAGCTTATGTAAAAACAACTTCTCTCTCAGGTTCAGGTTGTGGCAATACAAAAATAAAAGTATTGAAATATAATACAAGCGATGCAAAACCAAATGAATTTACAGAGCAACAGGATTTAACAATTGGTGGCAGCTGGACAGAAATCGGTAAATTCTCCACAGATTTTAACCATGCTGTTTTAATATTTTCCAACACAGATGAAACTCTTAATGAAACAAATAATTGTAATTATAAGCTTGAAGCTGCAAATGAAATTACAAGAGCAAGAACAATTAGTGGGAGTTTATCATCATCGAGCCAACTATCTTTTTTTAAAACAGATTCATTCAGTACCGGTGCTTCAGGGCTAACTTTTACTTACAATATAACTAACTACACGTTTGGTACATTGCCGAATGGCACAAATGGAATTACCGGAGCAAAACTTCAGGTTTCTGTTTCACATAATTATCAGGAAAAAGAAGGTACTGAAATTCATTTCTTCCAAAATAATTTTGGTGTTGTTATTCCTTTAACAAGAGATTTTTCTGATACAGTGAATCTTAGGTTTAAAGGTGGAAGCCCAAATACAGGAAGGTTTTTTGAGAGTTATGAGAACCATGATTCTCCTTCATGTGGTCATCAGGTACGTGAACAATTTTTTAATGCAAATATTGATACAACTGTAACCAATTCAAACGGAAATATCACTGTAAGCCTTGATAATATTAATACTCATAGCTCTAACCTGGAACATACAGCAGGTTGCGGTAATCCTGTAACTGACTCTGGGTATGGTTTATCAGGTGATATTACTATTTCTGATAATGTAATTTAATTTACAAAGTAAATCATTAACTATAATGTGCTTCAATAATTTCACAATCAGGCTATGCCTGAATAAGGGACTTTGGTTACTGAGCGTAGTCGAAGTAAAGCCCCTTGTTGTGAAAAACATATATAAGGGCTCCCCTATTGGAATCGTATTTAAAACTTATGGTAATTTATAAATGATTTTTAGCAATGTTTTATTTATTATGGGTATAAATATCTATAGTAAAATGGAAATTAACAAATTAATTTTTCCTATTATTAAATAACGGGGTATTTTATGGAAATTCCAAAATCAATAGAATCAGCATGGAAAGAAGTTAGCAAAGATGGCTTTATTTCAAGAAGTGATTACCAGAAACTTGTTCAGGCTGCTGCTCCAAATCTCAAAAATGAAGAGTTTGATGAAGCCGAATTAAATTTTTTAAAAAAACTACAGTCTGGAATTGAGCATAGCCCAAAACAGGAAGGTGTTTCAACAGCACAATTCTCATTATTTGATGATGAACCTGAAGTAAATAAGGCTGGTAATGATGGGATTCCTCCTACATTAAAACAAGTTTGGAAGGAGGTTAGCAGAGACGGGAAAATTACTTCTGATGATTTTGCGAAATTAAGTGCCGCAGCAGCTCCGAATAAGCTAAATAAAGAATTTGATGAAGATGAAATTAAGTTTTTATCATCTCTAAAGAACCTTCTTGATCAAAACGGAGGTGTTATAAATATCGTTCCAGGCTCAGAAACAAAAGAAAACTTTAAAGGGCTAGAAGTTCCTGATACTTTAAAGGATGCCTGGAATAAGGTTAGTAAGGATCAGAAAATAACTGCTAACGATTATAATTCATTAGTACATGCAGCGGCTCCAAACGGGGATGATACAGAACTGGATGATAAAGAAATGAATTTTTTGAAAGCTTTAAGGGCAGAAATGGATAAAAGTCCTAACATGGTTATTAACCTTAACCCGTCTCAAGAAAAAGTCAGCGAATTAGGATTACCGGAAAAAGTAATTGATGTAAAAGATCTTATAGATGTCCCACCATCATTAAAACAGGCCTGGAATGAAGTTAGCAAAGATGGATCAATATCATCATCAGATTATCAGAAACTTTTAAAAACAGCACTGTTTTTATAGAAATATAAAAATGGCAGGTT
>CAYRDV010000470.1:0-4520 GCA_964422885.1 uncultured Candidatus Sericytochromatia bacterium
TAAATTCCCGGACAAAACTGTACATTTTTCCACCAGGATTCTGGAAGGATATTGTAGTTGATGACTTTTCCCTGACAGTTAATTCATTGATTAAAGTCCCGGTATCTTGTGTATTACGTTTAAGTAAAGCATGAACATTATGTTCTTTATGTTTGAGTTTAAATAAATCATCATTTAATGAAAGTAGTTTTCTGAAATCTCCTTCAACTTCAGCAGAACCATATTTAAGAGCTTTTGAAGCTTTTCCGATATCTGTTAGCTCATTTCTCAAAGATTTTTCAAGTGCAAGTATTTCTGCATTTATTGATTTAGCCGCAGGAGTACCGGCCTTTTCAAGGTATTGCATATATTTTTCCTGTAATTGCACAAATAAACCTTCCGGGCCTTTTATTTTATTGCTGGCAGTCATATATTTAGTAAATATGGCTTCATCTTCAGTACCTCTGAATTTTTCTGCAAGTTTGGTTTCCAGACCTGTAATCTCACTTTCTATTTTCTGCTTTCCCGAAGAAATAACCGAAACACTTTCTACAAGGTCAAAGCCTCCCTGCATGGCCAAAGCATTAACCATATCTTTTTTAAGAAGGCTGATGTCTTTTTCTACTTTTTTAAGTTCCCCAAAAAGCATAGTGTCAATTGCTCCCAGATAGCCCTGCTTTATATGCTGTTTTTCTTCGTGTGAAACATTAACTTTGTCAGGGTTTCCATAAAAGAACCCGACTACTTTATCCTTTAAAGTTCTGTTATCAGTTAACTTATTGGCATAACTTTCAATATGACCGTTTATACCAGTCAATGAGTCCGTAATATCTTTTGTAATTTTGGTCTGAAGTGCAGTTAAGCGTTCTTTCAGTTTATCTCCATCTGGTAATGACTTTGCCAGTAATGAAAGAGATGAAATCTGCTCAATCGCTTTATTAAGAGCACTCTCAAACTCCATTTCCTTTTTACGTACATCTTCCGTGGAAACTCCCTTTAGTTTACTACCCATGCTTGTAAAGGCATCTGATACAGTGGTTTTTATTCGCTCAAA
Source organism: uncultured Candidatus Sericytochromatia bacterium (assembly GCA_964422885.1). Taxonomy (GTDB): domain Bacteria; phylum Cyanobacteriota; class Sericytochromatia; order UBA7694; family JACMQJ01; genus CAYRDV01. The sequence continues at coordinate 1,034 of CAYRDV010000470.1, forward strand.
TGTTGAAAGCTCTGGTTTCTTACCTGTCAAATTAGCTGTATCGATCAGTGCAAGCTTTGAAGTAAATAGTGTTGTTTTAACTTCAGCCTGTAAGGTTTTTAATTCATGTAAGGCCGGATTAGTATTAAGCAACTCAAGGTTAAGTCCTGTAAGCTCTGTTTTTGCTTTTGTCAGGCTGGTTTCCAGGGTGGCAGATTCACCTTTGAGTCTTTCCAGTTTTGCCTGAGCAGTTGATAATTCACTGGTTAATGCGGAAACATCTTTTCCCATTAGAGTTTCATCCTTACCAGCAGTAAGAGCTGTTACTTTATTATTAAGAGCTTCAATATCACCTGTAAGCCCTTCAATTGCAGTATCTTTAGCAGTAATTTGTTTATCCAGTGAAGCTATATCTTTTGCAAATTTTGTTTTAATTTCTTCTTCTCTTGAAGTAATCGTTGAAAGTTTTGCATCAAGGCCTGATTGTAAAGTACTTCTCTTTGAATCAAGTTCACCAACCTTCGTAGCCAGCGTCTCCTGAAGTCCTGATTTAAATTCTTCAAGTTTTCTGGTTTGGTTTGCAAGGCTGGTTTCAAGCCTACCCTTAATTGCTTCAAACCCTCTTTCATGTTTTGTTAACTCAGCACTTAAAGCGGAAATTTGCCCCTTGATTTCTCTTGTATTTGAGTCTGATGCTAATGATTCAGGGTGGTTAAATAATAAATCAGATTTTACAAAGATATTAGCTGCAACCTGGATTGGGATGGGTAATTCTTTTAGTTTTGTATCACCGATTCCATCTTTTATTGAGAATATAATATCGTGAGAAATAGCGGCAATTTGAGAGGAGAGACGATCATAACGTTCCTGAAATTCTTCTTTTTTAGCTTTATTTTCAGTAGTATTACTTCCTTTAGAAGCATAAAAGCTTACAACTTCTGCATTAAGAGCTTCAAGAGCAGTTTTTACAGCAGTAATTTTTTCACCTGTCCTGGAAAAGTTTCTGGAAAAATCAGAATCAGGCACAGCTTTTGCCAGTAAACCAAGCATTTTAAAATTAGAATTAAGGTTATTATATTCCAGTGAAACCTTATCTTTATAATTTTCCATATGAGGTTTTTTAAGCTTAGTACTATCAGATGGTACAGCAGCAACTTTTGTTTTATATAAAGTGGCCGCAGTATTTACATCAAGTATCTGTTGGGCTAATACAGATGATGTTCCCAAAGACTCTTTTTCCTGTTTAAGTTTATTTCCGAGGCTTGTTATTTCCCTTTCTGTTGAAACTGTTTTTTCAGAAATAGCAGCGTCTACAGAAGCTCTTACCTGGGTTATTTCTTCTTCAAGCTTTGCTTTTTCTCTGATAAAGGTATTTTGTGCTTCTTGCTTTGCTATCACTACTTCATTTTTTGCAGTTTCAAAATGTGAGCTTATTTCTGTTCTTTGGCTAACCAGTGTTGCCCGTTCTGATTGAAGTGATGTTTTTTGCTCTGTCAGGCTTCCGATTTGCGATTTTGAACTGGCAATCTGAGTTTTCAAGTCTATAATATTTTTAAGCAATTCAACATCATTTTCGGCATGATAAACTTCCATACCTTTGCCAGTAGATTTATTTATCAGTTTGGAAATCTCTTTTTCTTTCTCACCAATTTTGGTTTTTATTGTTGTCACTTCCGGTTTTAATTCTTCAGTGCCAATTTTCCCCGCTAATTTTGCAGATAAGGATTCAAGCTTTATATTTGCAGCAGTAACTTTTTCCAGTAATACTGCTTTATTTCTTTCTGTAAGGGCAGTTGTGCTTTGAGGACCGATCACGTTTAAAATATCATTTTTTGCTTCAGCAAATTCTACTTTTAATAAAAGGTTATCTTTACGGGTTTTGGTTATGCCTCCCGTACCATCACAAAAATCTGTAGTACCTGATTTAAACGATAGTATTTTATTTGCACCCTTAAAGTCACCTTGTTTTAATAGTTGTTCCGCTGCATTTAAAGCAATATTTTCCAGTTCATCTGGTTTTATCAGGTAAAGATGTTTTAGCTCCACCAGTTTAGATTGGTTAATTTCGCCTGATTCAAGCCTTTTCTGAACATTGATTAAAAGCCTGTCTTTTAATTCTTTATCAGTTGGAACACCTTTACTGGTGTTAAACATATTTCTCAGTTCTTTACCAGGAAGAATTTCTACACATGCCTTTAGAAAACCACTGGTTAACAAATCCCTGGTTGTTACAGGTGCTGGTGTATCAAGTTTTGCTAGCTCTCTAACATTTTCATCCCTGAGAGGTTTTACCTTTTCATTTAAAATTTCCTGCATTGATGGTGGCAAAGCATGTTCACCTTTCAGGAAATTGTCATATATTTTTATCTTATCAGCAAACTCTGTATAGTTTTCAAATTTGCTTAAGCCATTAAGATCATGCCTGGGAATTGCTTTTAAAAATGTAATAATCGCTTTCTGGTCTTTTTCCTTAAGATTTCCAAAATCTCTTCCTGTAACCAGGGGATGAAGGAATTTACTTAATTCAACATCCTGCTCATGCACAGCTCTTCCGTTTTCCATTAAAGAAAATTTGGGCACCAAATCACTTTCGCTAACTTTAGGCGGCGCCTTTTTGCCAACCGGAGCTTTTGAAGCTTCAATAAAGGCATCAGCCTGTGCACTAGCATCAATAAAAGCCTCAAAGGTCTGTAATGTTAAGTCAGGTTTTTCAGGGTTTAAGTTAAATTTTTCATAGTGCTTTTGCAAAGTAGCTAATTTATCAATAATATTTTTATCAGGCTGAGGTATTGAAGTAGCATCGGGTAACTTTATTTTTCCATTACTTAAAAGTAATAAGCTTAAATACTGTTCCGTTTTGTTTGTAACTGTTTCACCTGTTAATTTCTGGGTTTTAGGGTTTGCAAGGTTAACCATAACTTTTAATTTCTGGTCAAGGCCTTTGTTTATTGCAGTACTTATAAAATCAGTTCCTTCCAGGCCTGCCCCCATCTTTTTTAGCTCATGCACAAAACCTATATCTTTACTGCTCCCATTTTCCAAAGCTTTAAAAACAGATGTTTCAATACTATTTTTTACAATATCATTGAGAGAGGTTGTTTTACCGATTTTTGCCAGCTCAGGCTCTTTTGATAAATCATTTACCATTTTAAGAAGGCTCTTTACAAGCTTAGTATCCTTATTTTCAAGGGCACTGGTTATTAAGTTATTAAGAGCACCATGAATAACTTCCTTATCACTTTTTTTGAGAATGGCTTTTAAATTCCCCAGAGTTTTACCACTCGGTTCTGAAAGTTCCTTTTTTATGGATGTTTCGGCTTTTTTAACTAAACTTTCGGTATCCCAACCTACGAGTTTTTTGAACCATTCAGTAACGCCCTGTTTTTTTCCCGGATTTATACTGTTTTTTGAAGCGTGAAGAATATCATTTTGGATTTCTTTTGTCGATGGGAACTTTACTTCTGGTTTCGGTTCGGAAGTTGAAACAGAAGTCTTAACAACCTTATCA
>CAYRDV010000471.1:0-4517 GCA_964422885.1 uncultured Candidatus Sericytochromatia bacterium
AAGAAAATATTATTAAAAAAATTAAAAATTCAACTGCTCAATGTCGGTTATTAGTTTCTAAATCAATTATATTCATATCATATTTATTTTTAAATGCTTCACTATTTGGTATTTTTGTTATGAATGTAATTTCTAAAAACATTATTTTTTTACCATCAGGCGAAAATAGTATACGGCTAATAGGATTTTTAGTTGAATATAGTTTTTTAGGAACAGGATTACTACCATCAATAAGATAAATCCACCATTCTGTATACTTATTATCACTTGAAAGTAATCTCCCAATAAAAGCAATCTGCCCCTCAAATTTATCCAGTTTAAAGCCTTCAGATTTTGAGGTAGAAGCAGATATATTGGGGATTGAAGGTATACTTGGGTTTACAGAAGGAGATATTAATGTGCTTGGTTTTGAAGAAATTGTTGGTGTAGAATTTGGTACAGGGTTATTAGTAGGACAAGAGCTTATGCTTATTAAAATTAATAAATTAGAGAAAAACATCATTTTTTTGTTTATTGCCATATTTTAAAACCTTAATTAACAAAAGATTTGTAGTCGAATCCAAATGGTTTTGTATACGATAATGCTTATACCACTCACCATTTTTTTATTGACCACCGGAGTAAACTGTGACTAACTATCGGTTTGTTACTAACTGTGGGTGCTCAAACTAATGAAATGAAATAATGTTTTTGAATGGAATAAGGTACCTATTACTAATTGTTTGAGTATCCACCTCTTCGGTCAATTTTACCCCCTTTCCTCTTTTAGAGGAGAGGGATGGGGAGAGGAGTCTAAAAACGTTGTAATCAATAAAAGCTCAATTAAAAATAACTTTTTTCAAATTTTAAAATTCTTCTTTTTATCCTAAAAAGGGCAATGATGAACTATCTTCCAAAAACATACTGTGATAATTGTGAACGAAACAATGAAAATAATAATTTTGAGGTATCTCCCGAAAAAAGGTCTTTTCCCGGAGCCAGAGCACCTTGCAGGGCAGCAATTTTTTCTCCCAGTTTTTCAGCAGATGAAATATTTTTAATGACAAAATTAGAAATACTTTCATTTGTTGTAAATAAAACAGCTATTTTTATAAAATTGTATATTGAAACAAATTCATTATATAATTTCTGCTGATAAGGCATCAGCGAGTTTTTAGAGAAATCATCTTTTGCAAAAGCCTCAAATATTGTTTCACTGGCATATTTTGCACTCTTAAAAGCCCGATACATTCCTTCACCGGTTATCGGATCAATATAGCCGGTAGTATCGCCAATAAAAATAACCCGGTTATCAACAAGACTTTTAAGACTATAATTTTGTAAACAAATTCCCTTAAGCTGAGTTTCAAATTTTACATTATCAAATCTCGGTCTAAGTGAATCTGACTTATGGATCAATTTTATGAATTCTTCTTTGTTCATATCTCTTTTATTAAATTTTGGATCATTAATTACTACACCAATTGATGCAAGCTCTCCGTATTGTTTACTAAAAATATACTGATATTTTTTATTTAATATTTCCAGTTCAAGAGTATTTTTAAGTTCTCGGGCATTTTCCAGAGTGGCTACATATACATGCCTGCCTGTTTCTATTCCCTGCTTATATAAATTTAATAGTTTTGCTGTTGTAGAATATCTGCCATCTGCTCCAACAAGTATTTTTCCGGTAAAAGTTTTTATTTGCCGTTCTTTTTCGCCACTAATTATTACTTTATCTTTTTCTATATTTATATTTTTTAGAGTAAAACCTTCAATTGAAGTAATTCCATTTTGTTTTCTGGCATTATCAAGCAATAATTTATCAAGTTGCCTTCTTGATATTGCATAGCCATAATTTTTATCAGGATAATATAGGGTTGCACAGCTTTGGTCAGGGGTAGTAAAACTAACCCCTAAAACTTTTTCTACGTTTATTGATTCAAATTCATTTTTTATTCCTATTTCATTTAAAACATTAAGAGCACCTGGACTAATACTTTCTCCACAAACTTTATCTCTTGGAAAAACAGATTTATCAAAAATAAGGGTTTTCAGATTCATTTTACTTAAATAAGATGCCAGCGTTGTTCCTGCTGGTCCTGAGCCTGTTATTATTACATCAAAGTCAGTCATAAAAGATTTCCGAAAGCAAAAGAGTAAACTATCTCAACAAAAATAGAGAAGCATTTTATTTGTAACTATAGCATCATAAGCATGTCAAATGATAATATTAAGAATGTCCTAAATATAGAAAATAAAAAATATAAAAAATTACAGGAATTTGAAAACGGAATGAATGATAATGATTCCAAGATAAGTAGTGCTCAGGCAGAAGAAGTTTACCAGCTTCTTCCTAAACTACCGGACAAAAAAGGGACTTTGCTGATTAGCCTGACAGTGCCACATCTCAGAACCAGATTGGTTGAATATTTGCAAAACAGAATGTTAGAACATAGCATACTGGAATCAAGTATTAAAATAGAAGTAGATCTTCTGGAAAATTTTGTTTTGGATATTATCGATTCCTGTCTTTTATTTAATGAAATAGAAATGGAAGCGATTAATATTCTTTTTCTGGAAGCGGGTGAAAAACTTGATTTTAATACTTTCGGAAAAACTCAGTCATTACTTAAGCTTTACCGCCTTGTAAAAGGGAAAGATCTGATTTACATTTTAAATAATAAAACCCTCAAAACATATTTTCAGCCAATAATTGATATCAAAAAAAATGAAATATATGCCTATGAATGTTTATCCAGAGGCATCAGAGAAGATGGAAGCCTGATGGGTTCTCACCTTATTTTCCGAACAGCGTCCAAAAATGATCTGCTTTTTTATCTTGACCGGGAAGCACGTGAATGTGCTTTAACCACAGCTCTGGCTAACAAAATAACTAAAAAGATTTTTATTAACTTTGTACCTACAGCCATTTATAACCCGGAGACCTGCCTGAAAGATACATTGGAATGGACCAAAAGATTAGGTCATGATCCAAGCAATATTGTCTTTGAAATTATTGAAACAGAAAATATTGTAGATACCAAACATCTTAAAACTTTTCTGGATACTTACAGAAAGCTTGGCTTTGAAATTGCTCTTGATGATATAGGAAGCGGTTATTCTTCTCTAAGCCTGTTGGCAGATATCAGGCCAGATTATATAAAAGTGGATATGGAAATTATCCGGGATATCGATAAACAACCTTTTAAACAGACAATTTTTAAGGCTTTGGCATATATTGCTGGTCAAAATAATATTAAACTTCTGGCTGAAGGTGTAGAAACAAAAGAAGAGCTGGATTATTGCATTTCTCAGAATGTTGATTATGTACAGGGATTTTATTTTTCAAAACCAACAGTTATTCCTCTGGAAACCATAAAATAAAATTATGGCAACAAGAGAGCAAAAAAATTTTGAATATTTTAAAATTTTTCTTGATGAAACTATTTCTAAAGAAGAAAAAAAATTGGGACAGCTCTCAATTGTAAAAAAAATGGTTAATGATAAAGAATTACATGTATACATTGCTAAACGGGAAAAATTCCTTATCTACTCGAAAGACTGCTCAACCAAAGTAAAAAATGCCCCTAATTACCAGGATAATCCTAAAGCAAATGACACTTTTCAGAAAGAATTTTACCTAACTCTTGATAGTTTGAAAAAAGAAGCATTAAAACTGATGGCAACACATCAAAAGCTATGGTTTAATACTTTTTTTTATTCTAATTTTGAAATGCTGAAAATGCTGCTTCGTTCGCTGATTATTTCCGAAAGCCAAAATGATATCGCAACTATTGAACGTATAATTCAGGAAATAGAACTTATACGCTTCAAAGGTGGTATTTAAAGCATATTTAAAGGTTCAACATCAATCCCGATCCTGGTAAACTCATCTGTTTTTACTTCTTTAGAACTTCTTTTCAATAAATATTTTACTTCTTCCATATCTTTTGTTTTTATCAGAATCTGAAAGCGGAAATAATTTTTTATCTTTGGTATACCCGCTGGTACTGGTCCAAGAATACTGATAATATTTTCACTGATATTTTCTTTGAGAAATTTTCCCAGCTCTTTTGCTGAAAGTCTTGCCTGTTCCAGCTTGCTGTTCGCAATAATAATGTTAACTAATTTGGAAAAGGGTGGATATTTTAATATTTCCCGATCTTTTATTTCATGGTTATAAAATCGTTTAAAGTCGTGCTGCTGAGAAGCCTGAATACTTATGTGTTCAAGTGAATAACTTTGGACAAAAACTTCCCCCTGTGTATCTCCACGCCCTGAACGGCCTGCAACTTGTGTAATAAGTTGAAATGTCTTTTCTCCTGAGCGAAAATCAGGGATATTTAATGCGGTATCTGCTGCAATTACACCAACAAGGGTTACTCTTGGGAAATCCAAACCTTTGGCTACCATCTGAGTGCCGATTAAAATATCATACTCACCTTTGGAAAATTTACTTAAAATCTCCTGATGAGAATCTTTTTTTGTAGTTGTATCTCGGTCTAAACGGGCAATTCTTGCATTGGGAAATATTT
>CAYRDV010000472.1:0-4442 GCA_964422885.1 uncultured Candidatus Sericytochromatia bacterium
TCAGGAGTGATTATAGCTCCCTCCTGATCAATTAAAAATCTTCCGTTTCTGGTGGTATAAGTACCTTGCAGAGCGCCTGGAGCAGCATCTTTTTTTAGGATGGTAAAGTAACCATGCCCTTCAATTGCAATATCAAGAGTATTACCGGTCGGTTTTAATGAACCCTGTGTTTCATCAACAGTCATATAACCTGCCCCAGAACCTGTTCCAACAGGAACCTTAAGCGAACTTACCCTTTTGCCGCTTACAATCATTTCACCTTCACTGGCATCGCCTCTCTCACTCATAATATTTATCATGAGCTCTTTAAAAGGAACAGAGTTTAAATCTCTCCTTTTAAATCCGGCAGTCTGCGCATTCGCTATATTACCTGCATGCATGGCAACTTTTTCCATTTCCATGATCATGCCAGCAGCACTGGAATAAATACCTCTTAGCAAATTACACTCCCTCCATTAAAATCTCTTCTGCTTTCTCCTGATTCTGGTCAAGAGAATATACAAAGGCAAGCACCTCAGCAACAGCTGTATAAAGTTCAGGTGGAACAAGATCCCCTACTTCAAGTTGTCCTAACGCCTTTGCAAGCGGAGGGTCCTTATATACAGGGATATTATGTTCTTCGGCAACAGCAATAATGTATTCTGCTGTATCACCGGTTCCTGTTGCTGTTATAGATGGAGCTTGATCATCAGGATAATTGAATTTTAAGGCAGCAGCTCTTTTTTGTTCACTCATAAACTAGCTGATTCAATTCTCCGAAATTAATAAAAGCCCCGGGTAAGGATAAAAAATCCTTAGCTTAATTAAATCCTATTATATCTGTTTTATAAAATGCTGTAAAGTATTGTAGCTCACACTAGGTTACTTATTAAATTTTGAATATATTGTTTTTCTAATTAGAATCTTACTTTAGAGGTCCAAACTTTAAGAAATTTGAATTTTTTAAACAATTTATTTTGTTTTAAAAATAGTAACTATATTATTAAATAATCATGATCTCTGGTAAATGATTTATTAAAAGTAATAAATTAGATATTTTTCAAATTCAGAGTAATCAATTAGAATATTTGTAAAGATTAATTATTATATTGTAACACTAGGTTACATTTAAACTTTAACTTAAATATATGGGGCTAACTAATCTTGTAATAAATAATGAAGGTTCAAATTCAAAGTTTGAAAAAACGAATATGCCTTTGGAAGACCATTTAAATAAAATTCTTAAAAGATATTTTGATATATTTCTAGCTTCTGTTTTTATCTTTTTGTTATTACCTTTGCTTTTACTAATTTCAATAATAATTAAGCTTACTTCAAAAGGTCAGGTCCTTTTTATTCAGGACCGGGTTACAGCAAATAACAAAATCTTTAAAATGTATAAATTTCGGACAATGAAAACCGGAGCAGAAAATAAAACCGGACCAGTTCTTGCTTCTGAGAGAGATGAACGGTGCACTTTTTTCGGTTATTACCTTAGAAGATTAAGTTTTGATGAATTACCCCAATTAATAAATGTTTTAAAAGGGGATATGAGTATTGTTGGTCCAAGACCTGAACGACCATTTTTTATAGATATTTTTAAAAATGAAATAACCGATTATTTAGAACGCCATTGTGTTAAGGCTGGGATAACAGGATGGGCCCAGATACATGGATTAAGGGGAAAAACTTCTATAGAAAAGAGAGTTTTATATGACTTGTATTACATAAAGAACTGGAGCTTTAATCTTGACCTAATAATTATTTTTAAAACTTTTTTTATTGTTTTTAGAGATTTTTTAGCTGGTAAAGCCTGTTAAGTTATATCTGATATAATGTAAATAACCTAAATATTGCTAGCATTTTAATATGAGGGAAATAATGACTTCGATTGATTATAACCGAAACGATACGATTTCACTTTGTATGATTGTGAAAAATGAAGAAAAATACCTGGAGCGATGTCTAAAAAGCGTAGAAGGTGTTGTAGATGAAATTATTATTGTGGACACTGGTTCTACCGATCAAACCACAAAAATTTCTGAAAAATTTGGGGCAAAAATTTTAGAATATCAGTGGAATGACGATTTCTCAAGTGCCCGAAATTATTCATTAAAAAATGCAAAATGTGACTGGATTCTTGTCCTGGATGCAGATGAGGAGTTGGATTCCCAATCAAAGGATAAATTAAGAGAAGCAATTAATTATGACACAGGAATAGTAAATTTTCTTTATATAATTGAAGAATTAAACGCATTAAAATTGCAATATCCACAGGCAAGATTATTCAGAAACCATGCTGGTATTGAATATAATTATCCGGTTATGGAAAATATATATAAATCAATTGATAAATATACCCAAAATGGTAAAAATTACCGGGATTATCCTATTTATATTAATCACTTTAGTTTTGAAGACATTGAAGGTAATGCTGAAAGATTTATTCGTGATTCAGGGATGATAGATAACACCTTGAATAATTCTCTATTACCTCATAATGACAGTGTGTATTTTTTGTTAAAGCAGATTTATTATTACAGGTTTTTAAATGTAGAACCTCAAAGAGTTTTGGAACTAATTAATAATGTCTTTTCTTTGGTTCAGCAGATTCAATATAAAGATCTGGTTTTTGAACCAGCGATCCTCTACCTGAATATTTATATTATTGATTATCTGTTTCAGATAGAAAAAATTGAAAATGCAAAACAAATTGTTGAAAATGCTTTGAAATTTTATCCTGATTCCTTAAATTTGTTATATCGGTTTTTTCGTCTTGAACTGGCGATGGATAATTATGAGGAAGGAGTTAAGCTGCTGATAAAATGTCAAAATCTTATTAAAAATAATAAATATCATAAATTTGAATTTTTAGCACTTGATAGTTTGGTTTCTGTAATTAACAGTTATTTAATCGAATTTTCTCATCAGGGGTATGACATAGAAGAATTAACCAAGGATTTAGAAAATGAACAACGGGAAAAAGATGCTTTTGTATCTCAGGTAGTTGAGTTTAATGATTTTTTTGATAGTGAAGGAAACTAGCTCATAACAAGGGACTTAAGCCCCTTGTTTATATTGATTATTTATAAAGAGTTGGTAAAAGCTTCATATATCTTTAGTTGTTCCTGATTACCATACATCCATTCAAGGTGCCATTGGATTCCCCAGACAAAGTTATAATTAGGGTCTCTTATTGCCTCGACAAGACCATCATCAGAGTAAGCCATAACTTCAAGTCCTTCACCAAGTTTATTTACACCCTGATGATGAACAGAGTTAACATAGATTTCTTCACTTTGGAAAATATCATACAGCTTTGTTCCTTTTACTATTGTGGCAGTATGGCCCAGAGTATCATACAGTTCCTGGTCCCGGTGGATATGAGAGCCTTCACGGAGAGTGACAATATCCTGAAATAAGGAACCACCATAAGCAATATTCATAAGCTGAAACCCACGACAGACACCAAGTATTGGTTTATTTTTTTCTTTGGCTTTTTCCAAAAGGGCCAGCTCAAATTTATCCCTGTGTATCTGGCCTTTCCATTTATCATTAAGCAATTGCTCATTATATAATTCACAGGAAATATCTGTTCCTCCTGATAAGATTAAACCATCGATAAGATTTATCAGTATTTCTACATTTTCTCTCAAATCATGATGTACAGGTAGTATTATTGCTGTATGACCAGAGTTCTCGACCATTTCTACCATTGAAGCTTCTACAAGATGAAGGCTTTTATCCTGATAAAGAATTCTTTTTTCAGGGCCCTGCATATTGCCACTAATTCCAATGATTGCCATTTTTATCCCTTTTTATTATTATCCTTATATTTGATTCTAAATTCTAGATTATCATATAGTCTAAGGAATTTAACAGTTTTATTATAAAAGTTAAATTAATTGGAAAAATGCAAAAATTTACAACAACAGTTACTTATTTGGAAATGCGCAAAAAGCCTCTAAACTTAAAGATTAATACTCCAACTGATACTCTGATAATCAGAGCTGTTAATCCGACTATCCATTTTTACCGTTATTTATATAATACTGTTGGTAAAGAATGGAAATGGTATGAAAGAAATCTTCTGGATGATGAAACTTTAAAGTTGCAAATTCAAGATAAAAATGTAGAAATTTATGTTTTATATGTAGATGGTGTTCCTGCTGGCTACTCAGAGCTTGATTTCAGTAATGAAGAATCTAATTTAGTATATTTTGGCTTAATTCCTGAATTTATCGGTAAAGGGTATGGAAAATATTTTTTAAACTGGACTATTGAAAAAGCCTGGATGGCTAACCCCCAAAGATTGTGGTTACATACCTGTACTCTGGATGCTCCCAATGCACTTGATTTATATAAAAAGCTGGGCTTTGTTCCTTATAAAACAGAAGAAAAGGAAATTAATTTTTCAAAGAAGTGAGGCTGTCACTTCGTGATTAGTGGGGGATAAGGAAGAG
>CAYRDV010000473.1:0-4431 GCA_964422885.1 uncultured Candidatus Sericytochromatia bacterium
TAATAAATCCAAAAGTTCTTTGCTTTGATTAGTATTAAGATGCTTATCTTTAGAAAGATCGGAAATTATTTTTAAATCTGGTTGCTGCTCATCTGGTAAAAGTTGTAAAGATAAATCCATGATTTGGGTTCGGATTGCTTTTTCCTGTTCTTTTCCTTCTTTTGTAAAAGGTTATATCGTTTTAAGCTTTTCCTTTAATTCGTAAATTTCAGTCAGAGAGCTTAATTTAGTCTGATTTTCAGGTGGAGGTTTTGCTGAGGCAGTTTCTTTTTTACTTTCTTCAAGTTCTTTAAATCCAAGATCCATTACAGCATCTGAAGTACCTGTATTTAACTTATCAGCCGCAGTTTTACCAATAGTTGAAACCATCGCCTGATAAAATTCTTTTTCTGCGGCCTGAACATCGGTAATACCTTCTGATTTTTTTTGTTCAAGATAATTTTGTTTTAGGGTTTTATATTCGATACTTGAGAGATTACCATCAGCAAGGGCTTCTGAAAGATCCTTTACTTTTGCTTCAGCATCTCTTGTACTTTTATCAGTATTTTTATGTTCAGATAAAGCATATTTATCATATGCTGAATTTAACTGATTTTGAATAGGTACTGACATAAAACAATTATAATCCAAAAGTTCCTAATAGCTACATAAGGTACTATCTATTTTTAGAAAAATAAAGTATAAACTTGCTTAATTGCTATAACTTCTGTTTTTTACCTTTTCAAACTCCCGGGAGTAATCATGGGCAATTTCCCGGTTATTAATGATTATAATATTTTCATCATTTTCTATACTGGCACTCTGGCTAAAGTTAAAAGAGCCGGTGATTGTTACTTTATTATCAATTATAAAAACTTTATGGTGCATCAGTGCCTGAGCCTGAAGCGGTTTTTTTACATATAATTTGATTTTATGGTCTTTTGCTAAATTTTTTAAAACGCTGGAATCATTTTTTGATCCGAGATTTTCAAAAATTCCGGATATTTCCACACCATTTTTTTCCTGTTTTACCAGCTTTTTTGCCAGTTCATCATCAGTAAATGAAAAACCCATAAATTTTATACTCTTTTTGGCTTTGGAAACTTCTTTAATAATTTCACCAATGACATTATCTTCTGGAGCAAATAGGGTTGTAACTGTTTTATCACCAACACTTACAGCTCGATATTTTATATTTTCAGGAGATTTTGCACCAAATTTTTTGTTTAAATACATTTCTTCAAACTCTATTGTATAATTTTCTGCAATTTGCTTTGAATTTATCTTTACCACATTATCATTATGTTTCCATGAAGCATTGTTGGTCAGGTTATATGAACCTGTCCAGACCCATTTACTGTCTGCTATGGTAAATTTGTTATGCATAAAGGCACTACGTCCTCCATCATCAACAACAGAAACTTTTGCTGCTCTGAGTTTTTTTACGGAATCAAATTTGTCATTACTTTGGGAATCTACTACCATTCTTACTTTAACTCCTCTTTTATGAGCGTTGATTATCGCTTCGGTAATATCTTTGGAATCTATTTCAAAAATACATATATCAAGCGTCTTTTTAGTATCATTTACCATTTTGATGAATTTTTTGTCTGGATTATCAGGAAAATTTTTAGCTACATCAGGATCTCCGTCATAAGTATTGGAAAAGTAAGTCTGAAAATTAGGATCAGAATTTGAGACTATGTATGTATCTGTTTCAAAGTTTGTATTCTCTAATTGCAGAAGATTTGCCCCGCATGAACTGATTCCTGCAACCGTAAATAAAAGAGCCAGAGCTTTTAACTTTCTTGTAATGAACATAATATCTCCACGCCTAAATATCTGTTTTTTGGGTTATAGTAATAAAAATTAATTTCTTGTTAAATTTAGATAAATAAATGTTAAAGATTTTTTGATTTAACCAAAAAAGCGAATAGGTTCTTCGGCAATCTCAATAATTTTTTGGGTAAATGCTTCTGCTGCGGCTTCACAATCTGATTGTGTGCCTGTCAGGTAGCCACCTGCAAAATTAGTTGGTGTTGGTGGTTTAAAAAATTTTACCAGCCTGGTATCAGAATTTTTTAGGGCATAGTCAAAAGCGACCATCGCCTCAACCGGAGGCGCAATCAGATAAGCAATAGATTCTCCTTCAGCTAACCCGGTTTCTTTTGCTAGAAAACGACCAATTCTACCAATGACATGAGGAAAGAAAATAAGGCTGTTGTTATCATTTGCTGAATAAAAATATGCTTTTTCCTCCAGATATGCCAGAGTTGCTTTTAGGGCATCATCAATAATCTGGGGATCAGTACCGGAAAAAATACCGATAACTTCTCCTGAAAGTGGGCCTGAAGGGTATCTTGCTCCCCCATAAAAAGAATGTCTGTAAGCAACCTCTGCTTCAGATGCTTTTGTCCCTTCATCAAGGGCGGTAAAAAGAGCATGATCTGATGTAACTGTGATTAGGCCAAGAGAAATATGTTCAGGGTTTAAAGAAAATTCGGCAGCCAGAAAAGGATTGATATAAGGTATTTTCTGTACACTTAAAATAGTTGGTTTTACTGGCTCTAAAACGCCCATTTATTATGATGCTACCTATCTTGTTAAAGAAGTGAGGGAGAAGTGAGGCGGCAAGCAAGCTTGCCTGTGAGGTGGAAGTGAGTGTTTCTAAACGAAACGGAAAGAAAAATAAGTTTTAACTCTTCCTTCTTCCTCACTAAGACAGCTTTAGCTGTCTGACCTCACTTCCTCCTCACTTAACAAAGTGGCCTCACTATGTCTTTATTCTTATATGTTTCATAAATAATAACATGATTTTATAATAAAAAAAATTCTTTTAAGATACCTTATATGTGGATGTATGCAATAAGTCTATACAAGAGTTATTATAGAGTGAATTTATTTTATTTTTGAGGTTATTTTAGAGCATGGAATTTCAACGAGCCAGTGGAATTTTATTACACCCTACTTCTTTACCAGGAGCTTTCGGAATAGGTGACCTTGGACCTGAAGCTTATAAGTTTGTGGATTTTCTTGTGGATTCAGGGCAAAAAATATGGCAGATTTTACCATTAGGTCTTACAGGATACGGTAATTCACCATATGCCAGTTATTCAGCATTTGCTGGAAATACAAATCTGATCAGCCCGGATTTACTTGCACGTGATGGTTTGCTTAGCGAGCAGGACTTTGACGGAATACCTGAATTCCCTGCCAGTCGTGTTGATTATCAGCCAGTACTTGAATATAAGTCAAAGCTTTATAAAATATCTTTTGAAAACTTTAAAGAAAGGGTAACGGAAGAAGAGAAACATAATTTTTTCTATTTTTGTGACATCAATAATTACTGGCTTCAGGACTTTGCGATGTTTATGGCAATTAAGGAACATTATGAACTTGAAGCAAAAAAAGCTGGTACAGAAAACCAGTGTAAAACATGGTCTGATTGGGAACATGACATAGTAATAAGAAAAGCTGATGCTCTTGCCCACATTGATAATCAACTTAAAGATGAAATTTTTTATTTTAAATATCTGCAATACCAATTTTATAAGCAATGGCTGGAATTAAAGGCTTATGCAAATCAGCATAAAGTTTCTTTTATTGGTGATATCCCGATATTTGTTGCTTATGACAGTGCCGATGTCTGGTCAAACCCAGCTATTTTTCAGCTTGATGAAGATGGCTTACCAACCAATGTGGCAGGAGTCCCACCAGATTATTTCAGCGAAACCGGTCAGCTCTGGGGGAATCCTCTTTATGACTGGAAAGAACTTGGTAGACGTGGCTTTGACTGGTGGATAGCAAGGATTAAAATGACCCTTACTCTGATAGATATTGTAAGAATTGATCATTTCAGAGGGTTTGAAGCTTACTGGGCAATACCATATGGCGCAGAAACGGCAATAAACGGAAAGTGGAAAAAAGCTGCCGGAGTTGATTTATTTAAAGCAATCCAAAAATCTCTTGGTAAATTACCAATTATTGCCGAAGATCTTGGCTTAATCACTCCTGATGTAGAAGCTTTGAGAGACAAATTTGATTTTCCTGGTATGAAGATTATCCAATTTGCTTTTACCAATACTGCTAAAGATCCTTTTTTGCCTCATAATCACAGACGTAATTGTGTTGTATATCCTGGTACGCATGACAATGATACCTGCTGGGGCTGGTTTAAAACTGCTCCTGAAGTTGAAAAAGAATATTTCCTAAGATATGCTAACTCAGATGGTAAAAATATCCACTGGGATTTTATCCGCCTGGCGATGTCATCAGTAGCTGATATGTCTATTTATGCTCTTCAGGACATCATGGGTCTGGATACCGAAGCAAGAATGAATATGCCCTCAAAGCCTGATGGTAACTGGGAATGGCGCTTTACCTGGGAGATGATTTCTGACGAAATGAAAGAACAATTAAAAACACTTGTAAAAGATTATGGGAGATAAAATA
>CAYRDV010000474.1:0-4408 GCA_964422885.1 uncultured Candidatus Sericytochromatia bacterium
TTCTTACTTTATATTAATGATTTTCATTCTTTTATCATACAAGGAGGAAGTGAGGGAGAAGTAAGTAGTGTATGGGTAATAGAATTACCCTAACATTTTTCTTTTTACTTCTTTACTTCCTCCTCACAGGCAAATTCATTTGCCACCTCACAGGTAAACTTGTTTACTGCCTCACTTCCCCCTCACTTCTTTTCCAATAATATAAATGTGTCTTTATATATTCCGGGTAAAGCCTTTTGATAAATTCGTCATTAGAATATCCTAATAATGAAAAATCATAACTATTTCCAGAATATAAGTAACCTGAGAAATTTATTGGATATGTGAACCTGAAAAGTGAGGCATCAATTCCATGTTCAGGGCCAATTGCCAGATTAAATTCAAAATTAAGTCCCCAGCCTTTATTATTAGGATCCATAAAGCGAAATATAGAGAAGCCAAGGTCAACGTTATTAAATTGTCTTGTAACCCTTCCCCATCCTCCATAATTATTAAAAAATTTACCACCACCAGCCTCAAATAACAGATCCCATATTCCAGGATAATACTGCACAGATGGAGTTATTGAAAAATCAGGGTAACCAAATTTTAAATTATAATTTACTCCGGTAAAAAGATTTAATCTGCCAATACCACCCCAGATTAAATATTGCAGATTGTTTAACAATACAGCCTTATAGGCAGAATTATTATAAATAAACCCGGATCTCAAAGTTGTAAACAGTGGCAAATCTAATATCGGAGTAGAATAATCTACATAGCTTGAAATAAAACCAGGAGGGTAAAGATTAAAATTTTTGGAAATATCAAAACCATTTTCAATATTGTAAACTGGTACTCTGAACCGGGAACTGAAAGAAAACCCATGATCAAAATAAGTATTTGAATAAGGACTTAAAAATAGAGTAGGGCCTGTAGTATGATCCAAAATATAAGAAGGTGCTAAAACAATATCCGAATGTAAAAACAGGGGATTTATCACTTCAGTTTCTAAATAAGAATTGGGATTTAAAGTTATTTCAATTTTCTCTGCAAATTTAGCTTCATCAATTTTTCCAGCAATAAAATCAAGATAATCCTGAAAATTTAAACTTATTTTGGAAATTACTTTGCCCCTACTTTTTGGTAAAAATACTAAATTTGAATCTTCAGCAATTTGCCCTTTTAATGATGATAGTAAGCTCCCCAATAAATTTATCTCATGCAAAAATGTCCGATTTTCATAACTAATCAGATACTTTTTAGAGGAGTCAGAATTATCTTTTACCTGAATATTTTCCAGACCAAATTTTCGCATTATTTCTATTACAGAATCAGTAGTAGTATCTGCAAATACTTTGTTAGCTAAAAACAAAACTGAAGTTATAATAATGAGAAATAACAAATAAATTCTTTTCTGCATCTTTATGTCCAAATTAATTCAATATTAACTATATATTAGTATACATTTATTCTATCCATAAGAATGTTTCTTAATAAAATCAATATAAAAAAAATAAGAAATTAAGAGAAGTGAGATGAGGTGTCTTTATGGATAAAAGAGTAATAAGTTTTTTACTTACAGTAATAGTTGGTGTAAGTTCAGGCTCTTTAACAGGATGCGGTGGTAACACAGCAAATACAGCTCCCTCACAGATAGCCAGTATTGATAACTCATTGGCTCAACAACCGGCAATTCAGCCACCAATGGAACAACAGACAGTAATTGCTCCAACTGTTGCTGAAGCCCCTTCATCTACTGCTAAAAAGACAACAACCAAGAAAAAAACAACCGCTAAAACAGCAACTACAGGCACAAAAACAACCGCTAAAACGGCAACTACTGCTGCAACAGCAACCAAAACAACGACTGCTCCAACCGCTGCCGGAAGCAACCTATCCGTAGTTCAAAAGCTTGTAAACAAAGTAAGAGATACCTATAAAGGAGTAACAAGTTATACTGCTACAGTAACTTTATTTACAAAAAAGTATGAGAAAGTCGCCCCCAAATCTGCACCAATTACATCAGCAGAGAGTAAATATACGTTTCAGGCTCCCAGAAATGAAGCATTTATAATCCAGAAGCATAACAACTCACTTTTAGTAGGAGCAAAAATGGTCTGGAAAGGCGAACAGACAGCAAAAGTAAAAGCTGGTGGAGTACTTGGTTTATTCCCAATGGATATGTCAATAACAGATTATAAGCTAACTACAAATAGAGGATGGTCAATGGATAAACTTGATCACGAAGGTATTCTTTCAAGAGCATTAGATCCAAAATCACAGCTGACTTTGGTTGGTAAGTCAAATATCAACGGTAAAGAGGCTTTTATGATAAAAGTTAAAGGAAGTGGCCTTGATGATGCTGTTACTGAAGAAACAATTGCTATTGATGCAAAAACATATATGATTATTGCAAATGAAGTTTATAGTGGTGAAGAACTGGTATTTCAGTCAAAAATAAATATTGAAAGTATAAACCCAAGTGTTCCTGCTGGTACCTTTGAGCTTTAAAAATTAATAAAAAAAACTGGCTTATGCCAGTTTTTTTTTGTCTAAACTTTTACAACATCAACCAAAATTTCATCAGCAACTCTTAAGCGTTCTGCAGTAATCCTGCCAAACTCTTTTAGGGTCTTAATGGCAAGAGCAGGGTTCTCTGTTTCCAGTCGGGAAAAATCACCTTTGGTAATAACTATTCCTTCTAATTCGGTTAAAGCTTTGGCAGAAGTTGTCCTTGGCTTGCCATCAAAAAAAGCGATTTCACCAAGTACAGTACCATTGCCGATAATTGAAAAAGCAATTTCTTCATTATTGCTATTTATAGCAGAAAGCTCTATTTCTCCATCATTTATTATAATTACAGAATCATCTTTATCTCCCTGATTAAAAAGTAATTGACCCTGTTCAAATTTATAGGCCCTGGAAAAACTCAGTAAGTCTTTTATTTCATCTTCAGAAAAATCATCAAATAAATTTCGCTCTAACACCTCTTCTGACATGGGTTCCCCTTTCTAAAAAATAAGTAAAGTTACATTATTATACAACAAAAAAAATGACTAAACAGAATCTAAGCTATAATTATTCTGTGCAAAGAAACACAAAATTTATGAGAGGCAGAGCATATTTTTAAGATTAAATTTCCTATAAACTGTATTTAATTAAGAGTAACATATCAACCTAAATTAAGAGGAGAGTTAAAAAGTTATGAGTTTTTCTTTAATAAGAATGTCAAAAGGGGCAAGAATTGTTTCAAGACCTACTATGGAACCAGATACTGAAATGGATTCAAAAATACAAAAATTACAAACTAATGCCAAAGTAAATAACAGATTTCTGAAAATAGCAGCAACAATGGTTTTTGTTGCCGTTGGAGCAAGTATTACAGGATGTGCCCAGACAGCACCTACAGGTATGCCTTTGCCACAGCAGATTCAGCATACACAGGCACAGGTTCAGGTAGTCAAAGTAAATAAAGCAACTGATATAAAAAAAGTAACTCAGGTTCAGGTAGACCAGAAACAGGATGTTAATAAAGAAGTTAAAGCAGAATTAAATCAGGAAAAGAAAATTATCCAAACCGAACAGGAAATTAAGCAAAGTGTGGATAAAATAATCAGTAACCCAGGTTCAATTTCAGAAATTATTAATAATACCGAAAGTATTAAAAACATAATTCAAAGTCCGGAAGCAATAAAGGCAATAGCTCAAGACACAGATGCAATAAAAGTAATAGTTCAAAATTCAGAAGCAGTAAAAGAATTTGCAAAAAGCCCGGATGCCGTTAAAGCAGTAGCTCAGAATTCTGATGCTGTAAAAGAAGTGATGAAAAATCCTGAGTTACTACAAGCTTTGGTATCAAATTCAGATGCAATCAATGAGATTTCTAAAGACCCTGCTTTAGCAGCCGAACTAATGAAGAATGTTGATATAAATGCCTTATTTAATACTGAAAAGTGATTCTAGTTAAAAAATAATCAGCTCTTAATAAAAAACAATTTGCTTATCTTTAGGATAAGCAAATTGTTTTTTCTTTTAGATAAAGAATGTATCATTACAGTAAACCAGTCATAGTAGTAGATAAAAATGATTTTTGAAATAAAAGATAGATTAGTTAATAAACTACTTGGGAAAATCCCTTTAAGGATTGTCCTGATTATCCCTTTTGTTCTGACTATATTTGCCACGGTGGTAATTGTTGGCTATTTATCTTTAAAAAACGGACAGGAAGCCGTAAAAGAAGTTGCCGGGCAATTTTTAAATGAAGTAACAGCCCGTGTTGAAAGAACTTTACCTTCTTACCTTTATATACCTAATAAAATAAATCAGGCAAATGCCCTTTCTATAGAAACAGGTCAGCTTGATTTAAATAATATTCCTTTTCTGGAAAATTATTTCTGGAAGCAGGTAAATATCTTTGATACTATCG
>CAYRDV010000475.1:0-929 GCA_964422885.1 uncultured Candidatus Sericytochromatia bacterium
TTCTGGGATTTAAGGGCTTCTTAAGGTTTTCTACTAAAATTTAATGCACCCTTTTTTTGCCTTTTTAATGAAAATTTACCTAATGCAAAAAAATATCCTTTTATCTAAGATATAATATATGCAAGTAAAATTGGAAATTTTAAACTCTCTGATTGGTGAAAAACACATATAATGAAAAAAACAGTAGTTATACATCAGCCTGATTTTATTCCTTATCTCGGCTTTTTTCACAGGTTTCTTTATGCCGATGAGTATATTATATTAGATAATGTTCAGTTTATAAAAAAAAGTAGTAAAACATGGCAGCATCGGGATAAAATAAAAACTTCTAATGGTGAAAGCTGGTTAAGTTTAAGTGTAAAATCAGCTCCTCTTGAAACAAAGCTTAAAGATATTATGCTTATTCAGGACCAAAGCTGGAAGAAAAAACATTTAAATGTATTAACCTACAATTATAAAAATTCTAATTATTTTTATGAAATATTTCCTTTTATAGAAGAACTTTACTCAATTAATGTTGAGAAAATGGTAGAGTTTAATTTAAACGCAATAAATATATTATGTAGATTATTTAATATTAAAATACCACAAATAAGGGCAAGTAGCCTTGATGTATCAGGAAAAGCAAATGAACTTGTTGTTAATATTTTAAAAGTTGTTAAGGCAACTCATTATTTATCAGGAATTGGTGCAAAAGATTATTTTGAGAAAGATATATTTGAACGTGCTGGTATAGAGATACTTTGGCAAAATTTTAAGCACCCAGTATACCCTCAATTATATGGTGAATTTATTCCTTATCTTAGTAGTATTGATTTATTGTTTAATTGTGGAATTGAAAAATCCAGAGAAATATTAAGGAGTGCTTAAGTGAATATTTAGATCGGAAGAGCGTCATGTAGGGAAAGAGTGTAGATCTCGGTGGTCGC
>CAYRDV010000475.1:939-4388 GCA_964422885.1 uncultured Candidatus Sericytochromatia bacterium
GGTGCACATTTTGACGATATTGAGCTTGGGTGTGGAGGCTCACTGGCCTGGCATATATCCAAAGGGGATAATGTTTATGCTTATGTTGCAACTGTATCTGGTTTTACAAACCATAATAATCAGATTGTAAGAGAAAGTAACACTGCTCTTAAAGAAGGTCAGGAAGCAATGAAAATTTTAGGAGTTAAATTAATTCCGGGTAATTTTAAAACTCTATCAGTTGAATTTACTGATGAACTGAATGTAGAAATTCTTAAGATAATAGAAGAAAAAAAAATTGAAAAAGTTTATACTCACTGGGTAGGAGACATTCATCATGATCATCAGGCTGTTGGTCGGGCTTCACTTCATGCCTGCCGCCACGTACCAAGAATGTTAATGTATCGTAGTAACTGGTATCATTCTAATCTTGATTTCAGAGGTAATTTTTATATAGATATTACAAATTTCTGGGAAAAAAAAGAGAAGGCTATAAGAGCTCATAAATCTGAAATGGACAGAACAGGACATAGATGGATAAATTTCTTTTTAAATGAAGCTGAAAATGCTGGTCAAAAAATAGGAGTAAAATATGCAGAAGTGTATGAAGTAGTAAAATGGCTGGAATCATAGTGAGGAAATAACGTTATGGATATCCAGCAGATAAGTGATTTAATAAAAAAAAATAAAAGCCTTAAAAATTTATATAAGGGTAAAAGAGCATTTGTTATTGGCAATGGCCCCTCATTAAAAAAGCAGGATCTGACAATTTTAAAAGATGAAGTAACTATTGTTTCCAATGCTTTTTTTAATCATCCTGATATTAACGAAATAAAACCAAAATATTATCTTCTTGTTGATCCCAGTCATTGGACTGATAAATCAGAATTAATGGGCGAAAGATTTGGTGGTATGAAAGGTTTTGAAAATATTACTAAGTTTATTCTTCCTGTCGAAAGTTACAATTTTCTAAATCAGGATTCTTTTTATAAACCATTTGATATTTCATACATTAACTATAACCCGTTTTACTCACTTCAAGACGAGATAGATTTTTCAGTATCGATTCCTAATATTGCCCAGACGGTGACGACTGTTTCTATGATGCTTGCATTTTATCTTGGTTGTAATCCAATATATCTTATTGGTTGTGAAGCAAACTGGAAAATAGAAAAAAGAGGCAATATAGATCATTTTTATGAAAACAAAGGATGGGATGCAAAAAGTACTGCAACTGAAGAACTTGTTACTTCATGTATTAAAATAATATTTCATCAGTATACTGTTCTTCATCGTTATGCAAAAATTCATAATAAGCAAATTTTTAATGCCACTGCTGGAGGTATTTTGGAAGAGTATCCAAGAGTTAGATATTCTTCATTATGGAAAGATTTAGTAACGGAACTTTCAGGAAAAGCAACTCAAGCTTATAATAACGGTGAATTGGCTAAAGTTATTAATTATATTGAAAAGATTGAACGAATCGGTGAATTTCCAGAAAATGTATTTTTATTAAAAGGAATGACACTGGCAAAATTAGGAAATTTTACAGAAGCAAAGAAATTCTGCCAAAAAGAGCTTGAGTGTTATCCTGATAATTTATCTGCCAGACAGTTTTTAAATATCATTGATAAGCAATTGGTTAATTATTAATTAATTTTTATGCCTTTCATTATTAGAAATTTTGGATATTATTTATTTTATATAGATTTTTATCAGAATACAGCAGGGCATTGTCCCACAAGGTGGGGAGTTAATTCTGTACTCAGAATCAGGGGCCCTACAAGGTGGGGAGTTATTTGTTGTTGAGATCAATGATGAATGATATAATTCAATTTTTATTATAATTGCAGGTTTTTTAGTTAATATGACTGACCTTTTAGAAGAGATTATTTCAAAAATAGAAGTTTTAAATCCACGCCATACCAAAAAACTAAGAAAAAATATTAAGAGTCTTGATGCTGATTATTTTGCAATGGCAGACTCTTTTCTGGAAAAATATCAGCAATTTCTTGTCAGTGTTGATAAAAACCTTGATTATGTAATAGAAAGTTATCTAAGAATGAATTCTGATGTAATGTATGAGCAAATCAGGTTTATGGAAACAGGTAAATACTCCAGTAGCTCATTTGAAGAAGTAAATAAAAGAGTTTATAATAACCCTGAAGTTATGGAGTATTATATTCACGGTATACTCCTTTCTCAAGTTCTTTGGGCACATCATTACAAAATGTTTTCCTTTTTTATTAAAAATCTGCCTGCCTATAAAGATAAAATAAAAAATTATCTGGAAATAGGAGGAGGGCATGGGTTATTTATTTCTGAAGCAATAAAAAAATTAAATCCTGACACTAACTTTGATATGGTTGATATAAGCAGTAGTTCAATCAGTATTGCTAAAAAATTTATCCAGGATGATAAAGTAAATTATATTTTAAGTGACATTCTTGAATACAATACAAATAAAAAATATGATTTTATTACAATGGGTGAAGTACTTGAACATGTCGAAGAACCCTTAAAACTGTTAAAAAGATTAAGTGAGTTGGTTGCTGATAATGGCTATATTTACATAACTGTTCCTGCAAACGGTCCGACAATTGACCATATTTATCTTTTCAGGAATGCTGATGAAATAAGAGAGTTAATCCATGCTGCTGGTTTAGAAGTTGTTAACGAAATCAATGTCTATGTCGAAGATGTATCCAAAGAAGTTGCTGAAGAACAGAAAATAACTTTAATGTATGGGGCTTTTCTGAAGAAAGCTTAATTAAATTATGGAAAATTATTTAGAGTATCCTTTCGACAATCAGTTGATCCTTCGAAAAAAGAAAGCAATAAAGAAGGAATTGCTAAAAAAAAACGAACTAATTGAAAAAAGGATTGCTATTCTTGGTGGTTCTACTACATCTGAAATAAAGGATATATTAGAACTATTTTTGCTTAAGGAAGGTATTAAGCCTTCTTTTTATGAGTCGGAGTTTAATAAATATTATGAGGACATAATATTTGAAAATCCTAAACTGCGGGAATTTGAACCTGAGATAATTTATATTCATACTACAAATCTAAATATCATAAATTACCCTAAATTAAACGAGCCTGAAGACACTGTTTCTCAACTTTTAGCTGAGGAACTTGAAAAATTTAAGTCAATTTGGCAAAAAATTCAGGAGACTTTTAAATGTTCCATTATTCAGAATAATTTTGAACTCCCTGATTACCGGACACTGGGAAATCTTGATTTTTCTGATATCCATGGAAAAACAAATTTTATTAACTGCTTAAACTCTGAATTTGCCAATTATGCCCGTAATAATAAAAACTTTTTTATTAATGATATAAATTATTTATCTGCCAGTATTGGTCTTCAGCAATGGTTTGATAAAACTTTCTGGTATGCTTACAAGTATGCTTTTAATTATGATCTGATACCAGATTTTGCTCATAATCTGGCTAAAATTATTCAG
>CAYRDV010000476.1:0-4382 GCA_964422885.1 uncultured Candidatus Sericytochromatia bacterium
GAATAAGCAATTACTTTCATGGACCATTAAATATAAAAATGTTTTTAATATACTAATTTTAGAAATTATAGCATATAATATTTAACCTATAAAATAGTTAGTAAAATAAAAATGAAACGTTCGTTTTTTTATACTCTTGAAAGTAAAATTTACAATAGTTAATCAGAACAGTAATCCTGTCACCGTCATAGCTTTTCAGGACTTTACCTGATAGCTCTCTCGCAATAGCAGGCGGTAAGGCTATTATTAGTAATAATAGAAATGTGATTATTAAGCGAAATTAGTAAAAGATTCTATAAATCATCAGTTGCCATGCTAGTATTGAACTCACCCCATACTGGCATATGATCAGATATTCTTAAAGCATTATTCCTGGATAAATTGTATTTGGCTGGGAAGTCAAAAACGCCACCCCTGCCGGTGAACTCTTTTGTATATTCTGAGAAGATGATATTGTCATATGCACTGGTTTCTCTGACATTAGTAGTCTGGTTATCATTAACTATCCATTTAAGGCTCAGTTTTGTTCTTAGCTCACCGAACTCTTTTGGCTGGGCATTAAGATCACCAATCAATATAGTATCTTTTTCTATTTGTTGAGCGGTTTTGAACACATTATCAAGAAAATCAACCTCTTGTGCAACCTCATGAGGGTCAGTATGGATGTTGATCAGCCTAAAATTAAAATTACCTGAAGTAAAACTACATACATATGGCTCTCGGTGAAGCTGATCTTTTGGGTCTTTAGTTTGATAACAATTATTTTTCTTTACCCTGTCTTTTCGATATACAAAGGCATACTGTTCCTTTGAATCACTTCTACCAATACGCTCGGATGTCTGATAAGCCCATTGATGGTTGCCAAGCATATTCACAAAGATAGGCATTACATTCTGCTCAAGACTGCGGACTTCTTGTATTGCGACAACATCAAACTGTTTAACAATACTGGTAATAATCTTCATTGAAGAAGAATCATTGAGCTTATTCTGGCCAAAGACCTGGATATTAAATGTGGCAATCTTGATGGTGTTGATTGCTGATTTCTGAACATTAATAGTTGGTTGAATAGGTTGTTCTGGAATAAAAGGAGTTTGTGCATTGATAGAGCAGGAGGTTATCAGTGCTGTGCTTAGTAATGACAATAATATCTTTTTCAAAACAACCGCTTTATTTTTCTAATAACCTTTCTCCTTCATACCCGGTGTTGAGCTTTTTAAACAAACCTTCGTTATTCTGTACTTTTGGTCTTTGGAATATTTTCACAAAAAATATACATTTATAAAGTTTAAGTTTTCATATATTCCTGAGCTTTTTTTATATCTTCAACAGATTGTTTAAAGAGAATAACTTGAGCTGTTTGAATTATAATACTTTAAGATATTTTTTGAATAGAAAAAGATAAAAGATGATAAACGGAAAATGCCATTGTGGAAATATAGAAATTAAAATTAGCAAATTACCAGAATCAGTAACAAACTGTAATTGTTCAATTTGTTTTAGACTTGGTGCTTTGTGGGCTCATGGCTCAGAAGTAGTGGAAATTAATTTTAATGAAAAACCTTCATCAATCTATATGTGGGGTGATAAGTATATAGAATTTCACAGTTGCCCAAATTGTGGCTGTACAACCCATTATAAAACAACAGAAAAATGTAATGAACAAAAAACGGTTGTAAATAGCAGAATGATAGACTATAAAATCATGGAATCAGTTAAAATAAAGAAGTTTGATGGTGCGGACACATGGACATTTATTGATTAAAAAAATTTCATGTGTTCAGTATTCAGCCAAAGCTCCTTTTACTCCTAACTTTTGAAGCCTCTCTGTTTATAAATTTCGTAAACCAGAATTGCAGAAGCAACAGAAACATTTAATGAATTAGCTTTTGATTGCATCGGAATTCGAACTATAAAATCACAGCTTTCCTTTATCAGCTTGGTTACCCCCTGACCTTCACCACCCATAACAAGTGCTATTGCCCCTTTTAGATTAGCATCGGAATAAATATCTTTTCCATCCATATCTACTCCTACGACCCAAACCTGATTTTCTTTCAGAGATTCAATAGCCTGAACTAAATTGGTTACTCTACATACTCTCATTCTTTCAAGTGCCCCAGCGGAAGTTTTGGAAACAACACCTGTCAGACCAACAGCTCTGTGCTTAGGAATAATAATGGCATCAACACCGGCAGCATCTGCTGTTCTGATTATTGCACCCAGGTTATGGGGATCTTCAACTTTATCAAGTAATACAAAAAAAACAGTTTTTGTTTTACAGAGTTCTAGCAGTTCCTCGAACTCTGTAAAAGTTTTACCGGCAATTCCAGCGACAACACCCTGGTGATTTACATTATCACCAACAAGCTCATTAAGTTTAGATCTTTCAACTATTTTAAATGGGATATTTTTTTCTTTTAATAAATCAGTTATTTCCCTTGTTTCTCTCATACCTTCAGCTATCCAAAGCTTATTAATCGGAGTGTCATTTTTTAATGCTTCCATTACCGGATGTCTTCCATAAATAAGATCATCATTTTTTAAAGATACCTGTGGTTCAATATCTTTATTAACCATATTAGGTTTGCTTACAAACTCATTTTGTTTTTTATTATCAAAATTTCTATTGTCATTTTCTTTTCTGCCATATTGTTTATCAGCATTTAGACCATCCCTATTTAGCGGTTTAAAAGAATCTTTTTGAGCGGAGTTTCTACCATTTGATTTCCTATGATCATTCTCTTTGTTAACACTAACAGGAGCCCCTTTAGGGGATTTATTATTGGTTTGGTTGTTTTTTTGCTTTTGTTTGTTTGGTCTTTGGTCCTTCATCAATTTTCTCTGTTACTTTTATACAAATTTTGTATGATTCCTGTAACTGCTCCTCAGAAATATATTGAGGGAGATCCTCTTTTGAAAAATATCTGAGTGGTATACCCTTATCATCTAATGTTATTATACTGGTACATTTGATTTTTTTCTTTAAAAAAGTACCTGCATTTGTTCTTATACCTTTTAGGGAAATAATATCAAGGGGAATTTTTAATTCCTTAGCTGAATCTAAAAAAAGATTATTTAACCCGGAATCATATTCAAAGCTGGTTTCCGGTTCTTTATCTATAATATACAGTCCTCCCCCGGCAACAGCCTCAATATTAATAATCCTGGTATTTTCATTGAGTCTCTCCCTATGAATTTCTAAAAACTTTTTGGCTCCTGTATAATCTGTGCTCTGAGAGCCAAATGTGCAGAACCAGACTTCAGTATTTTTTAATCTGTTTATCGAGAAATGTTTTGTTAGACCAACAAGAATAGAAGTGCCTGAAAGATTAAAATTGGCTCCAAAAGAAACCTGATAAGTAATCATAGCTTGCTGGTAATAAACAATAAAACCCAGGCAAAGAAATGATAAAAAATATAAATAATCAATTAAGGAAGGTATTAACATCAATTTTTGCAGCAAAGAAATTAAAAAAAGTAGAATAAAACACCCAATAAACGTATTCTTTAAAATAAAGTGATACTCTCTGAATTGTTGCTCATAAATTTTCATTAAATAAGGGGAATCGAGATGAGAGGTAAAAATTAACAGGCTTTTTACTTCACCTTTTGGTTTTAATTTTGCAATTACATTTTGAGATTTTGCTCCGGCTAAAATGTCAAAAATATTAATTTCAAAAAACCTAAGTAAACCAAAATCAATCAGAGCAAGTATGGTGATGAAAAACGTGACTGAGTCAGATACTAAATATCCCATCAAAGCTAGGCAATAACAAATACATAAAAAATTAATATTTTGCTGAACATTTCTCTGACAGCATTTAAAAGTTTCAATGGTAACTTCATCTGTATACTGATTTAAAACAGATTTAAGGTATCTTGCGGCAAGTTTTTCTTCTCTACTTCCAGCGGTTCGGCTTCCTATTTTCTGAAAGATATCAAAGATGAAATCAACCAGTCTGGGTGGTTTTGTTGGTTTTATTACTACCATAATTTTATTTTTTTCAAAATTGAAAATTTTTTAACTTAAATTATCAGAATAGCACCGCTAGAGAAATTTGTCTGCAAAAATTATTTTAGATGATAGATAATATTATCTGAAAGTTGCTTTTTTAACATTGATTATTTTTATGAAGGAGAAAAAATGTCAAAATTACTAACAAAAGAGGAAATTGAAAATACATTAAAATCAAAAGAAATTACAGATTGGAAAGTTTCGGAAAAAGAAATTGAGAAGCAATATGAATTTAAGGATTTCCTAGAAGCGATGAAATTTGTAAATAAAGTTGCTGAAATTGCTGAAAAAGAAAATCATCATCCTGATATAAAAATAGTTTGGAATAAAGTACATAAAGACTTAAAGCATATAAATAATATAT
>CAYRDV010000477.1:0-4379 GCA_964422885.1 uncultured Candidatus Sericytochromatia bacterium
CAATTAAAGAAATGAAAAAAAATCTTGAACCGGGAATAACCACCCTGGAACTTGATGAAATAGGGCGTAAGTACCTGGAATTTCATGGTGCCAGATCTGCTCCCATATTATTATATAATTTCCCCGGTAATACCTGTATAAGCATAAATAATGAGGTTGCTCACGGAATACCCGGAGCAGCGGTAGTTAAAGCAGGTGATATGGTTAATATTGATGTTTCGGCAGAGCTTGACAGTTATTTTGCTGATTCAGGAGCGACATTTATTGTTCCCCCTTTTACCAAAAAGAAACAAAATTTATGTGAAGTAACCCAAAGAACACTTTCAAAAGCCATATCAAATGTTAAATCTGGAAGATATTTAAATATTATTGGTAAAACTATTGAAGAAGAAGCAATTGCCAATGGTTATACTACGATCAGGAATCTTGGCAGTCATGGAGTAGGCAGAAGCCTGCATGAAGAACCCAGATTTATCCCTAACTATTATGATTCAACAGATAAAAGGATTTTGGAAGAAGGGATGGTAATAACAATTGAACCTTTTATTTCAACCGGAGCAGAAATGGTCAAAGAAGCTGAAGACGGATGGACCCTGAAAACGCCAAAAAATTACCTGACAGCACAGTATGAGCATACCCTGGTAATAACCAAAAATCTACCGATTATAATTACCCTTTAAGGTTCATTAATAATAAATCGTTCTGGTTTTATGGAATTTGTAATCAGGTTCAGCAATTTTCTTACCTTCCTTCCAGAAGTAATAATCCAGGTTAAGAGCATTAGCCAGATTAGGGTATTTTGCATTAATTTTTTCTTTAAGGGTTTCTGCGGCCTGTATTGAGCTTATCCTTATTTCCAGTTCTTCGGGGCTTCCTGAATCAATATATATTTCATTTTCAATTTTATTACTTAATACTGAATTATAGTTTACCAAACCAAGCTTTCTTATTGTTTGAGGAACCCGGTAATCAGTAAAAATAACAAGTTTTTCAATATCAGCAAATTCTCCGTATTTTTTACCACCGTATCGCCCAAAAAGCATTGCACAAATAAGCTGAGCTCTTTTATAAAATTCACAGGGCTGGCCTTTATAAATAAAGCGATCTCTGAATGAAGGAAAAAGCTTGTCCAGTAATAATATTAAATTTATTGCAGAATTATCTGCTTTTTTCAGAATAGTTGTAAAATCTTTTATCTCATTTTCTAGCAAATTATTACCAATTTCCCTTAATATTTTTAAACGCTCATCAAACATAGGTATTTCAGTGGTCCCGGCAAGGATAATTTTTAGGTCATCAATTGAAATATTTTTCAGATAAAAAGGCTCAAATAAAGGGAAATCATTTAATATCGCATTTTTTAAAGCAGCAAAAAGAGCAAAACTGCCAGTATAATTTTTGTCTTTAAAAGTAAAATCCCATTTTTTCTCTCCCTTATCAGGCCAATAGGAAAAGTTAATTGTATTTATCAGGAAAATAAATTCTATATCTTTGGCTGATTCTTCAATTAAAAAAATATCTTCAGTCCAATCGGGTATTTTCAAGATTTTCGGGTTAATATTTTTGGAAAAAGCTTCAATTAATTCATTATTTATACTAATATAATCAAGAGGAAGGTCAAAACCTTTAAACATATCTAGAATCTGTATGCAGTTCTACCACTTGCTGTAAAACGAAGTTTTTCATCTGGTTTTGGCAGTAATACACCCGCTCCAAGACCAAATCTCCAGGTCTCATCTGGTTCATAATCAACACCAAGATTAAGACTCTGATTAGAAGGTTTAAATTTTCTGTCAAGTTCCTGGGCATAACCATAACTAATATTCAGGCCATCTGCCACAGTATGTGATTTACCAATAAAAATAAATGTTTTTGTCAGTTCAGGATCTTCCATAGAATATAGATTATTAATCCTAAGATGAGTCCTGTCATAATTTATTTCTATTTCAGTTTCGATTTCTTTTTTCTTTACATCATACTCAACTTTTTCTCTGACATTGGTACCCGAAGCAATATTGTGTTTTACTTCAGCTCCGCCCTTTGAAAAACCAACATCAAAGTTTCCATTTCCAAGGGTTATACTTGGTTCAACAACAACCCGGACTTCAGTAATTCCGTGATTATATAACTTTGCTTTTAGAGGTATATCAAACGATTTTTCCTCTTTCAACATTCTGGATGCTCCCCAAACACCAGCTCCAACAAGAACTACAGCTCCTGCTGCAATGGCAATTGTCCCGGCATCCTTATCTTTTAACTTATCCATGAATTTATCGGCTTCCATATCCAGATAATCAAGTTTTCCATCAAATTTGACTTTACCGTCTTTATAGCCCAATTGAATCATGCCAAAAGAGTCTGTCCAGGGTAACTCTGGATTTTCATACTGAATGGAAATATTTCTCAGATTATTCATTTGGGGAACATTAACCAGGCCAAAATCAGTGTCCATATTAACTTTTATTTTATGTTTTCCTGAATCACCAACAAAAGTACTATAGGTTACTGACTGGGTAAGACTTGCTTTTTCTTTTGGATCAGGGAAACCTGTGCTGCCACCAATACTTACTGTAGCATCATGCTTTTTTACCCCAAAATCATCAAGCCTTTTTGATGCACTCATTTTTGCATAATCCAAAAAACGGTTAAAGTCATTTTCATCAGAAAATTCAACTAAAAAATCTTCTTTAGAGTCTTTTTTATGAGCATAAATCTGGTTATCTTTGACAAATATTTCCAGATATTTCTTTGAGGTTCGCATTTCTCTTGATACGTCATCCTTAAAAAGATTAATTACGCTATCACGGCCTAACCCATCTTCATAATTTGCTATTTTTATTTTTTTTAATTGATTATTATCACCAAACTTAACCAGTTCCATTGGCTTACTTTCAAGAGAAAATTTGGCGATACGGCTGAAATCAACATTATCTTTAAAATTGATCTGAACTTCTTTGTCTGAGTCTTTTAATTTTGCTCTAAGATTACTGCCATTATTAATAATCTGAACATTTTGAATTGGGGTATTAAGAGCCTTTGAAATATCTCTCCTAAAGGCTTCTACATCTTTTTCCTTATCCTGATTATTATCATAATCAGGGATATTTATAGAGTCTTTTGGTTCCTGTTTGATTAAAGGCATAGGCGCAGAACCAGACTTCACCGTGGTTTTTTCGTCAATCCCGGTAAAAATACTGCTTTTAGAATTTATTGGATCGCCCATATTATATCAATTAAATTATACTTCTCTATTTATTATCTTGATTATTTATAGAAACTTTCTTACTTTTATTATCTTTTGAATAAAATCTAAACTCCTCAAGTTCAAAAAATTCTGAAAGAGCAATAAGAGCCATAAAAATACCTAAAAACCAAAGATAAATATCATGTCCTTTACCACTTCTAACAAATAATATACAGGATATTGCTGTAAAAATAACTATCTTTAAAGTAAGCTGTGCCTGTTTATATTTATATAAAACACTTATTTTGTTATTCAATCTCTCTTCAAGCAACTGGATACTTTCTGTATCCTCCTGGCCATCCATTTTTTTACTTTCTTTTAGCAAGAACCTGTAACCTTTTCCTTAAAAAGCGTCCTTCAACAGTCATACTTTCAGTGAAAAACGTTTCCCAAAAGAGAAATTTAATAGTTCAAAATTTGAAAAACTCATATATTAAGTTCATAATATTGATTTTATTATAACATATTGATTAGCTATAATTAAACCCACAATATTCACTTTCAGATAGGCAGGGACATTGGTTTCCTGTTATAAATCCTTTGTTCAAAAGCCTAAAGCAGCAATAATCACTAAAATTTACCAAAGATTTACCTATATTTATCTGATACTTAAGAGGTTAAGTGGCTATAATCTAAAGTTAGTAAAACCTTGTTCTGTATTTAAACAAGCCTTAACTTAGCAGTAGCAAGGTTATAAAATAAATATCTATAAATTACACATAAGTTAAATACAAATTTAATTAAATGTAAAATTTAGTTTAGTTTAAGTAAAGAAAGGAAATTAGAGAAATGACAACTATCGGCCCATCACTTCCACCACCTCCTCCGCCACCCCCTATAGTACCTCCACCACCTCCCCCTACTACACTTCCGCCGGTAGAGCCACCTCCTCCGGTAGAGCCACCGCCTCCACCTCCTCCAGTGTTACCTCCACCTCCACCTCCTCCTATTGGTGGCGGAACTCCTCCACCTCCACCACCTCCTCCTGGAACAGTTTTATCTGTAGGTGATTCATTCACTTCAGTTAGTGGAATAATTGGTAGTGGTCTTAGTGGTGGTATAGCTACCTTAAAAACAATAGGAAATTTAAAATTAATCGGTCAGGGAATGAAAGGTGTTAGCGTTCCTACAGTTG
>CAYRDV010000478.1:0-4373 GCA_964422885.1 uncultured Candidatus Sericytochromatia bacterium
TTACTATTGCTGCTGAATTTCCACTTTTTAATTTAATCTGTGATTCAAGAGTTTGAGCTGTAATATCTGCATCCGTCCCTCTTGCACCTGAAAGCTCAGTCTCCATACTTTCTTCCTTAAAAGTAAATAAAAAAGTAAGGGATAAAGTTAAAATTATTAACCAGGTTGTAAGAAATAATTTCTTTTTTTTAAAAATTATTTCACTTAACTTTTTTAGGATAGCTCTCATTTAATTTTCATAATACACTAGAATATATATTTAGGTTATAATGAGCCTCATGGACAGGAAGGTAGAATCAGGTAAATATAATAGCATAGTATTATCTGATCTCAAATTAACTGCTAAAGCTTTAACTTTAAAGCAGATTGAGGATTAGTTTTCAGGGAAGTAATGTATAAAAGAAGTCTTTTAAATTTTAAAAATTATTTTTTTACACAACTAATAGTTGGCAGCTCATATTATTTAGTCAAAAAATTAACGGTTGGTTATCCGGTAGAGCTTGATCTAACTGACATTGATACTTTTTTTAAACCACATTTTCTTGCCCCCTGGATTTATATGTCTTTCTTTTTTATTATGATTGCCGGAGTTACTTTTACTACAAAAGAAAAATCACTGGAATGCTGCAAAATTATTCTTACAAATTCAGCAATAGCATCATTGTTTTTTATTTTTTTCCCTACAAAAATAACTTATCATGATTATGCTCCATATATTGATAGTTATTCAGCCTCATATGTGATGATGATGCTGATCAAGAAATACGATGATACATATAATTGCTTTCCTTCATTACATATTGCAAATTCAATCATAGCTTGTTATTACCTCATTCAGGACAAAAAAATATTTATTAAGGTTTTAAGTGTAATCTGGCTATTTCTGATATTTTGGTCTGTAATCAGTACAAAACAGCATATTTTTTATGATATTGTTGGTGGTGGCGTTGTTGCTTTTATTAGCTTCAAAATAAACGCATTTTTTAAAAAAACAGAGGAATTACCTCAGGGTAGTGAAGCTGTTTAGTCCAAAAAGAGGGCTTGATTAATCAAGCCCCTACGTTAAATCAATATTGTAGGGATTTGATTGATCAAATCCAGGGCTTTTTGGACAGCCCCTTTACAGGTTTGGTTTTATTACCAACTTTAAAACTCCTCTTTGAATAAAATCAAAGAGATTTTCATGAAAAGAAAAATAACTGTGGTCATTTATATTAAAATATCCGGGAAAATCCTGAATAATTTCACCAAAAGATTGTTTACCATTAATCATATTTAAAAATTTTCCAAAAGATTGGGTAACTGGCAAAACAAGACCAGATGCAAATTGAATATTAACTTCCGGTTGATTTTCCTTTATTTCAAACTTGATCATTTTAGGAATTGCAAAAACTGAATTATGAGGTAATACTTTTGAGAAAAAAAACACCTGAACTATGCGGTAAAAATCTTTAAACCATTCTTTTTTTATTTGAGCAGCATGAAAGATATTTCCTCTATAAAGGACAAAACGATTATATTTCATTTCTACATAATCAAGTAATTCCCAATCCTCATTGGATTCACTTATAAAGTCTGATTTATTTAAAACCGGAAAATCTTTTGCAGAATTTGTTGAATACTCTTTCCCTGTTTTTTTATTTAGGTAAAAAGCTGTTCCTCCATGACATTCTTCTGGTTTATTTAAATAAATTATGGCAGCAAAATAATTTGGATCAAAATGAGGCGCTGAAGCTGAACCTACTGGAAAGCCCTGTTCTTTAAACAAATTTGTCATTAATGGTAGGTCGTCAAAAATAGTTACCTGATAAATTTTTTCAGTTATTTTACAAATTACTTCTTTGATGTTACTTAAATCAATCATGATATTATGACGGGCATCAGGATAATTATGTACCAGTTTTTTCCAGGTTGTGGCAGGGCTCTTATCCAGTAAATTTCTTACCGCATCAGGATTTTGGTAAAAATTATCAATGATTACAAGATTATTTTCGCCAATTTTTTTTATTTGAATTTCCAGGTTTTGATTAATGCCAAAAATTTCTTTTTCATTAATAACCCACATTTTAATTTCCTTGTTTATGCTGATACACTTTACTTATTATAATTTGCCTAAGGATTTTATCATTGAGCTAAATCAAAAGTTTCTGGTCAGCAGAGAACTTTATATCAAAAATTATTTATGATGCAAAGTTATCAGGTAGCCAAAATTGGTATTGATTCAATGTTAAAAGGAATACCAAGTAAAATACCAGGCTTTTTAAATCAATTAGTTGCATTTTCATTAAGATTTACTCCAAGAAAAATGATGGCTTCGGCTGCATATCTGCTAATGAAAAATTGAAAAATAGGGATAATAGCTAATTAGTCACCGTTTTCCCGTTCTTCTTTACGGAATTCTTTAATTATATTTTCTGGTCGTTGTAATTTTGACACATAAATAGCAAGTTGATCAATTTCTTTAATAAATTTTTCTTTTTCTAAATCATTTATTTTAGAATCAGGCATTTTTTCTGTATTTTCTTTTTTTAGCTGATATCTAACAAATAAAAAAATGGCTGCTAGAATTGTCCAGAGAATTGAAAGTAAAATGACAGGCGGCCAAGCATAATGTAATATGTTTTCAATTAAATTGCTATCCATAAACTAAACCCTCTGGATGAATTAATCATCAAAGCCCCTTTAAATATTTTAACGAATATTTTAAGTAGTTAGATTATAAGAAATTAATACTATTCAACAAATTTTTCTTTTCCAGAGGGAACATCCCAAAATTTTACTGTAAAATCATCACTTCCACTGACCAGGCTCTTACCATCCTTGCTGAAAGATACTGTTGAAACAGCACCTTCATGACCAGCCATTTCATGGAGTAATTTTCCTGAATTCAGGTTCCAAATTTTGATTGATTTATGAAGATAGCCGCCACCACTGGCAAGAATTGTACCGTTTGCATTAAAAGCCAATCCTGAAACTTCATTGCCAGTGAGAGTCCTGGTAATGCCACCACTTGAAATATCCCAAACCTTAATTTCTCTCCAACTACTACTGGCAATATTTTTCCCGTTTGGTGTAAAAATTAGTGATTGAACAGAATATCGGTGACCACCAGTAAGAGTTCTGATTAATCTTCCTGAAGCTAGATCCCATATTTTTATATTTCCTTCTTCTCCGCCAGAAGCAAAAATTTTACCATTAGGGCTTATTGCTACTGAGAAAATCCGGGTTAAATTTTCTGATATTGTATAAAGAGTAAGTCCTGAACGCATATCCCAAACTTTTATTTTATGATCGTCTCCGCCACTTACCAGATACATGCCATGTGGGTCAACAGCCAATGAATTGATCGTGCCAAAATGGCCTGTAAGAGTCCTCATTTCTTTTGAAAGTGCCAGACTCCAGATCTTTATTTTATAATCATTTCCACCTGTAGCTAAAACTTTTCCATCATGGCTTATTGACATAGCTGTAACTGCACCCGTGTGGCCTTCAAATTTTTTTGGTAACTCTTTTCCTTTGACAGTATCCCAGAATCTTATTGTTTTATCTGTACTGCAACTTACTACAGTGGTAGTTCCGGGAATATATAAAACCCCATTTACACCAGCAGTGTGCCCGACAATTTCTTCACCTTCTTTTTTATGCTCTTTCGGTTTCTCACCTTCTTTTCCCCCGTGCTCACCACTTTTTCCCTTTTCTTCCTTGCCATGTTCTTCTTTTTTGTTTTCATGCTTTTCTTCATGGTGCTCTTCTTCAGCTAAATTTAACTGAGCTGCGCCTAATATAATGGATAAACTAAAAAAAACAGAAACTAAAATTTTCATTTTTGCCTTTCCTCAATATACTTAGAACCGTTTGAAAACAATATTGTTACCCTTAGAAAAAAGTAACAATTAACACTTTACATTAATGAAATCAATTATAACATTAGAGACAATTCAAAAAAACAAAATGAAATTTTGTTAACTTCAATTATTATTACTAAAAATTTCTGACATAGTAATAATGAATAATATAATGTTAGAAATAATTTTCTGAGGGCTATTTTTATGAAAAAATATAAAGTGGCAATTCTTGGAGCAACAGGTATGGTTGGCCAGGAAATGTTAAGAATCCTTGAACAAAGAAATTTTCCTATTGAAGCTTTAAAACTTACTGCTTCGGAAAGAACATCTGGTAAAAAAATAAATTTTCAGGGAAAGGATTATGAAGTTGAGGTTGCTACTCCAACTTCATTTGAGGGTTTTGATATAGTTCTTTCTTCAGCAGGTGCCTCAGTCAGCAAAGAATTAGCACCTGAAATTGTCAAAGGTGGTGCTGTAATTATTGATAATACCAGTGCTTTTAGAATGGAAGATAATGTACCACTGGTT
>CAYRDV010000479.1:0-4334 GCA_964422885.1 uncultured Candidatus Sericytochromatia bacterium
TAAATCGTAGAGGTGTTATATATAACGCCCCTTCAATATTAATTTTTATTCAATACCCAAAAGTTCTACATCAAAAATCAGTGTTGAGTTTGGTCCAATATCACGCCCGGCACCACGAACACCATAAGCAAGATCTGATGGAATATAGAAACGGAATTTGCTGCCAACATTCATCAGTTGGACACCTTCAGTCCAGCCACGGATAACCCCGTTTAAAGGAAAGCTGATAGACTGGCCTCTTTTATATGAGCTATCAAAAACAGTTCCATTGATCAGAGTTCCTTCATAATGTACTTTTACTGAATCTGATGCTGTTGGTTTCGGGCCATTTCCCTGGGTTAACACTTCATATTGTAATCCACTTGAAGTTGTTGTAACCCCAGCTTTTTTCTTATTTTCTGCTAAAAAGGCCTTACCTTCATTTAAATTTTGTTCTTCTACTGACATTTCTTCCTTTTGTACCTCTTTTTTTACTGCGGCACATGACACAAATGAAAAAGCGAGTGTCATTGCAATAACATTTAATAATAACTTATTCATTAATTTCGCCTTTGTTGTTCTTCAACAATTAAAATTACAAATACTGGTTCATTTTATCATAAAGTTTAAAGAGAAATTATTCCTTTTATTGTCCAGGCTTTTTCATAAATTAAAATGACTTCATGACTAGAATTAAATACCTTTTCAAGACTTACGCTGACATATTTACCATTTTTTGAAGGTTTAATAGATAAATCTTCTTCTAATAAAATATATTTTAATTCTTCAATCTGTTCTGCCAATATAACAAATTTAAAAAGGTATTCTGTTGGCCAAATATGGTGTTCATCAAGGAGAGCTTTAAATCTTTCAATTTCAGTACTCATAATTCCTCCTTTAATTAACATACTAATAGAATTATAAGGCTTATTCCCCAAAAAGAACCCTTTTTAAATGAATATAATTGATGTTAAAAATTTAGGTAATTATCAGTAATGAGAATACCCCGATGCACAGCATCGAGGTTTAACAAAACTTTGTTTTGTTTCCAAAGCTTTGCTTTGGAGTCAATACTCACAGGGGCCCCACCTTGTGGGGAGTTATTTATTTTTACCAAATAACCCTTTTATTTTTGAAAATAAACTATCAGAGTCAGAATGTTCATGTTTTTCAGGCTCTTTTTGCTGGGTAAGAGCGCCTGTTTTCTTTATTATTTGTGCATTAGAGTTTTGATAATAATATAATGCAACAGATTCCTTAGGATTATGAGTTAAAGCTATTTTAAATTCAGCCTGAGCATAACCATCCCACCCCTTTTTCAAAAGAGCCAGACCAAGATAACTATGATATACAGCCTCTTTATAATAAGTTTCTGTTAGACCACGTAAAACCCCAATTGCAGCATCATAATCCTCGATTTCAATATACTTTTTTGCTTTTTCAAACTGTTCATTACTTTTTTGTTTTTCCTTTTGCTCTGCTTCCTTTTTAGCTGGGTCAACCTGTTCATACATATTTACTTTTAATTGGGAGAACCTAAACCCGGACATTGTATCCTTTAGGCGGGGATCGTTTTTGATTGGCGAGTAATTTTGTAAGTCATTTTCTTTATCCTGCTCTATTTTTCTTTTAATTTCATCCTCTGCTTGTTTAATACGTTCCTGTTCTTTAATTTCCTGTTCTAATTTTTCTTCCTGCTTTTTTAAATCATAAAGCTTAAGCTGATTATCATGTTTTTTTCGTTCTTCAGTATTATTTAATACATCAAATGCTTTCTGATAAATACGGAATTCACTTTCTACACGTTGAATAACAGAGTCTGGAGAACCTGGTGGAACAGAGTATTTTTTTGTCATTGCAGCATAAGCAGCAAAAACTTCTTTGGAGTCAGCATTAGGAGAAACATTTAAAATTTTATAAAAATTTATTGGTTCATTACCCATAAGCCTAAACTTTTAGCCCTAATAAATAAAAATAATTATCGGGTCATTAATAACAATCCATTATTAAAACTAAAAAATCAAAAATTCCTTTTGTAACCCTTTTTGATTTTATCATAAATACATAACTGTAGTTAAATAGAAAAAGAATTTCACAATCAGGCTTTGCCTGAACAAGGGGCTTAAGCCCCTTGTTGTGAAAAACATAATATTTATGACTATAGAGATTATTTTTTACTTATTTACGGTTATTTACTAATATTAAAGGTAAATTACTTTGGAAAGAGTTATTAATTTTATCTTTGTGATAACATTAAACTAAATATATCAGGAGAAAATTTAATTTTATGGATTCCCCGTTAAGTGATAAAGAATTTCTAACCAAAATGGTTAATTTTAGGATGCCTTTTGGAAAATATAAGGATTGTTTACTGATTGATTTACCTGAACATTATATTGTCTGGTATAACCAAAAAGGACTGCCAAAAGGAGAACTTGGTAAAATGTTGGGGTTAATGTACGAAATAAAACTAAATGGTCTGGAATATTTGTTAAAAAAAATCCGTCAAAATTACTAAGTATTAGTTTGTACCTGATCCCACGGCTTATTCATATAGTTTATTAACCAATTTAAGGCATAGTGCCGTTCATAAATAACCTCAGGAATCAACCTGGCTGTATTTGGGTTTTCTGTATCATTTTTAACAGCCCAGTGCAGCCTGTACATAAAATCCAGTTCATCAAGTATCTGCTCTACAGCTCTTAATTTGGGATTTTTATTAATTTCAGCAATTGTTTTGGTATTTATTAAACTTACCAATTCTTTTGTATTACAGATAGAATCAGGATAATTAAGACTGTCAAAAAATCCCAGAGCCCACATCAATACATAGCACGATTCAAATCTCCAGCTAAATTTTAT
Source organism: uncultured Candidatus Sericytochromatia bacterium (assembly GCA_964422885.1). Taxonomy (GTDB): domain Bacteria; phylum Cyanobacteriota; class Sericytochromatia; order UBA7694; family JACMQJ01; genus CAYRDV01. Next base: position 2,842 of record CAYRDV010000479.1, read on the forward strand.
CAGTTTTTCTTTTTCCGGCTTCTTGATTTCTAAAAAAGTAACTTCATCATCAGTTAAAAAATTAATTAATTTTTCTTTTCTTAATACTTTAATCAGCGGGTCGCTTTTAGGAACAGCAGCTCTTGAAGCAACAAGAGCAAGAATAGAAGCTCTCTGGGCGACTTCCTGAGAATCTTTTAAAATAACTTCTTCAGCAGAAATAGTTGGCGGAAGGATTAAATTAAGGCAAATATCCAGCTTTTTTATTTTGTCTTCCATAGCCTTTTTTCTGATAAGTGAAGATTCAAAAACTGGTAATCTGGAATCAATATTAATTTCGCCATTTTTCCCCAGAAATAATTTAAAATTTGGATCATAAATACAAAAATCATGAAGAATTAATCCTTTAAGATGTCCAGCAAGTCCGGTTATCAACTTTATCCATCTTTTTTGAGGATCAAAGGAAGGTTCAATTTCCAGACCAAAAATATTATTTGTCCGCTGAACCATTTCCAAAAGAGTAAAAGTACGAGGGTTTATTTTTTGTTCAGAAAGATGAAAAATATAATTGGATAAGCCTTCTATTTCATTACTAAATCTGGAATCAGTTCTTCCCATTCGGTTAATAGTAATCTTCAGATCGCTCCAGATAATTTCCACTTTTTCCAACTCACTGGCTTTTTCAGAAGTAAGAAAGTTTACTTTTGCAGTGTCATCAAAATTTGCCAAAAAAGAAACAAGTTCTACATTTTTTTTGGAAATATATAGAGCACAACTATCAGTCATTTTATAAAGCTTGTAAGCTGGTTAAAGCATTTTGGGCATCAATCCGACCATTACCAAAAAATTTATCCCATCCTTTTTCACCAAGATCTCTTGCAGTTGATTCCATTATTTTTGTCACCTCAGATGTTTTTAAATCTGGTTTCTGGCTTAAAATTAAAGCAGCAAGACCAGCAGCATGAGGAGCAGCCATTGAAGTACCGCTTAACCTGCCATAATTTAACGGTTTTTTAGTTGGATAAGTGGGTAAAGTAGAAAAGACATCAACTCCGGGAGCGGCAACAGATATTTTTTTACCAAAATTGGAAAAAGAGGCTTTTGCATCCTTTGAGTCTGTGGCAGAAACTTCAATAACACCAGGATAGGTTGATGGAAGATGAATATCATAGGCTCCGTTATTATTTCCGGCAGAAGCAACAATTGTAACATTTTTATCAATTGCATACTGCAATGCATCTTCAATTGGTTTGCTGTTTCTATATATTCCAAGACTCATACTCATCACATTTGCACCGTTATCTGCGGCCCAGACAATTCCAGCAGCTATAGTATCATCACTGCCTCCACCATAACTAAGGACTTTTATCGGCATTATTGAGCAATTTGCGGCAACACCACTGCCTCCTATTCCGTTATTTGCAGCAGCCGCAGCAATACCAGCCGTATGAGTACCATGTCCGTTATCATCCATTGGCGGTTTACTGGGATCGGTGATATTTTTTCCTGGTACT
>CAYRDV010000480.1:0-4318 GCA_964422885.1 uncultured Candidatus Sericytochromatia bacterium
TTTTATTGTACAGAAGTGATATATAAAGGTTTAATGCAATTAAGCTATCCACCAAGAATGTTTTCTCATAAGGTTGGTATGGGATGGCAGATAGTTACAAATGAAGATTTTATGGATTCTCCTGACTTTGAAACTGTCTGGACTTTAAATAAGCAAAGACCGCCAGTAGGGCAGCTACACAAATATAATTAGTTTTAATCAATAAAAAAATCCTTCTTAATACAGAAGGATTTTTTTATTGGAATTAATTATCCGGATTAATAATTACCCCTCTGGAAGTAAATGAAACACCTTGCTGATTCCCTGTACCGATCATAACAGACTCAATTAAAGGTTGATTTACTTTTTTAGGGGCCTGCCAATTTACAATAAAATTTACTACAGTTCCACCAGTATGATCAGATTCTTTAATGATGAAATTAACTGTTTCCAGGGGATTGATTCTACGCTGCCCGGAAAATAATACTTTGGCCAATTTTCCCTTAGTGTCATAATAATCAACCTGATTTAAAATAATTTGGTTTTTTAAATTTGTATTTCTAATACTTAGTGTAATAGCCAGATCAAATTCGAATGGTTTATCACCATGGAATATTGAAGAATAAGCAGGAACATAGATAGTCTGTTTAAATCCAGTTTCAGGTGTTTTTTTTACTGGCGCAACTTCAGAATATGCTAAATTTACCCCCGAAAACAAAAAGGTATTCAAAAGAACCAGAACACTTAATTTTTTTATCATCAACTTTTCCAAATTAAAATATACAAGTGAATTATCATTCAATAATATTACTAATTCAATGGTGAATTTTTTTAATTTATTTAATTCTTAAACCACACTTATTTTACTCTTAAATTACTTGAGGCAAGATCTTCATTAAAAATGTCTATTTAATAACTAAACAGAGATTAATTATTTAGAGTAGAGGGTTAGTTTTATGAAAAAGAGTCTTGCATTATTATCTTCACTGATTTTTATGCTTTCAGCATGTTCTAATGATCTTTCAACACCAGCAATTAGCGATATTCAGAATGTTGAACAAATACAATCATTTGCAAATGATGATGCCGAAGCACAAAAAATAATAAATGAAAACAAAGAAGAATTACAGGCAATAAGTCAAAGATTATTTATGCAGTATTATGCAGATGATGCTGAAGTAGTATTACCAAGTACAAAACTAAAAAATAGTAGTGCTCCTATCACTAAAGGCGGTGTGTTTTTTAACATCCTCAACAAAAGTAAAGTAGCACAGAAATTAGCTTATCTTATTTCTGATTACCCTGTAAGAGCAAAATTTAATGCCCATGGTATTTCTGATAGTACTCCACGTATTACTCCACAGGAAATTGCCAAGTTAAAAAGTATATTAAAGCCGGGAGATCTTATCTTATGTGGAAATGATGACTCATTTATCCATGCAATAGTATATTTTGGTAATGATTTGATAATTCATGCCCTGGCCTCAAAAGTTAAAGGACCGCAAAAAATGCTGGGTGTAGTTAAAGAAACTCTTACCCAATATCTTACCAGAGCTTCAAGGGATAAATTCGTTGTATTAAGGTATAGGAACCTTAACACAGCTGATTTACCAAAAGTCAGAAGCTATGCTGAATCACAGGTAGGTAAAGGGTATGATACATTATTCCTGATTAATTCAGATGAGAGATTTTATTGTACAGAACTGGTTTATAAATCAATAATGCAGCTAAGCAACCCACCAAGAATTTATCCTCATAAAGAGAAATTAGGCTGGCAGATTATTACAAATGAAGATTTCATGGATTCTCCTGATTTAGAAACAATATGGACTTTTAATAAGAAAAGACCTGCTGTAGGAGAATTGCATCCCTACAATAATTAAAAATTTTTCTGCAAATTCTTGATTAATCTTTGAGGCCTCAACTTTAAAAAGGGTAGAGGCTTTTTTTGTTGGCAAATTTTGTTTTAAGATTCTTTTTGTTACTTAATCATGCCTTGTTTTTTTCATAATATAATGTTAACCTAAATATATAATTTAAAATAATTATTAACATGAATGTTAACCAAACTTTGGAATCATATTTAAAACAATGATGTTTTAGTTAATAAAAAATAAAAAGGAGACCAGTTATGACAATTGGAATTGAAAAAATAGAAGAGCTTTTGGGAAATTCAAAAACCCTTCTTGACCATAAATGTGAAGGAATACCAGCTGATTCTTTACACTTACCAGGTTCAGATATTGTAGATAGAATATTCATTAATTCTGACCGTCCGGCACCAGTATTAAGAAATATGCAGGCAATATTAAACACAGGAAGATTAGCAGGAACAGGATATGTTTCAATACTTCCTGTTGATCAGGGAATTGAGCATTCAGCAGGTGCATCTTTTGCTCCAAACCCAATGTATTTTGATCCGGAAAATATTGTAAAACTTGCGATTGAAGGTGGTTGTAATGCTGTTGCATCAACACTTGGTGGGTTAGGTGTAGTTTCCAGAAAATATGCTCATAAAATTCCTTTCATTGTAAAAATAAATCATAATGAATTATTGAGTTACCCCAACACCTTTGATCAGACACTTTTTGCTGATGTAGAGCAGGCTGTTGATATGGGAGCAATTGCCGTAGGAGCTACTATATATTTTGGAACACCTGAATCCAGAAGACAGATCCAGGAAATAAGTGAAGCTTTTAAATATGCTCATAAATTAGGACTGGTGACAATTTTATGGTGTTATTTAAGAAATTCAGCTTTCAATAAAGATGGTGTTGATTACCATGTGTCTTCAGACCTTAGCAGTCAGGCCAATCACCTTGGTGTAACAATTGAAGCTGATATTATCAAGCAAAAGTTACCAGAAAATAATGGCGGTTATAATGCCCTGAAATTTGGTAAAACACATAAATCTGTATATGAAAAATTAACCACAGATAATCCGATTGATCTTACAAGATATCAGGTAGCAAACTGCTATATGGGAAGAATAGGCTTAATCAATTCTGGTGGAGCTTCATCAGGTGAAACTGATATGGCTGAAGCAGTAAAAACAGCTGTTGTAAATAAAAGAGCCGGTGGTATGGGCTTAATCTCAGGTAGAAAAGCTTTTCAAAGACCATTAAAAGAAGGTATTTCTCTTTTAAATGCAATCCAAGATGTTTATCTGTGTAAAGATGTAACTATAGCGTAGGTTTTTCTAACTCTCCCCTAAATCCCCTCTCTGGCATCGAGAGGGGACTTTAAGAGATTGACCAAAGAGGGAATACTCAAACAATTGGTAATGAGCATATTCTTTTAATCAAAAAATTTTCTTTTTTCATTAGTTTGAGTATTCCCAGTTGATTACAAACCGCTTATTGATCACGGATTTTTCCAAAGGTCAATCCAAGAAAATAATTACCCAAGCTTCATTTTTTAATTGCTTATATAATTCAATTTTGGATAATTTTCAAGAGATTCTCCGTTTAGAGCTTTTATAACAATTTCCTGATTATTGAATTTTTCTTTAAACGTATCAATGCCCATAATATCCTTGTCTTTTGAAAAATAAAGATAATCCTGATAGGTTCCTGTTCCAGTATAGTATCCTTCTGGTGTAATCCAAAAAGTAGCATTAAAAAAATTATATAAAGTAACAAGTAATTTCCCGGTATTTAAGTTCCATATTTTTATACAGTTATCAAATATTTGGTTTGTTATTAATTTATCTTTTTCAAAGCCAATAACCATACATCCTTCACTACCACTAATATTAAGTATAGGCTTTCCATCATTTAAATCTCTTACTTTAATAACATTATCGTTAATAATTAGCTTTCCATTATAGGTGAATAAGCCATTATACATAGAAAGCTCTGTTTTAAATTTATTTACCAGTTTTCCTGTGTTTAAATCATAAATAAAATAACCTTGATTATAAGAGTGGAGTATTATTCTGTCACTACTTATTAATTTAAAACTAAAATCAGGTAACTCAAAACTTTTGGATATATTTAAATTAAGTACTGTTAATGGGCATGAATACCCTTTTTTATAAATTAAATAATTCTCATCAACATATTCAAAGTAAATATTATCAATATTGTCAATACTTTTTAAAATTGTTAAAACTTTTCCAGAAAATAAGTCAAAAATCTCTAAATTTTTCTCTGAAGAAATATAGGCTATTTTCCCATTTTTTATTAAGCTTCTACTATTTTGATAATAACTAATTAAATTTATTAACTTTCCAGATAAAATATCAAATATAAATATTTTTTTATTAAAATAAAATGAAATACTATTATAAAATATAAACATTTCAGTATGGCTATATTCATTCTCATTTTTTGCAAGA
>CAYRDV010000481.1:0-4311 GCA_964422885.1 uncultured Candidatus Sericytochromatia bacterium
GTCGCCCTAACAGATATTGTTTTGTGATAAGTTATCTTTTAGAAATTACTAAATATTTTTTTTCAACAAATTATTTTTATGTAATTTGATACTAATAGTAGATGGACTAAGAGCCAGGGCCTTTCCGACTTTGTGAATTGAACCCATTTCCTTGTAAAGCCTGATAATCTCTTTTTCAATATCTTCAGTTACTTTTATACAATGGGAATATTTTCTTGATTCAATATTATTTCTTTTTAAGGCTTCAGTTATAGCAGGAGTGGATATATAAAACAGTCCGGCTATTTTTTCTTTAGTAATGCCCTGCTGATAAAGCTTAATTATTTCTGCATCTTCCTTTTCAGTAAGCTTTTTTTGATAGTAACCCTGGGGACGAAGTTCTACATTGTTTTTAATTAATATTCTCTTTATGGCCCCGGATTTAACCCGGAATTTTTTAGCTATCTGAGAAATAGGCATCCCTTTTTTATAAAGCAGGAGGATTTTAGGAGAATCTTTATCAAATAATTTTTTATTATAATATTCCGGTTGCCTTATTTTTATATAGTTTAAATCCAGAATTCTTTTGATTGTACCTGGCATTACTCCATATTTTGCAGCTAATTTAGTTACAGATAAACCTTGCTGATAAAGGAGTATGATTCTGGTACATTCCTTTTCAGGTATTATAGGAGGATTAGGCTTTTTCAAGCCCCTTATTCTATGATAAAGTTCATTTTCTTTTAATACCCTTATAACGGAGCTATTTGCTAAATCAAATTTTTTGGCAATTTCAGAAGTTGGCCATGATTTATTATAAAGCTCAATAATTTCTTTTTCCTGAGTATCAAATATTTTGCGATTCATAAGCAATCTGATTTCAATATTATTCCTTTTTAAAAGCTTAGAAATTGTCATTATATTTACTTCATATTTTTTTGCTATAAATTTAATTGTTTTACCTTTTGAATAAAGTTTAATTACTTCCTGTTCCTGGTCAGGTGAAATCTTTCTACTGGAAATACCTGGTTTATGTTTTGGTATTTTATGAGCCTTAAATATACGGTCTATAGTTGCTATAGAAGAACTAAACTGTTTAGCAATCGAGGACATTGTTTTACCATTGTTATAAAGACCGATAATTTCCAGTTCTTTTTCAGGAGTAAATTTTCTTAAATATTCTGATAAAGTCCGGGTTCTTATATTATTTCTTCGTAAGATATTTTTTATTGTCGAACCAGCAACGCCTAATATATCAGCAATCTTACTGGTGGTAAGTCCCTCTTCGTAGAGCTTTATAGCTTCCTTATTTTGTAATTCTGTTAACTTAGTTGGTGACATTTGGTAAAAATTAAATAAAATATCAATGAATTAATTTTCTCATAATAAAGTAAAAAGTGAGAGGTGAAAAGTGAAAAGAAAGAGATTAATTATTTTTCTTACCATTCGCTCGTCACCCTTCACTCATATAATTAACTGCATGGGAATTATGATATCCTGTCGAGGAAAACTAACAGATGAGAAAATATCAAAGCTTATAGAGCTTTATAAACAGGGAGCCACCACTGCCGAAATAGCAAAAGATTTTAAGGTGAATTTTTACTTTAAAATTTACCAGTGTTAAGGCTTTCGAGGGCTGAAGAGACTTTTTTATTCTGGGTATAGTTAATAAGCATATTCATTGATTTATGACCCACCAGTTTAGATACAACATTCAATGGTTGCTTTTGTACCATGATTAGATGATTAATTGCGGCATAGCGTAGGCTATGAGTATTAAAACCGTAGTTATCAGTTAGATAGGTTCGTATTTTTGACTGAAGCTTAAGAGGATCTGCTCCAGTAATAATTTTTTCAATGTAATCCAAAATTTCCTTGTTAATTTCTTTAGGTAAAATCATATCTCTAGGTTCTCCGTCTTTCCTTTTGGCTATTGGAACAATTACCTTTGTAAGTTTTTTGTTATTAATAAATTTAAAGGCGGCTTCAATACTTTCTGAAATCCTACTTCCGTTTATTAAGCTAATCAGAGCTATAACAACATTACTGAGAGCTTTTACTTTGTGCATATTATAATCTTCTTTTAAATCTGCAACCAATTCTTTTATTTTTCCTTTAAAAAGTTTTCTGGTATCTTCAAAATCGATCCCTTTATCGAATCCATTTTTTATTTCTTCAGAATTATTTTTTATAGAAATTTTAGTTTTTGCTAAGTTTTTTGCTTTCATAATAGACTATTCAATTTCATCAGTTAAAATTCTGGTTAATTCTTCTTCATTTGGTAAATATTTAGAAATTTCTTCCGGCAATTGAGAATAAGCATAAGTTGCTATTCCCATTGGATGATTTACCAATTCTAAAGCATATTCAACTGTTATTTTACTTTTACTTTTGCATAATAGAATTCCTATACTTGGCTTATCTTCAGAATACTTTACTGTTTTATCCAATAAATGCAAGTACCAGTTAAGTTGCTGGCTATGTTCAGGTTTAAACTCTGTCGTTTTAAGTTCTATTGCAATCATACATCTTAATCTTCGGTGAAAAAAAAGTAAGTCAATAAAATATTCCTTTTCATCAAGTTCCAGACGGAATTGCTGACCCATAAAGGCGAAGTCTGAACCTAACTGACCTAGAGTTTTGACAATATTATCTACAATGGCATTTTCAAGTTGTCTTTCTGAATGAGTCTCATCCAGTAACAAAAAAGACAAATCATACTCATCTTTAAATTCCAGTCTATATTCTGCAAGATGTGTTTCATTAATGGTTTTTGGGAAGTTACTTTGGAAATTCTGATGTTTTGTGTAAGAATCAAAACGGATTTCTTCTTCTAAAACACCTCTACTCCAACCTCTTTCTGCACATTTTTGAAGGTAAAAGGTTCTTTGTTCTGGTACTTTTGTCTTAGCAAAAATAAGGTTTGTGTGTCCCCAAGGTAATTTGGACACAAGCTGTGTCCAAATTGTATTATCAAAAGTTTCTTCAAAAATTAACAATACTAATAGTAGAATTATTGCTGTAATATAGTAGTTATGTTAAGAGGGTGATTTGGGAAATTGGTGTCACTTTTCATTTGCCTTGTCGTAAGCGTCGCCTGAAAGCTGGATAAAATGGAGTACCAATTTTTCAAAATGCTCATTTGGTTTGTCGTTAATGTTCATTTGCCTTGTCATTTTGTATTAAATTGTTCATTTACTTTGTCGTAAGGTATCAAATATTCCTTTAAATTAGTTTCACAGAGAATAACATTGGAACAAATACTAAATATAATATTATGTTTATCATTTAAATCTACTCCATAACAATCAAAAATGCTCTCAAAGCTGATACCCTTGCTGATTAATTCCTGAATCTTTGCTATAGCTTACTCAAATGTTAATCCCAAAGAAATCATTTTACAGATCACAAGGGTATCACCGTATTTAAGAGAGCCTAAAAGCTTTTCCAATTTTGGCCTTAAAGCCTCATAATTGCCTGTGAATTCAATAATCAGACGTTTACAACCAGCTTTTTTCAAAGCATTAATCTGGTTTGTGATATATTGTTTATCCTCAATTTTGCTCCAGGCATAGCCGACTTTTTTTGATTTTAAGTTACATTCCGCATATAGTTCATATAAGGGCTTGATATGAACCAGCCTAAAATTATCTTCCGTATTTTCAATCAGTTTCTGGTAAGAGAAATCCAGAAAAGCCAGAGAATCAACCGATTTTTCTTTATCCAAAGTTTTCATGAACCTTTTAGGGAAGCCCTGCATAAGGTCTGTAGCAAATAATGGAATGTTATTTTCCCAGCAAATTTGAGAGATTTTCTTTCTCAGGGCTTTTTCATTCATTGAACAGAAAATTTTATCATCAGCAAGAATATTCCTTATTCTTAATAGTTTCAGAAGATTTTTACTGACAATCAGGGGCCAGGTCAAAAGTACCCGACTACCTGAAACTATATATGCCCTCTCATCTTTAAAAATAATATCCCTGCCCGGAAAATCAAATTTTTTCAGACCAAGAGTAAATAATTCGAAACAAACAAATTCAGAATAATCTTTAAAGAAATGGTTTCTTATGGTCTGGAAATCACGTAATGAAACTGAAAAACAATAATCTTGTATGAATAAATTTCTTCCCCAAAGATAACATCCTGACATTAAAGTTTTCAGAAAGAGGAATTTTCTTACTTCAAGCAAAGTAATTTCAATGAGCTGGATAGATGAACTTGACCAGGAAATTTTAGGCAGATAATTACAAAACTTTTCCAGGATGATTAAATTCATATCGCATAAATTAAAGAGCTGCCCGGATTTTTTCAGCCATTTCTGAAAAGCTGACC
>CAYRDV010000482.1:0-4263 GCA_964422885.1 uncultured Candidatus Sericytochromatia bacterium
TTTAAAGCAAACATCATGCCCCATTTCAGTTAACCCCTCATAAGCCGCTTTGAACTGCTGAGCAGAGTTAACTATATAATAATCCGGTATCTCCATAATGTTATTCATTTTAAAGGATTCATATGTTTTCGCCTTATCGCTGATTAACTCAAGTAAATCTGTATTATCACTTACCAGAACTTTTACACCTAATTCAGTAAATTGCTTATAGGCTTTTGAAATAAGGTTTAAACTTTTATAGCCTGGTATGAATATCTCAATATCATGCTTTTTGCAAAAATCAAGGCAATAACTTATATAATCATCAAGTTCTAACTGTGGCTCAATCTCGGAATAATCACATAATGTAAGCAAAACTGAGTTTGGGTTATTATTTGTTCCATAAATTTTAAATTCTCTGTTTTCAGGGTTATTTTTAATTAAATCAATAAAATGATAAGCTGTACTAAACCAATGATTGAACCAGATTTTATGCATTCTTTTAACTCCTTTTAGAAATAAGTGTCTCTGGCAAAGGGAAGAGCGATAAGTGGTTCTTATTTAAAAGCGATTTTGCTATCTGAGAATGTTTGGGAATAATTTTAAAATCGCAGGATTGCATAAAATTTAAATCTGTAAGGCTGTCCCCTGCCCCAATGGTTAACTCTGGCTTATACTTATCCACAAAATATTCCACAGCAAATCTTTTATCAATAAAATGAGGAATTAGAGCAATATTATTATCGTTATAATGAATAAAATACTCATCTTCCAGAAAATTCCTCAGTACTGGAAGTAAGCCCTCATTTTGGGCAATATAATTTTCTGAACCTTTTAGTCTGTTTTTTATAACTATATAAAAATTCTCAACTAAAGCCATTTTGAAGATATCATGACTAATATTTTTATTTATCAGGCTCCACATTTTATCCAAAGGAAATTTAAGTTTTTTATATGAGCTTTTTATATGATTTTCCCATTTCTGATCAATCTCTCCATTTTCTGTAATAACTGCAGAAAAGTACATTGCAACATCTTTTACTCTTGGTTCTTTACTAAGAAAAGTACGGTTATATTGCTCTCTATCTCTTGCTGTAACTGGTATAATCCGGGCATTTTCCATTTTTAAAAAAGTATCAATAAATACTTTTTGTGAGGTTGTCATATATGAAATATTTTCAGGGTTAAGTGGAAAAGTAGCAGGGATTATCCCTTCCAGATTTTTCCTCTTAGTCTGAAAAATTGTATCATCAAGATCAATAAAAAATAATATATTGCTCAAAGCCTAGTATTCCCTGATACCATAAATTTTAGCCATTTCCACAATATTTTTTGCCCAGCTTGAATGGGTGGCTTTTTCATTCATTCGGTTATAAAGCTTAAAAACTGCTGGACTATAAGGTTCCAAAATTTTTTGAGCAGTTTCATAATCTTCTTTTTTCACCTTATACATTTCTTCTACAACATCAATTTGCCAGGGGTGGATGATACTTTTTCCAAAAAGACCATTTAATAAATCAAGTTTTACTTCATTTTGCAGTTTCTCTCTGGATTCTTCATCAAAACTTTCCCAGACCGGGCCGGTAATATTAAAACCAAAGGGTTTAAAGGCAATTACTATATTAGTGATGATTTGGTTCATAATTCCTATTTCATAAATACAGGTCTGACAATCTCTTCTCAGGCCAAGACTGCTAAGTAAATCGGTAGCACCAACCCTGACGGATAATACCCTTTCTTTATGAGGTAATAAAAAATCCCTAATTTTTTCTATATTACCAGGATTAAAAATATCTTTTTCCAGGATTGGCATGATATATTTATTTGGCAAATTTACTTTCAGATAATCTTCCATATTTTCCAGAGTAAATTTTGGCAGGACAAAACCATCAATATTTTTTATATTCTCAAAATCTGATAAGCGTTGATATTCTTTTGTATTTCTCACTCTGATAAAGACCATTGGCCTGAGCGGAGAGTCGAATAACATCCCCCTTGCTCCCCCTTCTAAGGGGGAATTACTCAATTCCTGCAAAAGTTTACCAATATTTTCATAAGCAAAAGGTAAATCATCTGTAGTTATTGAATCTTCAGTATCGATAATCAGAGATTTCAGACCAGGATACTTTAGACCTTTTGCGATATTAATTAACTCCTTATGGGTTGCAGGAACATATAATGATGCTCCAAGTTTTAAATATTCCATTTTTACCTCTCTAAGCCCGAGATTATACCAACTGCCTTATAAGGCATATTCTCAATCTGCTCTATTAATACTTTTTTTTCTTTTGCCAAAACCAAAAGATGCTCAACTTCTTTGCTCCGAACATCATTTATCAGTATACGGTCTGGAACACGCCTAAGTAATACTCTCGTAGTTTCACCTATTCCTGGTTTTATATAATTTATATTTTTTACATTATATATGCTCATTGTCTCAGTAATAAATCTATGACTTATTTTTTGCATTTCGGCCTTTTTGCTTTCACTATATTCTGGTTTTTCTATATTATCTATTGATAATTTATGAATAATTTCCATTATTTCATTAATAAACCACCTGGATAAGTCACTATCTGCCAGGTTTTTATAGTATTTACAACCATGAAAATCATCAGGGCCTATTAAAAGTTTATTTAATATAGTTCTACTGATAAGACCGGAAATTGTAGAGTTTAAAACGGCCGAAGGAATTAAATAATCCTCATAAGTTACTGAAATATCAGCTTTTCCGGAGAGATCTGATAAAACATGAATAATTGGCGGTATTTTAGTATTATACTTTTGATTAAAAAGTTCAATTGACTTCCTTAATTCGTTGGTAATTACTCCTTTTCCTGTCCAGCCATCAATAAAAACAATCTCTTCCTGTTGATGATACTTTAATATATATTTAAGGGCATTTTCGTCTATTCCTTTATCTCTGATTATTGATATGGAATAATGTATTGATTCTTTACCGAAAATATCCTGTAAAGCTCTTTTTAAAAGAACACCTACAGGTGTTCCAGCTCTGGCAAGCGAAATAAGTACAGGTTTTTTTTTCTCAGAAATTAATTTTGCCAGTGAAATAATATTATTTGCCATTTTTACTTTATTCAGAGCCATTGCCTGATAAAAAACATCCAGATATTCCAAAGATGGTATATATTCGGCTGAAACCATTTCACTGTAATGTTTTTTACCAGATTGTATCAAAAATTCTTTTTCTGTTAAATCTGTGTCTTCAAGTTCAACTGGTTTTAAAAGAAAGGTTACATCTTCTTTAAGATAGCTTCCGTGAAACATAAAATTATTCGTCACCTGTTTTAAAAAATAATTCATCAACTTCTTTAAAATATTCCTGAAGTATGGCTTTAAGGTGATGATTTTCGGGAATAAAGACAGTTTCATAGCAGATTATAATTTTATCGTAATTTTTATCAATAACATTATATAGAAAATTATCGATATTTTCGCTGTAATTATCTTTAAAAGAGATTTTAGATTTTATATCTGCACCTGTACTAATTGGTGAACGGGTTGTAGACTGAAGATAAACATCAATATGGTTATCTTCCAGATATTTTGCCAGAAGATATGACTGATGCATGAATTCTCCTGTTCCCAATACAAGAACTTTTTTATTTTTTAAATCATTGAGATTTACATATTTTTCAAAGTCGGGTACATATTCCTGTATACCAAACCTGCCAAAATTATAAGGGATAATATTATCTAGGCTATTTCTGTTTTCAGTAACTGATACAGCAGGGTTTTCAACTTCATAAGACTTACTATCAAAAGTAAAATTTCCTTTATAGAGACTAATAAATTCTATTTCTTTCGGAAAATCATCCATCCAGTTTAAAATGGAAACTGCGAAGTAATTTTTCACCCAGGGTAATTTTTCTTTCAGGGCAGAAATTATATTTTTAATGGTTTTACCAGTTGTAATTTCATCATCTATCAATACTATATTTTCTGCATTTTTAAAAATACGTTTTAGATTCTTATTCTTAACGTCATAAAGAATATGCGAAGGAGCATGACAATGTTCTTCCTGAAAATTTAATAAGACCGGTTCTGAAAGCTGATATCTGGTTGTATGAATGTAGAATGAAGATGGGTGATTTAGCTTACAGTAAACCCCGTTACCGATTCCTGTGGCTGTTTCTGCAAAACCGATAACCACAGTATTTTTATTATTTAATTTATTTTTTAGCATTTCAGCAAGAGATTTGTGAATATTTTCCATACTGCTGGGTTTACAGGCAATATGCTTTCCCAGGACTTTACTGACAA
>CAYRDV010000483.1:0-4256 GCA_964422885.1 uncultured Candidatus Sericytochromatia bacterium
GGTGGTAATACAAACAGGGGCCCCACAAGGTGGGGAGTTATTTGTAATTTCAGATTAATATTTTATGAATATTGCAATTTCTTTTTGTGGTGAAGGTTTTGGGCATGCAGCCAGAATTGGAGCTATAGCAAAATATTTGAAACAGCACCATGAATTATTCTTTTGGTGTCCTGATAAAGTGCATGACTTTTTTCGCACAGTTTATCCTGATGGAGCAATCTATCCAGTTCCTTTACTGGATCTGGTAAAGAAAAATAATAAAGTACAGACTATTCCTACAATAAAAAGCAGCTTGCAAAAGTTACTTCAAAGTAACAAAATTGTTCAGGAATTATCAGAATTGTTAATTAAATTAAAGATTGATGCTATAATTTCAGATTATGAACCATACCTGGCAAAAGCAGCAAGTTTAGCTGGTATACCAGTTTTATACATAAACCATCCTGGAATAATTTTAAAAATAAAGTCTTTTCGCCTGAGTTGGATATTTGCAAAAGTTGTTGCTTATTTCATGATGCCAGACCTTAATAACAATAATATTTTAATTTCTTCGTTTTATCAGGGTGATATTGGCCCTATTCTCAGAGATGAAATTAAAAATGCTGCTGTAAAAAATGAAGATTTTATTTTGGTTTACTTAAAAAACTCACTGGGAGAGCAGTTAAAACCCATTTTAAGCAAAATAGATAATGTTAAATTCAGGTGTTTTCCTGACAATGAAAAAGATTTTATCTCTTCTCTTATATCCTGTAAAGGAGTAATAGCATCAGCGGGTCATCAGTTAATATCTGAATGTCTGCACTTGAAGAAACCAGCCTTGGTTTTTCCTGAAGTTGCCCAGTATGAACAGGAATTAAATGCCAATATGCTTGTAAAAACAGGTTGGGGAATGATTGGAGATATTAAAATGGCTGAAAAAAGCATCCTGGAATTTTCAAAAAATTTAAATAATTTCCCTTTTAAAGATTCAGATAATAATTATAATTTCATTTTGCATGATGATCTTGAGAATGCAATTATTTATATAAACCAGTTTTTAAAAGAAAATGTGAGTGAAAAAAATATTTTACAAACTGTTTAAAAATCAGGTTTTAGATTCATCAAACCATTTTTCTGATATTGTTCTTTTATAATTTTGTAATTTCTCCAGTAATTTATCCTGAGCTTCAGAAACTAAAATAATACCTTTTGTTTCTTCCTTCAAAAAGCCATTGCTAGCCATATTTTCAATCAGCGAAAATAATGAATCATAAAAACCATTTAGATTTAAAATTCCGATTGGCTTGCTGTGTAAACCTAACTGATGCCAGGTAGTTACTTCAAAAAGTTCTTCAAGTGTCCCAAAACCTCCAGGTAATGCAATAAATGCATCAGAAAGCTCTGCCATTGTGTTTTTTCTTTGATGCATTGTATCTACCAAAATTAGCTCAGTAAGAGCTAAATGGGCAATTTCTTTATCAGAAAGGAATCTTGGTAGTACTCCTATGACCTCTCCACCGTTTTTTAGCACTGAGTCAGCCACTACTCCCATTAAGCCAACATTGGAACCACCATAAACCAGTTTTATTTTATTTTTGGCAAATAACTTACCCAGTTTTTCTGCTTCCTGTGTATATATCTCAGAATTACCAGAACTTGAGCCACAAAATACACAAATGCTTTCTATTCTTTTTCTTTCTGTCATCTTTGATTCCTTAATTTTTTAATACAAATTTTCAATCGGAAATTTTTGTACTCTGGTTTTATAGCATAAAATAATAATATCGTTATTTCTTTGCCTGTCAAAGTTCTTCTTTTGCATGATATATCACAGTAATATTTATTCTGGATAAATTAAAATTAAGATCATAAGTTGGATAGACAACATTGTTTAATAAAAAATGTAGTCTTTTCTTTACTCCTAACTATTTTAAAAAAGGTAACTAAAATATGGCAGAAAATCAGGAAGAGCTTTCAGTTGAAACCAAACCAAAGAAAAATCCGGCTCTAAAACTAGGAATTTTTATTGCGATTATTATCTTTTTCTTCGTTCTTGTTAAATATACTCCTCTTTCACAATATGCCAATATTGAAACCTTAAAAAATTCAAGAGAAAAATTACATGAGCTTTCTTCTAACTGGTGGTTCCCTTTGGCATTTATTGCTTTGTATGTGCTAGGAGTAGTAATTTCATTTTCAGGGTTGATCTTAACAGCCGCTGGAGGAATAATTTTTGGTACTGTTAAAGGAACGATTCTCAATGTAATTGCCTCAAATATTGGAGCAAGCTTGGCTTTTCTTATCGGAAGATATCTGGGACGTGATATTGTAGAAAAATTAGCCAAAGGCAAATTAAAAACAATTGATGATAAAATCGAACAAAGCGGATTTCTTACAATCCTAAGATTAAGATTAATTCCGGTTGTTCCTTTTAATATGCTTAATTATGCTTCAGGCTTTTCAAAAATTAAATATAAGGATTATGTTCTTGGCTCACTGATTGGAATGTTTCCTGGTACTTTTATCTATACATTCTTTTCTGATGCTATACTAATTGATCCTTCAAAAAAGGCAGAAGCTTTTACAAAGTTACTGATAGCAGCAGGTCTGTTAATCGCCTTATCTTTCCTGCCTAATTTGCTTAAATCCAAAAAATCTAAAATAGCAAAAGAAGAATAAAAAAGAGTTCCCGACCGGGAACTCTTTTTTATCCCTGTGTTTTTCTTATATCAACTTTAGGTGGCAATACAGAAGCATATTTTCTATATGTTGATTCATTTACTACTGGATTTGTAACTTTCAGAGCGTTTTTTGTAATATATGCTTTTATATCCTTAACTCTTTCCTGTGAACCTGGGTGGGTCTGAAATAGACGAACCAGTCTTGAAGGGTCATTCCCATATGTGCTGGTTAGAGTTTCCAAAAACCCAGCAAGAGCTAATGGGTCATAATTCAATTTTGTTACCAGAAGAGTTCCTGTCTGATCTGACTCTCTTTCCTGATTTCTGCTAAAACCATTTAAAATAAGGTTTAGGGTTAAGCTTGCCACAAGTCGGATCAGAGCCGGGTCATTTTGGGAAATGGCTCCTTCTGCCAGTCCCTGTGCAGCCAGTACTCTTCTGATTGTATCTATAGTATGCTTTCTTTCATTATGGCCTATTTCATGAGCAAATACCCCAGCTAACTGAGCTTCATTTTTTATATATTTAAGAGCTTCTGTTGTTATAAATACGGACCCTCCTGGAATTGTAAAGGCATTTATAACCGGACTGTCAAGAACATAAAACTGGTAATTTAGCTCATTTCTCCTTGATGCAATAGCGGCAACATTTGCCCCTACGCTTTTTATATAACTTACCAGGCTTGGGCTGGTAGTATATTCTTTAAACTCCTGGTGTACCTGCCGCTTCATTTGCTCACCCAGCATGGCCTCCTGCTGAGGCGAAATCTGGATTAAATATGCTGCTCCAACATTAATAGCGGCCTGTGCTGCTCTTGCAGCTATTTCTGCCTTTGTAAGCCCACATCCTTCACTTGTTGCAATTACTGATGCAAACAATAATGAGAGAGCAATTATTTTTGTTTTAAAACCAGAAGAGTGGCTATATCTTTTTTTAACCATATATTTGTCTCCTATATAAACTTTATATTTATATTTTATAGTATATTAAGAAATATTAAGAAGACGATTGGGGGTTATTGATAAACTTTTCCGTTTAATTTTATATATCCGTTAGGATGATTTGGGTTATTGGAATGATGAGTTCAGTGTAAAACCATTGGGGATTCATTTGCCAAAAAATCACCTTTAATTTCAACTATTGAGCCGATCTGAACCGGAACCTGAGGAGCAACACCAGTATTATGGGCGACCTTTACTATTGCTCCTTGATATTTTTCGCTGGTAATTCTGATCATAAAAAGCTGATGTTTCAGACCATCATTATCATCAGGTAAAAGTTTAGTTACTATTGCCTGGAAAATAGCATTTTCAGCAGCAGGCTTTTTGTTTTTGGTGGATTCTTTATAGTTGACATAAACCAGCTGATTCTTTGTTTCAGTATCAATAGCTTCTGTATTAAATGGTATTTCATTCAAAGAGATGCTTGATGTGCACGAAATTATTAGTGTGCTTGTAATAGCGGTTATTAGTAACCCAGATATTTTTTTACTTAAAAAGTTAAGTTTCATAAAATTTATTTACACAGAATATAATCTTTTCTTTACTTTAATCAACAGAATTCCTCGGACTTCTAGTCCGGGGTGCGGGGTTTTTA
>CAYRDV010000484.1:0-4255 GCA_964422885.1 uncultured Candidatus Sericytochromatia bacterium
CCCCTGTTTGTATTAACACCAAAGCAAAGCTTTGGAAACAAAATTTTATTTTGTTAAACCCGAAGCAGAGCTTCGAGGTATTATTAATAAAAATAAATACTCTACCATAATTTACCCGTTACTTTTTTAGTTAATAAAAAGAAATTTACATATTCCTTAAAAAATTGATATATTGTCATTTCATTTGCTTTAGTTTTTCTGTTTTGTACTGATACTTCAAATAAAATATTCCATTGAGTTTTAAGATCTGCTATCCCATCTTTTAAAGAATATTTTTGATCATAAATATGAATAAACTCGGACGTTGCACCATTTACTTCTATAATTTTGTAATTTCCTTTTTGTAGTTCGATAATGTTCTCTGCCCGTACATCAAGTCTGCCAAAATAAAAACCATTAATATTACATATTTCATCAGTTTTATTAATTAATTCTTCTGTAAGATATTCTTTTGCATCCCTGAATATTGCTCCCTGGGCATGGCTGGCACAGACAAGAGTTTTAAATCTTTCATTATCTTTTAAAACTATTTCCAGCTTATCTGAAAACCTTTTCAGTAAAGGATTTTTATTATCAATATCACTGTTTAAGATTAATGATTTAAGGTTATCCTTTCCATTACCGGTTATTACCGGAATAGTTTTACTGGATAAGGAAATAATTTTTCCTTTGGGTTCATTAGGCAATCTACAATAAAATATGCCAAATTCATAATCATAATCACAGTATTGCTGTAATATATAATCCCATTTCTGTTTGTTAAATAGTTTATCAAGCTCATCATCATTATGAATAAGGTTTACATCTATTCCCCGGTGTGAAGTATCAGGTTTGGCAATTACAGGATAATTTATTTTATGTATAAACTCCTTTGCCTCTTTTAATTTTATTTGATAATCCTGATTAGTTTTTATTAAAATATAAGGTAAAAACTCTTTTTTAGAGGCAAATAAATCAAACATCTGTTTTTTAGAAGCAAATGGTAGACCTCCGTAGGGAAAAGCCGGGTTACTCTTGGTAATAATGGAAATAGAAGCATGATGCTTAAAGCAGAGTCCGATTACATGAGGTAATAAGGCCGGATATAACAGAAAAGGAGGTAAATTATGCCAGGTCATAACAGTACCTCATACAGGTAATGGTTTAACCGGGGAAATGGCAGAGGAAAAACATTGCTCCGGTCATTTAATTTTAGATTATTATTTTTAAAAATTTCTTTCCATTTTTTATCATTATAAAAATTATAAGGTAAGGGTATATCTTTTGAGACCAGACGATTACCAGTAAAATCAACAATTTTCATACAAAGCATCTCAAGCTGATTTCTGGGAACATCCTCAAGTAAAAGAATTTTTTTCTTTGCCAGCCTTATAGCTTCAGCAAAACCGGCTTCCGGTACTTCAAAATGATGCAGAGTGAGTATCAGTAATACCACATCAAAAGATTTATCTGCAAAAGGATAAGGTAAATCACTTTTGGTAAATAAAATATGGTTGTCAGCCAGTTTTTGTTCAACAATATCAACACCATGGTACTTAATATCAAGCTTTTCTGTCAGATAAATACCAAGACGGGCATTTCCACACCCAATATCAAGCAGTTCAGAACAATTACCAAGATATGGTAAAAGTGACTCACCAATTCTTTTTATTCTTAATTCTTCAAGTGACATAGTCTTAAATATTTTTATCAGCAAGAATATTTCCAGTCTTGACTACAGAAACAATAATCTGTTCAAGCTGTTCTTCAGTAATATCAGGATTAGATATCACACATCTTAAAACTGTCTGGCCTTTAATTTCAGAATAATTAAAAATAATTTTTCCCTCTAAAAATATTTTTGTTCTGATATTTTTATTTAATTCATTTATTTTGGCATTTGTAAAGCCTTCTGGTCTGTACTGAAAGCACACTATGGCCGCTTCCGGTTCACTAAATAATTTTAAATTTTTATTTTCTTTTACCATCTCCGCAAATAGTCTTGCGTTTTTTAACATGTGCTCGACCCTGTTACTTAATCCTTGTTTACCTTCAAACTTCCAGGTAAGCCAAAGCTTCAAAGTATCAACCCTTCTACCACATTGTAAGGCCTTATTTCCCAAATCATATTCATCAAGTTCATTATGAAAAAGATAAGAAGCTTTAATTGAAAATGAATCTAAAAGAGCTGTTTTTTCTTTTGTAATCAAAGAAGCACAAAGAAGAGGAATGCCAAGCATCTTATGCAGATCCCAGGCGACAGAATCGGCTTTTTCAATACCTTCCAGATATTTCCTGTGTTCAGTAGAAAAAAGCAGAGAACCTCCATAACAGGCATCCACATGAAACCACATTTGATTTTCATCAGCTATTTTCTGTAAATCATTTATATTATCAAATACCCCATTAATTGTTGTTCCTGCGGTCGCAACCAGCATAATTGGTATTCGCCCCTTTTGTTTCTCTTCTGCGATCGCTGATAAAAGTTCATCGGTATCCATTCTTCCAGCTTCATCAGTTTTTACTTTCACAACACTTTCTGTACCAAAACCAAAAACCATTGCTCCTTTTAAAAAAGAATAATGAGCCTGATCTGAGACAAAAATTCTAAACTCTGGTAAATGTCTTAACCCTTTTTCTTTGGCTTCAGGAAATTTATTGTCTCTGGCAATAACCATAGCCAGCATATTAGAAATACTTCCACCGGGAGCAAAAGTACCATCTATTTTGGAATTATCAAAGCCGATTAATTTACCAAGCTCAAGAACACATTCCTTTTCAATCAGGGTAAGAAGAGGAGCAACTTCATAGGTATATATAGAAGTATTTAAAACTGACGTTATAATATCTCCTAATACAGCAATAAGATTTGGTCCTCCGTAAAGCTGGTTCATAAATAAAGGATGAGCCGTATTTACACTGTAATCTAATAAGTTTTTTAATTTAGTCATAAATAAGGATATATCAGTGTTTTCATTTATTCCAGGAAGTGAAACATCAAAAACATCTTTTAATTTCTCAGGAGGCCGATTTTTTCTGATTAGTTCATTTTCATTTCTGTTTTTTAAATAGCCTATAAGAAAGTAAAATACTTCTTCTATTAATTCAATTTTTTTTTCACTAAACATGAGTTAAATTATAACTCTCCTAAAGGGACCTCTGTAAGTATTAATTCCAAAGAGTCTCTGTTTCGTAGTACTGAAAATAACTTAATTTAAAGAGAATAAATATAATTTCCTTCATATCATTAAGTACTCATCACTCTTACTCCAGTAATTCAGGGAATAAAGTTATAGATTTATTTTATAGTCATTGTATAATGAATAAAAAAATAAGTTTATTTGTGGGGTCCGTAATGAATAATCTTCTCGCTAGTCTTGAAAAGACCTATAAAATTGAAAAGGAGCTTGGTAGAGGTGGTATGGGTGTTGTCTACCTTGCAACTGATAAAAGGCTTGACAGGCAGGTAGCAATAAAAGTTCTTTCTCTTTCGTCCAGTAATGATGATAAGTCTTTAGTTGAAGAAATAATTCAGAGATTTCAAAGGGAAGCAAAAGCAATAGCAAAACTTTCTCACTCAAATATTGTAAATATCTATGATATTGGTGAATTTGAAACTGATTATTACATGATAATGGAGTTTCTTGAAGGAAAACCACTTTCAACATTAATAGATGAAAAGAAAAGATTACCAGCTTTACTGGCGGTTAACGTCGGGGTTCAGATTTGTAGTGCTCTTGATTATGCTCATGAAAACGGAATAATTCATAGAGATATAAAACCGGCAAATATTATTTTATCCAGAAAAGGGGTGGCAAAACTAACTGATTTTGGCATAGCCCAGTTAAACAAGGAGCAGGCTAAACTAACCCAGGCTGGTGCTGTACTTGGCAGCATTATGTATATTCCTCCTGAACAACTTCAGGATTCTGCCAATGTTGATCACCGGGCAGATATTTATTCTTTAGGAATTACCCTTTATGAGCTGATAACTGGTGTTTTACCTTTTGAAGCTGATAGTATCAGCCAGGTCTTTATGAAAATACTCACTGAAAACCCAAAGCCTCCAAGCCACCATTATTCAGAAATACCGGAAATTCTTGATTTGATCATTGAAAAAGCTTTGGTTAAAGATGTTGCTGAAAGATACCAGTCAGCAAGAGAAATGGGCAGGGATCTGGCAAAACTTATTGATACTGATGTTATGCCAGCTTCGACAATAACCAGCATATTTTCTACAAGCACAGGGGATCTTAGTAAATCTGGTCTGGAAAAT
>CAYRDV010000485.1:0-4248 GCA_964422885.1 uncultured Candidatus Sericytochromatia bacterium
CCAGAGGCCGTTTTGAACTATTTTTGAACCCTCTACCATTTTTTAATGCACCCTTCTATACATATTAAATTTACTTCATAAAAAAAATAACCTATAATTGATATTAAGATATTAAGAAATTTTTTACTCTTTATTTCTGGCTAACTGCGGGGAAACTAAATTCTTGAAAAGTAATGAAGTTCTACCGATAGATATAATAATTCCTGTTTCCGGAAAATATTCTATCGTAAAAAAAACTATTGAATCTTTGATAAATTATACTAATTATCCCTATAACCTGATTATCGTTGATAATGGTATTTCAGAACCAGAAATCAATTCTTATCTGATTCAGCTAAAGAGTAATAACCCTAATATTCAGTTGGTAGCTAAATCTACCCCCACAGGGTTTTCAGCAAGTGTAAACAAAGGCATTGAAATATCAAAATCAAAAGTTATAGCAATTGTGGATTCAGGTACTATTGTTTCAAAAAACTGGCTGCCAAAACTACTGCGGGCATTTAATACCAATACAGTAGGTATAGTTTCTCCCAGATGCAATAATAAAATAATCCCCCAGCTTGATATCAGGTTTAATCTTTCCAAAGATATTCCATCACAGTTACAGGAAATGAATCAATATTTTGAAACTATAAAAATCCCTGAATTTACTCCTTCTCCTTTTGCCCTGGCAAGCTGTATGGTGATAAAAAGGGATGTAATCGAAGTTTGTGGTGGGTTTGACTCAATTTATTCTGAATATTCTAATTTTGCTGATCTTGATATTTGCCTTAGGGCAGCTAAAAAGGGATTTACAGTAACCATAAGTAATATTACACCTATATATAATAGTAATAATCCTGATCCCAGAAAAATTGCTGTAAATTATTCTATTTTTAGTAAAAAATGGAAAAAACATCCATCTTTTAATTATCTAAAAAGAGATTTATTTCCTGAAACCAAACCGGAATTTTTTAAAAAAGATAAAGATGGCTTTTATTTCAATGAAAAACTGATAAAAGAACATAAAAATTACCTTCTGATTAATCCTTCCATTGTTGACACCTTACATTTTAACGGTCATTTGCGAAAAGTTGTTCCTTCAGGACTTCTTAGAGTAGCAAGTTATCTGATGAACCAGGGAAATAAAGTTAACTATTTTGATTTCGAACCATATGGACCTGAACATAAGCCTATAAAAGCAGATTTTATTACCACTCAGGAAATGTATGTAATGGGAAAATCTAATGAAGAGTTTATAAATTACATTAAAGATTTAAAAAATATTGATGAGGTTTATATTACTCTCACATTAACCTTTCATTATCCTAATTCACATTTGCAAAACCTGATAAGTATTATTCGTTCTGTCTATAATGATATAAAAGTAACTTTTGGCGGAGTATATGCAACATTATGCCCGGAGGAATTAAAAGAACTGGACGCTACTATCCATATTGGTCCTTATCATACGGCTGATAGCCTAAGACCATTACTGGAAATTTCCAGAGAAGAAGAACATGCCGTAATGCGAATTGTCAAAGGTTGCCCCAGAACCTGTTCATATTGTGTGGTTCCCTCACTTGAAGGAAGGCTCCTTTCCCATTTGGACAAAGAAAATATTGTAAAACAGTTTCAGGAATATTATGCTTTAGGATTCAAAAATTTTGTTTTCTGGGATAGTAATCTGCTATTTGGTAAAGAGAACCTTTATTTACTAATGGATTATATGGATAATTATGGATATATTGATTCGATTAGTTTAGATTTTTCATATGGTCTTGAATTTGCCCTTATTGATGATGATTTTACTAAAAGGCTTGGGAAATTCAAATTAAGAAACAATATTTGTGTTCCTCTTGAGTCTTCAGAATATGAGATTTTTAAAGAAAAGTTTTTACGGCCTTATACTCACCTGGGCTTTATTACCAAAGCAGTAAAAAAATTACAGGAAGCTCATTATGAGTATATGAATTTTTACGTTATGTGCGGATTACCTTATCAGACAATTGAACAAATTTTAAAAACCCTGATATTTGGCTGGAGGCTTGGGTTATTTCCAATTATCATGCAATATACACCAATTCCTCAAACTGAAGATTATAAAAGGTATCTGTCATTTTATGAAGACAAAGAATATTGGCAGCTTAACCCCAGTCTTTATCCCTGTGCATCCGGAGAATTAACTGTTGATGTTTTAAAAATATTTAGTGCCTTTACTAACACAAGGCTGAGATATTCTGAGGAAGAAGGGTATTATATAGCGGTCCCGACATATGATATCGGAGCTAAAGATATAAAAACAAATATTGATTATAAAAAAGTATTTTTCAAAGACCAGAATATTGTCATGGAAAAACTTAAAGAGTTGGTTTATATGGAAGAAATTAAACCAGAAGAACTTGATGAAAGGACATTCCGGGTTCTTCACAATCTCACACTCAGAACCTAAACTTTTATATATTCAGGTAAAGCACTCAGGTGTTTTTTCAAATGCTTCCAAAGCAATGATTTTTATATGATAAAAAAATATAATCAGATCAGATATATAGCAAATAATATTTTTATCAATATAAAAGGGCAAAATATGGAAATAAAAATTTATGATAAAAACAAAAATTTAAGGCTAAATAATTTTTTACTGGAAAAAGGACAGGAAGACCTTAGACTGATAATTTTTTCAGTTTTTACAGCAATAATTTTTGATTACCTTTTTTATGGATTTACAACAATAGGTGCTTCTTATCCGGTATTTATGCTTACTTTTTATTCCTTATTTTATTACCAACTCAGGACAAAAATAAATTTTAAAAACAAATTTCAATGGTTTCTTCTTTTACCAATATTTCTTTTATCTATAACTTTTTTAATTTTTTCAAATGAGCTTCTGGCAACTATAAATTTTTTATTGATACCTTTTCTTATTTTAGCCCATACTATAATTAGTACATCTAATAACAGTCATAACTGGTATAGATTGTCTTTTATTAATGATATTTTTTATAAAGCAGTTTATCAAATTGCCAAAAATCTGTTAAAGCCTTTATCAATAGCTTTTTTGACTATAAAAGTATATTTTCCGGAAATAGAATCAGATAGGTTTAGTAATATCAAAAAAGTATTTTTTGGTATCCTAATTTCAATACCGCTTTTAGGTTTTGTAATCATGTTATTATCATCTGCGGATAAAGTCTTTGCAGATTCAATCCAAAATATTTCCTGGCAATTTGAAAACATTAACTTTTTAAATTTTGTATCACATCTAACCACAATAATCATTGTAGGTTTTTTACTGACTGGTTATTTATGGGTTTTGCTCAATACCAAAAATCTGGAAGTTTCTGAAACAAAAAAAATAAATAATATTTTACTGGACCCGATTATTGCTTCAACAGTTCTGGCAATGATCAATGGTATTTATCTGCTTTTTTCAATAATCCAGTTTTCATATCTGTTTGGTGGAGAAAATAATCTTTCGGTTCATGGTTATACGTATGCAGAATATGCCCGAAAAGGGTTCTTTGAATTAGTAGTAGTAACAATAATAAATCTGGGAATTACTGTTGGCTCTCTGGCTTTTGTCAAACCAGATGGAAAGAATGCTCAGTTAACTGTAAAAATGCTGCTAAGTATATTAATTTTATTTACTTCAGTAATTTTGTATTCTGCCCACTACCGGATGAATTTATATGATGAGGCTTATGGTTATACTTATCTCCGAATTTATGTACATACATTTATCTTTATGCTATTTACATGGTTTGTTCTCTCTCTTTATAAAATCTGGAGAAGCGATGTATCACTGGCTAAAATGCTTATTGTGTCATCACTTTGTACATATACAATTCTAAATTTTATAAATGTGGATTCAATCATTGTCAGAAATAATATCCAAAGATATTTAAGCAGTGGAAATATTGATATAGCATACCTTACTCATTTATCGCCTGATGCTGTTCCAGAGTTGTTAAAGCTATCCGAAACAGAGAAAAAAAGTAATATTGGCATTTCTATAAACAACTTTTTGAACAGAGTAGAAATATTACCAACAAGCTCATGGCAGGAATATAATATTTCCAGGGAAAGAGCCCGAAAAGCGTTAGAAGAAGTGAGGGGGAAGTGAGGCAGCAAGCAAGCTTGCTTGTGAGGCGGTAAACAAGTTTACCTGTGAGGGGGAAGTAAGAGAGTGAGAGGTGATAAAGAGTATCTTCTTTTCACTTCCTCCTTGTATGATAAAAGAATGAAAATCATTAATATAAAGTAAGAATT
>CAYRDV010000486.1:0-4248 GCA_964422885.1 uncultured Candidatus Sericytochromatia bacterium
CCACTTGCAGCCATCAGAACACTTGCTCAGGCACTGGCAGATCATATGCTTGATGACCTGGAAAAAATTTCACTTGAATCATATGAAACAGCAAAAGACTATTTTTCCAGAATAATATCGGAAATTGACCGGTTAAACCGTTTGCTTGGTTCAGTAAAATATATTGCAAAACATCTTCAGGTTCTTTATATTTCCTTTGATTTAATTAAGGTTGCCAATAATACTATTAAAATTTTTGAAAATACTCTTAAAGATAAAGAAATTCAACTTATTACAAATTTTCCACCAGAAGGGTTAATTTTTTATGGCGATCCTGATCAGTTTCACCAGGTATTTAATAATTTAATCAGTAATGCCATTGAAGCAATTGCTTCTTCTAAAGGTAAACTTTATTTTACCGTTTTTGAATGTGAGGATAAATCTGTTTATATTGAGGTAAGAGATGAAGGGTCTGGAATAGATAAAAATGACCTTGGTCAAATATTTAAAGCATTTTATACGAAAAAAATCGGTGGAATGGGTATTGGACTTACAGTAGTAAAAATGATTGTCAAACATTATAAGGGTAGACTTGAAATTGACAGTAATATTGGTAAAGGGACAAAAATTTCAATATTACTACCTCCTGCTGAAAAACTTGATAATTAGCACTAATATTTCCTAAAAATTTACCATAGATAACGTAAATTAAGTACAGACAAGGCAATGACTTGCCTCAACGAAGATTTACAAAATTTTTTATTTATAATTTATAAAATCTGTGAAAATCAGTGTAATCTGTGGTTTAATATTTTTTATGAGTAATATAAAGTTAAAATAATGTTTATAGGAAAATATTTTTAGAATGGATGCAGGGCTATTTTCAAAGTTTTTAAATAAACATAATAACTATAAAAAAGAAAGAAAAATAGAAGAAGGTATAACTTCAGTTGTTGATTCTCCTTTTTTTCACCCCAGTGAAGTCTTAAAATTTCCGGTAACTTATAAAGATGATGCATACATAAAAAAGATTTCCCATAAAAATGTTTCTCCGGTTATAGATAAAGATGAGGTTACATTTTTATACTGGGGGAAACCAAAAAAAAAGATGGAATTGGTTTCTGAACTTACATTCTGGTCTGCAAACAGAAATACTGTTTTTAAAAAAGTCAACGGAGAAGACCTTTATCATTTGACAATCAACTTACCTGAAGATGCCCGACTGGAGTATAAATATCTTGTTGATGGAAATTGGATTTTTGATCCTTTAAATCCTCTAAAATGTGATAATGGAATTGGTGGTCAAAATTCTTACCTTATTATGAATAATTATAAAAAGGTAATCGAATCATACCCCAGAGAAGGAATACCACATGGGCAAATAAAAGAATTTGAATTTTTGGGAAAAGCGATTAGCGGTAAAAGAATAATATATGTTTATTTACCGCCTGGTTATGACGAAAATGAAGATAAAAACTACCCGGCTATTTATTTTCATGATGGAGGAGACTATATCCACCGGGCAAATGCGATAAATACACTTAATAATCTTATAGCTGATGAAAAAATAGAACCAATAATTGGTGTATTTATTAACCCAATAGACCGATTAACCGAATATATGTACAATATTAAATATTCAAAAATGATTGCTGAAGAAATCATCCCAAAAATTGATAAAAAATTTAAAACAATCGCCACACCAGAAGGAAGAGCTATTATGGGAGCGTCTCTTGGTGGAATAATCTCATTTTTTACGGCATACAATTATCCTGAACACTTTAAAAATGTTGCCGGTCAATCTTCTTCATTTCTTTATCTGGAAAAAGAAGTAACCAGGATGATTCAAAATAACCAGCGGGAATTTAATATTTATATGGATGTAGGTATTTTTGAAAGCCTGATTTATTCTAACCGTAGGATTAACCAGATATATAATCAAAAAAGGTTCAGACATTTTTACCAGGAAATCAGTGAAGGACATACCTGGAGTAACTGGGGATGTCATATAAAAGATGCTCTGCTTTTTTTCTGGGGCAAAAAAGAGGTTGAGTGAGGAAGAAGTGAGGCAGCAAGTAAACTTGCTTGTGAGGCGGTAAACAAGTTTACCTGTGAGGTGGAAGTGAATAAGTTAAAAGAAGAATTATTTTATCTTAACTTCTCCCTCACTGAATGACGTGGCCTCACTAATAAACAAAGTTTATTACCTCACCTCTCACTTCTTTTTGGAGATTCCCTAATTTGGTCAATAATACCCCCCTCCTTTGGTAAAGGAGGGGATGGGGGAGGATTTTAAAAATATGGAAATAAGGCTACAAAAAATAATTGCCGATGCAGGCATTGCTTCCCGGCGAAAAGCAGAAGAGCTTATTGTTCAGGGGTTGGTTCAGGTAAATGGAAAAATTGTCAGGGAACTTGGATTTAAAGCAGATCCTAATAAAGAAAAAATAAAAGTAAATGGAAAAATAATAAAACCAAATCTAAAAAAAATTTATCTTGCTTTAAATAAGCCGGTTGGCATTATTTCTTCCAGAAAAGATGAAAAAGGCAGACAAACGGTGATAGATATAATTCCTCTTGATGATTATCTTTACCCGGTTGGCAGACTTGATTTTGAAAGCAGTGGATTAATCATTCTTACAAATGACGGAGAAGCGGCAAATTCATTATTGCACCCTAAATTTGAAATCCCGAAAACATATAAAGTAGATATTGAAGGCGAATTAAAAAATAGTGACCTTGAAAAATTCAAGGCCGGAATAAAACTTGAAGAAGGTCTAACAGCCCCGGCAAAAGCAAAAATATTGTCTAAAGGCAGAACATATACCAAGTTAGAAGTAATTATTCATGAAGGTAAAAACAGGCAAATAAGGCGAATGTTTGAAGAACTTGGTTATCAGGTTACAAGACTAAAAAGAATCAGTATTGGAAATATTGAGCTGGGGAAGTTACCAATTGGCCGTCACCGTTACCTTTCGCCTGAAGAAATAAACTGGCTGAAAACCCTATAACTAATAGAGTGGCTTAATTGAATTTATTTATATTAGTTCTTTTTTTTGAATTATTACCTGTTACAGGCTTACCTGGGATTATCTTTTCTTTATCTCTGGTACGGTCAGATATATATTTCAGAAAATCGTTTGTAGAGCCGTAGATTATCTTTCTGTTTTCCATGACATCCATTCTTTCTTTCAATTATTAAGTGATAAAATAAGCTTAACATATTTTTATATTATTTTATAATTTGTAATATTATAAAAACAAATGATCTTTAATGAAAACTTGATAAACAAGACTTTTGATTTGACAGGTGAAATGCTTAATATATTTAATTTATAGCGAATAATTAGATATATAAAAATCAATTAATTAAATAATATTTTGCCTAATGTTTAATTTGAAAAAAATTAATTTTAACACTAAAAATTTATATTCAAAATTCAAAAATTAAAATTCCCATAAGGATAAGGCTTTACACCGGGGTTTCATCAATTCTGATAAAATTAGGATTAGTAGTTTTATACAAAAAAAAATTTAATTTGAGAAATTAAGAATGAATAATATTGAACGCACAAAAATAATCGATGTACCTGTTGATATTGTAAGTCTAAATCAGGCAACAGAACTAATTGGTCAAATAATTTCTGATAAAAAAAAATTACATGTAATTACAGTAAATGCTGAAATGGTAATGCTTACCAAAGAGGACCAGGAGTTTTTTTCAATTTTAAAAAATGCCGGTTTAATTATTCCTGATGGTTCAGGAATAGTCTGGGCTCTCAGGAGGGATGGAATAAAAATAAAAAAACTGCCTGGAATAGAACTTGCTCAAAATTGTATCTCCCACCTTACGGCAAAAATATTTTTAATTGGCGGTAAAGAAGAAATAATCAGCCAGGCTTATCAAAATTTAAATAAATCATCAAATAAAAGTATCCTGTTAGGCTACAGGAACGGCTATTTTAAAGATGAAGATGAAGAAATAATTATTGAAGAAATTAATGCTTTAAATCCTGATATACTATTAATAGGATTGGGTGTACCAAGACAAGAAAAATGGATTGCAAAAAATATAAACAAAATTAATGCATCAGTTTTTATTGGAGTGGGAGGTTCATTTGATGTTTTTTCAGGAAAAGTTAAAAGGGCCCCTTCATTAATGCGAAAATTGCATTTAGAATGGTTATACAGATTATACAAAGAACCCTGGCGGTGGAAACGAATGTTGGCGCTGCCAAAATTTATCGGGGCCGTTTATTCAGGTAAAAA
>CAYRDV010000487.1:0-4216 GCA_964422885.1 uncultured Candidatus Sericytochromatia bacterium
TTAAACATCTTTCTCTTAATAAAACTGATGTATTATATCACAGGGTTGGTATAAGTCCAGTAACTTCAATTGTTTCATCACCAATTTTGATAGTACCACTTGCTTGTAAATGGGTCAGTGAATAATAGTAATTATTTTTTGTTATTGGGCTTGTACCGCTTGGATTAACTAATCTCCAGCCAGTTCCCCAAACAAGGAGTGGTGCTCCCTGCTGATAAAGATTAATATTGAGAGAACATGGTGTACCAGTTGGCGCATCAATAAAGGTTGCCTGAACTGCCATATTTAACGGGTTTCCATTAATGGATTGCATTGATATTGCACCGTTAGAATCTTGATTTGGGTCTAAATTTACATACCAAGGTTGAGTATTATCATATTCTGCCCAGTTTGGAGGACATGGAGAAACAGCAGCTACTTTTTGATAATTACATTTGTTTTGAACATCTGTTATCTCTATTTGAGTGAAAGCAAATGACAATCCATTTTCTACTTCTCCTGTGGCATTTATTTCAAAGCCAAAAGTACGACCATCTGAGCTTTGTAATGTGCCTACATGCCACCACCATTCTGTTGGTGCACCAGTATGAGCATATTGATCTGCTGGTAATGTAATTGCAGGAACATCTGTAATATTTTCTTTTTTTTCTGACATAATTTTTCCTTTTAATTGGTACTTACTCATAAGGCTTTTCAGAATCCGCCCCGTTTTTTAAGTGCTTCTAGGCTTCACTTTAAAATTAATTTTTCTGTTACTTGACCAGACAATCAATATTTTTTGAACTTACTAATATTTGTATAAAACAGGATATTTAATAATTTACCGAATCGTTACAAAAATCGGAGTAATTATTTCATCTAAAATTATTAGTATTATTCTAATCAAATAAACTTGTATCAATCCAATTACTCTTGATTAATACCCAAAAATCAGCAGACAGATCATTTAAAATATAATCATAAGGAAGCCAGCCATAACCATTATCACCCCAATTAGTTCCCCAAGAGTTCCTAATTTTTAAAGCACCAACAGTTTCTTTTGTATCGATAGGATTATTATTAATAATTTTACAATTATCATCAAAACCAACAGCCATAATAGCATGACCACCTTTAGATGCATCTTTATTTACTGGATAAGGTATTTTCCCATGATTTTTTTCAGCCTGGTTAATTGAGCTGAACACAGTAAAACCAAACATTACCGGATAACCTAAAGTAAGATGTTTTTTAATATTTTTTAGTAATACTGGTCTTGAAACTTTTAAAATATCAAGTCTGTAAAATTTTAATGCCTTATAATTTTGGGCAAAGGAATAACAAAAGCTATCTGGTTCTTTATCAAACAAGTCTTCTGAATCAGTATAAGACCAATATTCTTCTGGTGGAGTTCCAAATAAGACAAGAGCTTGCATTGTTTTACGAATATATGCTCCAGTATCACCAGTTTGTTTCATAAGATTTCTGGTAGTTTTATAAATAAATAACCTTGAAGCATCAGTATATCCACCAAATGATTTATTCTCGAAATATTCAATCATTCCAGCAGCAGCTTGAGCAGTACATGAACCAAGATTCCCTTGATTTTCAATGGGAGAACAATAAGCAGAAATAATATCACATTTGGTTTCGGTTATATCTAAGTCACCATTTTGTAAACTAGTTCTTCCAATAACACTTTGAATGTCCTCATGAAACTGAGAGTAATCTCTACTATCTGGTAAATCTGGAATCCATCCCATTTTTTTATTAAACTTTGTATTTACAATAGCTGGTGGCTTAGTTATGAATGTGGCTAATGCTTTACCTATCTTTAAAAAATCTGATGGGTTCTTATCAAAAAGGTTTATGAAATTTCCTTGAGTAACAAAAGCTTTAAAATCAGTATTATATGTATCAAGTCCAACTCTTTCTGCCAGGAACATAACAGGATTATCAGTTCCATACATTACTTTATTTAAATTATTTTTTGCCAGATCTAAAGCACTCATAATACTTTTTTTATTATGGTTACAACTTAAATCTGTATAAACATTTGGGTACTCATGTATTAATTGAGCCACAGTATTTTTCCATTCAAAACCTTCTTTTTTCGGATCTATTTCAGCTCCACCAAAATGAGCAAAGTTTAATCTGAGATTAGGATACGCTTTTAAAACAGGTATCCAATCAGCTGGGTTTCCATAATCACTGTGGTCTACTGCGGAAGGGAAGTTAAATCCACCGTGACTTGAATGATAGGTTATGGGAAGATCATTTTGGTTACAAAAATCAAATAGCTCAACAAAAAACATATTTTCAATATCAATTTTATATCCAAGTCTGGGGTAGAGTTTAACACCATAGAAAGGCCCGTCATTACTTATAAAGGTTTTTACTAATTTCATGATGTTAATTCTTCTTGGGTCTACTGCTAAAAAAGGTCTTACTTTCCCTTTATATTTTTGAGATAAAGCAATAAGCTCAAAAAAATGTGCTCTAAAGCCAGGAGTTGATTCTACATCACTAGGATATTCAACATTATTACTGGTAAAACTTAGTAGATTATTTTGATTAAGATTTTGGTTAAAAAGCTCATTTTCTATTTTTAAAACATAGTTTCTATCAAGAACAGGATTAGTATTCATACCAGCCTTTAAAGGAGCATTTACTTGTGTTGAATTAACATTTTCAGTTAACCCTTTAATAAAATTTTCAAGGCAATCATTGTAATCCTTATCTGCATCTGTATGGTCTGGCAATGATTTAAGAATTGGCATTTTATTTGTTTGAGTTTCATCAAAATTATAATAGATATCCATCATTAAAGGAGCAGCATAATAATCTATCTCCAGATTATCATTGAATATTCGTTTAGCAGATTTATACATAAAATCGTATTGTCCCTCTGCATCATAGGTGAAGCCTACGGCAAGGCTTTTACTGATATCATAAATCCATTTACCCATATCATAAGCCATTTGGAAGATATTTAATTTATGAAAACTAAGCGGTTGCCCTAATAGCATATCTCCTTTTTTACTATGAGGATAATTTCCAGAAAACCAGTTTTTTATGATTGTAAGTGATTCCTGAACTAAGTATTTGGAATTAAACAAATGACAATGTGCATCAACGATTTTTACCATATTATTACCTTTTAGTTCCTGAGAATTTTGTAAAAATATTTAAGAATACAAAATTTCAGATATTATACAATTGTGCTGAGATTTCAATTATTATACTACCTGTTTAATATTTTAAGAAGTAAATATTTTTCAGGATTACATTTTTTTAATATAAAATAATACTCGTATACCGGATTACACTTCGAAAAACCTGTTATCAGTAAAACATAGTACTCCATCATAAAAATAAAATACCCAACAATCACCTAAAATACGGACTTAAAAGTAGTTATAGAGATATATATAAAATTATGATAAAATAAAAATAATCCGATAAAAACAGGAAAAACATATGATTGTTTAAGTAATAAATGTTTTAATGGATTTTACTTTAGAATTATATAATTAAACTATTTATTGCGATACTGATATTATCATGTCGATTAATATCAGAGCATTTTGCATAAAGATAAATTTAGGTAGATTATAATGGAATGTAATAATCAGCAAATAAATAAGCTTGATTCTCTGGAATTATTTATTTCCAGTGCACCTAATGCTATTGCAATGTTTGATCGTGAAATGTGTTGCATTGTGGTAAGCCGTAGATGGCTAAGTGATTATAACCTTACTGAAAAAGAGATTATTGGTCGTTCATATTATGAGGCTTTCACTGATACTCCTGAAAGATTAAAGGAAGCACATACTAAAGGACTATCGGGAGAAACTTTAAGAAAAGACGAAGAACAATATGAGTTAAAGGCTGGAACTTTGCAATGGATAAACTGGGAAATTCAGCCTTGGCATACATTAACAGGTGAAATTGGTGGAATTATAATTTTTAGCGAAGACATTACAAAGTACAAAGTATTGGAAAATGCCCTGAGCCAATCTGAACAACTCTTTTCAAATGCCTTTTATTATAGCCCAACAGGTATTGCAATATCCCGTTTACAAGATGGAAAATTTATAGAAGTAAACGAAGAAGCCTGTAATATCTATGGTTATAAAAAAGAGGAAATTATAGGTAAAACATCAATAGAACTTGGTATTATTCACCCTGACGACCGTAAGAAACTTACTGAGAACTTAAAATCTAACGGAAGACT
>CAYRDV010000488.1:0-4191 GCA_964422885.1 uncultured Candidatus Sericytochromatia bacterium
TAATCGGGAAAATTCGCGGAGAAGGTATTAAAGAGGCATTCGAAAAAAGCAGTGAGGTTTTTGAAACATCTGAAATTGCAGAGCCGGCAAGGGAAATTAGAGAAAACGTAAAGCAGAAAATTGATGAAAGAACTATTTTAGATATATTAGATAAAACTGATTGTATTTTAATTACGTCTTTCCAGGAAATAAATAAAATATATTTTAATGGCTATATTTTTACTAATAATGGAAAATATTGGGAATGTAAATACCCTTTGGAATTTTATATTAATCAGATAAGAAAGAGTATTCCAGAACTCAATAGTACAATAATTGAAATTATTAACTTTGCTTTTTATATTTTATCCCCAAATAAAACCGGTGCAACAATTGTTTACTGGTTTTCAGACTTATCCAGAAAGGAAATTAACAATATTAAAACATTTAAAAATGAATCATTAAATGTTAATAATAAAAGCGATATTACAGCATTGCGAAATTTAATCAAAGAGACTGATGGAGCAATATTTATTAATAAAAATGGTAATTTTATTAATTATGGAATTCATTTAACTTATAGTAATAAAAGTAAAAAAGAGATAAAAACAGATCATTCGACAGGAACCAGACATAACTCTGCAAAAAAATATTCGTATGATCATAAAAACTGTTTAATTATTACTGTTTCTGAAGATGGCCCAGTAACTATATTTTCAAATGGAGTGGATATTATAAAAATGGATTCTGTTGATATTGCTGGGTTTATTCAGGGCCAAAAATAGTATTTTAAAAGTTAACCAAATTTTAAATAAATTTAAGTAACATTACAACTTTTCAAAGAAAACAAATTATACTAAAATTTGTTTAAATAATACTTTGGGTTGGTAAACATCATGGCAATAACTGAAAAAAATACAAATGAATTAAAGAGCGCAGATTTAAAAATTGTTGGTCCTTTTAGAATTAATAAAGTAACCTATAATTTATTGATAATAGCCGCTATTTTAGAATTAATTTTTATTGGCTGTTATATTTATATCATTTATTCCTAATTGGTAAATAACTTACATATCTGCAATAATACAATTTAGCTTTTCTAAATTAACAGAAAAACTATAATAATTATTTTATAAACAGATTCATGGAAATAATTAAAGGAATAAATAATAGAAAACTCTTTTTTATTATTAATGTTTTAAAAAAAACTTCTCAGGAATTAAATAATTTACCTTTTCTAAAAAAGCTTCATGAAAACTTTTATTCCACTTTAATTGGCTTAACCAATGTTTGCCGTTTAATAGTTTCTGATTCTGAATTGTCTGAATTACTGATTACTATATTATATCTCCGGTTAATTAGTGGTCTGGAAATTTCCATTATAAAGGAAAAAAATAGACTTTTCATCGTTAATATGAATGGAATATATGAAACAGAACCTAAATACTTTGCAGAAAATGATCTGTACGAAGAGTGTAGAAAAGCTTTTTTCGAAAAAGCCATTACTAAAATTAACCAACAAAAATCTTATCCGGAAGTAAAAGAAAATATTCTTAAATCTCTTGAAAATGCTTCTGTTTTTAGCACAGATTGTCAAATTAAAAATTTCGTTATCTTCACCTGTAACAGGCCATTATCTTTACAAAGTGCTCTTGAAGAATATATTGATAATTTTAAGGAATTTGGACATGAAAATATTAGAATTATTATATCTGATGACTCAAATGAACAATTTATTCATGAAAATAAATTAATAGTTAATAAATTTAAAGAAACTTACCAAAATATTATTCATTTCGATCAGGAAAATAAAACCGAAATGATTAATGGTTTTATCAAGAAATTCATTAGTGTGTTTCCTGAATATAAGGAGCATGGAGTATCAAACCTAATCAATTATATTTTTGGAGGAAATAAATTTTCTCCGACAATAGGTAGAAATCGTAATTTTATTTCCTTTTACCTTAAAAAAGAACCATTTGTTACTGTTGATGATGATTCAAGGCCCAAATTACTTACATATACCCAAAAGGTTTTACTGGAAGCAATAAATTACCTGATAAAAGATGGAATAACCGAGTTGGGAAAAATATCTTCTTATATTAAGGAAGAAGATAGCCAGTTTATAAAGGTTGATTTGATGGGCCACTTTGAAAATTCTGATATGTCTATCCTTAAATATGTAAAATATTCCGGTTGTGAGGACGGTGATGTTTCTGCATATATCCTCAATAAGCTTGGTTTTGAAGAAGCATTAAAAATAGTATATCCTGACAGAAATGATTTACCAGTCTTATCCAGAAAAAAAGTCTATATAAATAAACATCGAGATCCCAATTTACAGGCTCTTTGTTGTTTTTTCCCGGCTAATTTTAAATTAAAATATACTATTCCAGAAAAACTTAGAATTGAAGATAGTTTTATAGGTTTTAACTATTTGTTTGAAACAGGTACAAGCCCACTCTGGACTAATATTGCTCTTTATCATGAAAAAAATGATGATATTTTAGAAATTAATCCTGCTGATTTAATAAATGATTTCTTTTCAATTATTTTTTATAAAATTTACAGCCACATGGTTTATCAATATCTTAACGGACATGAAAGTATTTTTACTTCCGTAAACTCTAATATAACTATTACCCAGCCTTTATGGGAACTTTTACATAAATCTATGTATGAAGTTATTTTATCTCTTAAAGAAGGTATAAAACTTGCTTTGAAAAAAAACGATCCTTACTCAAAGAATTTATTACAAAATTACGTTACTGAACTTGAAAAAATGTATACTATGCCTCAAACTGTTTTTGAAAATAATGTTGAAAAAAAAGTGAATTTTAATTTAAAAAATTACCTGGATGGTCTGAAATTATGGAAAATTATGGATGAGCTTTCATTTTAAGTTATTTAGAATCGGTTTTACCTGGGTTATAACTTCATTTTTTATTTCCTCTAGTCCTTTTGAAGCATCAATAATTTTGACTCTCTCAGGTTCCTTTTCGGCAATTTGTAAAAAACCATTTCTTACTTTTAGATGAAAATCTATTTTTTCCGCTTCTATCCGGTCAAATACTTCCTGGTTACGATTTTTCTTTACCCGAACAAGACCCATTGAAGGATCAATATCCATAATTAAGGTCAGGTCTGGTTTTAAATCCTGAGTTGCTATTGAGTTTAAAGTAGACAATTTAGCAATATCACCACCCCTTGCATATCCCTGATAAGCAATTGTTGAATCTGTATATCTATCACACAGAACAATCGTATTTTTTTCCAGAGCAGGTTTAATAATGGTTTCTACATGATGTGCCCGATCTGCAATATAAAGAAATAACTCAGCAAGATCCGAAGGTTTGTCTTCCTGTTCAGGATCAAGAATCAAATGCCTGATTTTTGCCCCTAAAACACTTCCTCCTGGTTGTCTGGTAAGTAAAACATTAAACCCTTTATCAATAAGATATTCTTTTAAAAACCCGATTTGTGTTGATTTGCCTGAACCCTCAACACCTTCAAAAGTAATAAACATTTTATGCATTACCTCTTGGATATATTCTTAGCCTTTTTTCATCATCCCGCCCAACTATTTCTGAAACAAGATTATTCTGATGAGCGACTTTCTGCTGCATTTTAATAATATCCATTTCTCTTGGCAAAAGTTCCAGAGGAATATTTACATGAACCAGGCTATCTACCGCTTCACTTATTTCCTGCATAGCTTCTTCCATTTCATCATCATACTTTTGAAATGTTTCATCTTCCTGATCAAGTTGTAATGCATCTCTAAGTGCTTTCTGAATCTGATACATATTATTTGATTTTACAATATGAACAGGGATTTGATTACTTTCAGCCCATTTTAATACTTTCCCGTTTGCTTTGGCATAAGATTTCAGCACAAATAATACATCAGCATCTTCAAGACTTTTGGTAACTTTCGCTGGTAAACGAAGGCCTTTGATTATTCTTTCAAGCTGGCTCCGGCTTACAGCATAAGGATAAATTTTAATTTCATGACCATTCTCACCAGTAAGGTTTTCAACCTGTTTGTCAATTTTTTGTGCACTTTGGTGATAGGTTTTAACATGCCCTTCTCCATCAATAGTTCGGATTTCAAAATTTGGTAAAGAACCTCTTAGATAAAGATCAACAACCTCTGCTACATCGGTATGTACTGCCAATCTATATCGATCCTGAATTTCTATTACAATATCA
>CAYRDV010000489.1:0-4140 GCA_964422885.1 uncultured Candidatus Sericytochromatia bacterium
TGTTAAAAGAGGAAATGATTAATGGCTGAGATTGATGCAAAAACGCTTGAAAGAGTTGACTATTTTGAACATAATTTTGATTATCAGAATTACTCCGTTGTTCTGAAAAATTCAGAGCTGGTAAGAGCAAGGGGACAGGTTGTACAGGTAGTTGGACTTATTATTGAAGCACTATTGCAGGGTGTCCGTATTGCAGAATTATGTTATGTGAAATCAGCAGATAAAAAGAAAATATATCCTTGCGAAGTGGTCGGATTTAAATCACGAAGAGTGTTACTTATGCCACTAGTAAACCTTGAAGGTATTGGAGCTGGATGTGAAGTAGTTGCCACTAATAAAGAAGTTGCGGTAAAAGTTGGACCTGGTCTGCTTGGCAGAGTTCTTGACGGTCTTGGTAACCCAATGGATGGTAAAGGCCCAGTTGTAGCCGAAGATATGTACCCACTAATCCGCCAGGCTCCTAACCCAATGAAAAGAAAACGTATTGATACAGTTCTGGCTACAGGTGTTAGGGTTATTGATGGATTATTAACCCTTGGCGAAGGACAGCGTGTAGGATTATTTGCCGGTTCAGGGGTAGGTAAAAGTACCCTTTTGGGTATGATTGCCCGAAATGCAAAATGCGATATCGCAGTTGTCTGTAACGTTGGGGAGCGTGGTCGTGAGGTTTTGGAGTTTATTGAAGATTCACTTGGTGAAGAAGGTCTGAAAAGATCTGTAGTAGTTTCGGCAACATCCGATACATCAAGCTTAGAGCGTGTTAAAGCCCCTTATACTGCTACTTCTATCGCCGAATACTTCAGAGACAAAGGCTTAAAAGTATTTCTGATGATGGACTCGGTTACCCGTTTTGCAATGGCCCAACGTGAGATTGGTCTTGCAGTAGGGGAACCACCTGCATCAAAAGGTTATCCACCTTCTGTATTTGCCCTTTTACCCCAATTGCTGGAGAGATCAGGAATGGGAGACCGCGGTTCAATAACCGCTTTATATAACGTACTGGTAGAAGGCGGTGATATGGACGAGCCTGTAGCTGATGCGGTCAGAGGTATTCTTGACGGTCATATAGTAATGGATAGAAAAATAGGTTCTCAAAATATTTATCCGGCAATTGATGTATTACCTAGTGTAAGCCGTCTTTTTACAACTCTGGCAACCAAAGAACACCAAAAAGGTGCTGGTGAAATAAGAAATATTCTTTCAACCTATAAAGAAGCGGTTGACCTGATTAATATCGGTGCATATGTTCGAGGTAGTAATGCCCAAATTGACCATGCAATCAGTATGATTGATCAGATTAACAGTTTTAGAAAACAGGGTATTCATGAGCCAACACCATTTCAGGATACTATTAATGCTGTAATTCAGCTTGGTAGCAAAACTGCAAGTTGGGCAAATCTGGCGTAAAAAATATTACAAAAAAGAGGCTGCCAAGTGCAGTCTTTTTTTTATACAATTTTGTAAATTAATATTAAGTAAAGGAAAGTTTAAGAAATGATTAACTATAATAAAGTTATGGTTAGGTTAAGTTAAATTTAAAGGAAGGTAAATATGCCTACATTAATAGAAAAAAGATCAACTACAGATTTAATTCTAAAGAATGAGGTGTTTGAAAAACCAAATAGACCCGTAAACTTAGAATCACAATCAAAAGAACAGATAGCTTTAAGCAAAGATTGTCTAAAAATTCCAGTTTCTGATAATAAATCAGACCCATTTTCTTCAAAAACTTCAGTAAAACATAATGATAATTGTTTATCACAAAAAGATATTAAGGAAAAAGGAAATAGCTTTATTCCGATCCCTATTCCAATACCAATACCTGTTCCGAATATTCCAGGTTTTCCTGGCGGAACACAGCCGGGTTACCCATCATATCCGTCATACCCAACAAATCCAGGAACAAATCCGTTTCCTTCATTTCCCGGTAATGGTAACAGTAGCGGTGCTTATGAAGCAAAGAGATATATAGATTCAGTTAAATCCCAGGTAATGCAAAAGAAAACAGATAGCTGGGGAAATGAATATTATGATACCAACACCGGTTCTTTAACACATGCTGATGCTTTCAAGCTAATTAACGATTATATGCAGAACAGGGTTATTTCTAATCCTTATATCGCCCCTCATGAAAAAATTGATCTAATTAAAAATGATGTTATGAAGACTAAAGTAAATTCATGGGGACAGGAATTATATGATTATAACAGTGGGGTTTTTAATCATGATCAGGCTAAATCATTGCTAAAAGGTGTTCTTCAGCAGGCCGGAAATAATCAGAATACAAATTATGAATATTCACAAAAGTACATTGGTACCTTAAAAGGTCTGATAATGCAGGAAAAGACCAATAGTTACGGGCAGAAATTTTATGACAAAAACACAGGTATTTTTACTCATGAAGAAGGTAAGGCATTTGTAAAAGAATTTATATCACAGGCTGTCATAAATTCCAGATATATTTATCCTGATCAAAAAATAGAAATTATTAATTCCCAGAAAATGAAAAAACTGGTAGATGCTTGGGGACAGCCTTATTATGATAAAAATACTGGTATTCTTACCCAACCTGAAGCATCTGATCTTGTTAAATCAGTTTTGAATCAAACTGTTCATTCAGGGAACTCCTATATGGATTCACAGTATGCACAGAATTATCTGAATACACTTAAAAGCCAGATTATGCAGGAAAAAAAGGATGCATGGGGAAAGCCATTTTATGATGAAAATACAGGAACCATAACCCATGAAGATGGAAACAGAA
Organism: uncultured Candidatus Sericytochromatia bacterium; assembly: GCA_964422885.1. Taxonomy (GTDB): domain Bacteria; phylum Cyanobacteriota; class Sericytochromatia; order UBA7694; family JACMQJ01; genus CAYRDV01. The sequence goes on from CAYRDV010000489.1 coordinate 2,765, forward strand.
TGACTTATGATTTCATAAAAAATTTCATATTAACATCTCAAAGTATTTTTCCTAATAATAAAATCCAAATGATTGAATCACAGAAAATGCAGAAACTTACAGATGCATGGGGGCAACCTTATTACAATAAAAATAGTGGCATCCTTACCCATGAACAGGCAAGAGAACTTGTAAAAACGGTTTTCTAGAACCATATTCAACAAGGGGTTGCAACCCCTTGTTTAAACTACTTCAGAAGTTGAAGAAGTAGATATCAGTTGCACTGAATCTTTTATATCTTTTAAACGGCTCTTAAGAAGATTCATCAGCTTATTAACGATTTCCTCCTCTTTTTCAAGCTCATCTAAAGATAACTCTTCAGAATTTTTCTGATATTGGTTTAAGAATTGACCATAGACCTGATAAATACTTTCAGGTAGCCAGTTAACAGCAGGTGTTTTCCCATTAACATGGGGAACAGCCTCTTTTAAGTCATTTAAGACGTTATCAAACTGGGCCGCAGGAATAGAGTTCTCTTCAATATTACGTCTGTCTTCAACTTCACGATCATAACAACTGTGTTTACTTCCTGCACCATAAAACTTACCATCCAGTTCTTTTAAATGATCTATCCAGCGTCCACAACGATCACATTTTAATTTTCCAGCCCGCTTAAATTCCTGTGATACTTTCTTTAACTCATTTAAAGAGAGCTCATCCAAATTTTTATTAGCTCCATTAACACTAACAGGGCCATTAAGGATTTTTTTTCTGTATTCAGGAGCAAGTTTGAGGATTTCAGTAACTTTTGCTGAACCAAGATATAATGATTTTTTTATATCCTCATCTTCGGTCATAACAATAAAACGTTCTGCAAGAATATTAGAAAGATCAATTTCAGGTAATTTTAGAAAGTCATTGAAACTTGAAAAACCTTTTTGGGTAAAAAGATTTTCTTCTTTTATAACTTTAAGACGAATACCAATTTCAAAAAAACTTACAGCTGTTTGCTGCTTATGATATTTAATTTCTTCAAGAAGTTGTTCTAAATTTTTAGCTAAATCTTTACTGCTGATATTTTCCAGAGTATTATCAGTTTGTAATGTGGAACTCATGATTATAATTACCTCAATTTATTTGCTACTCTTAATATTTTAACATGATTGTAATAAACAGAAATTTAAAGATAAGCTAAGATTTTCTACCTTATTTTATTAATAAATTTTGAATTAAATTTAACTTAATAAAACTATACATAATATCCAATTTTTTTTCCCTTAAAATACAAAAAACAAAAGCATCTATCAAAACTTTTTACTTTCTTAAAAGTTAACGAAAGTTAACGGGTGCATTAAATTTTAGTAGAAAACCTTAAGAAGCCCTTAAATCCCAGAACT
>CAYRDV010000490.1:0-4137 GCA_964422885.1 uncultured Candidatus Sericytochromatia bacterium
TTTGTAACATTAGGATTATCCATTGCCATTTTATTAACCGTATCTTGTGATGCATCCCGATCAGCAAAAACAGTTCCTCTCAGTTTTCCATTTACCTGAACCGGTATCTCTATTTTATCTTCCTTAGCCAGTTCTTCATCAAAAGTTGGCCATTCAGATTTAAAAATACTTTCGGCATGACCCAGCTCCTGCCATAATTCTTCTGAAAGGTGAGGGGTTACTGGTGACATTAACAGCACAAGGGTTTCCAGATTGTTGCGATCAACATTTTCCTGTTGGGACAAATAATTTGTATATTCCATTAATCCACTGATTACTGTATTTAACTTAAAGGCTTCTAACCTCTCAGTAATTTTTTGGGTGAACTGGTGCCTTTTTTGTATCAAATCCTGTGTAGCTTCACAATTCAAATCCTTATTTTTCTGAACCGTTCGCCAGGCTTTTTTAATAAAGCCAAAAACACCGGTAATTCCCCGATCATCCCATTCATTATCCTGATCAGGAGGCCCCATAAACATTTCATAAGCTCTTAATGAGTCTGTACCGTAATTTGTCACAACCTCATCGGGAGATACAACATTACCTTTATTTTTACTCATTTTTGCCCCATTTTTACAAACCATCCCCTGATTAAATAAATTTTTAAATGGCTCATTAAAATTTATATACCCAAAATCAAAAAGCACTTTGGTGAAAAAACGGGCATAGAGTAAGTGCAGTACAGCATGTTCTATCCCTCCAATGTACATATCAACAGGTAACCATTTATCAATATTTTCTTTGCTAAATGGCACATCATCCCTGTGTGGATCTACATAGCGCAGGAAATACCATGAAGAACCAGCCCACTGCGGCATCGTATTGGTTTCTCTTTTTGCCGGACCACCACATTTGGGACATGTAGTGTTTACAAACTCAGGAATACCAGCCAGCGGTGATTCTCCTGTTCCGGTCGGTTCATATTTTTCCACATCCGGTAATAATAAAGGTAAATCCTCTTCTCTCAAAGGTACTTCACCATCATCCGGGCAATGAACGATAGGAATTGGCTCTCCCCAATACCTCTGACGGGAAAAAACCCAATCCCGTAATTTATAATTGATTGTTGATTTTGCCCCTTTTACAGAGAGTTTATTAATTATTAGTTTTTTTGCTTCTTCTGTTTCTTTGCCATCAAACTCAGCAGAGTTAACCAATACTCCTTTACCGGTATAAGCTTCTTCCAGTTGGGAAACACTGCCATCAGAAGAAATTACCTGGACGATAGGTAGATTAAATTCTCTGGCAAACTCAAAATCTCTTTCATCGTGTCCGGGAACAGCCATTATTGCGCCGGTACCATAATGAATCAGGACATAATCAGAAATCCATACCGGTATATCTTTACCAGTTAAAGGGTTAACGACATAAGAGCCCAGAAAAACCCCTGATTTTCCTTTTGAACCGGTCATTCTCTCCAAATCGGATATATGACTGGTAATTTCTATGTATTTACTAACTTCGTCTTTTTTATTATCACTGGTTAAGCTTTCTACCAGAGAATGCTCAGGGGCCAAGACCATATAGGTTGCTCCATACATCGTATCAGGCCGGGTGGTAAATATTTTTATTGGTACTTCCTGCCCATTTTTATCTTTGGCAATAAAATCGACTTCTGCCCCTTCACTTTTACCAATCCACTCAGATTGCATAGTTTTTACTTTGTCTGGCCAGTTCAGAGTGTCCAAATCAGTTAATAATCTTTCAGCATAAGCAGTAATTTTTAACATCCATTGATCCAAATCTTTTTTACTTACAGGAGAACCACAACGATCACATACTCCACCTACAGCTTCTTCATTTGCCAAACCGACTTTACAGCTCGGGCACCAGTTAATGGGCATTTTTTTTCTGTAAGCCAGACCTTTTTCAAACATTTTTAAAAAGATCCACTGAGTCCATTTGTAATAACCAGGATCTGTCGTATTTATTTCTCTGTCCCAGTCGTACATTGCAGAAACTTCTTTTAACTGCCTTCTAAAAGTATTGATACTTTCTAAAACTGCTTTTCTGGGATGAACTCCATGCTTAATTGCATAATTTTCGGCAGGCAGGCCGAAAGCATCCCAACCCATTGGGTGCAGGATATTAAAACCATGCATTTTTTTATAACGTGACCAAACATCACTAATCACATAACCAATCCAGTGCCCGACATGTAGTCCTGACCCTGAAGGATAAGGAAACATATCCAGACAATAATATTTTGGCTTGGCTGAATCCATATCTGTCTTATGGGCTTTGGTATCATCCCATATTTTTCGCCACTTTGCTTCTATTTCTGAAAAATTGTAATCTTTAATCTTTTCTGTCATTAATAAATTCTCCTGTAATAATCTAGGGTTTAATTTTTGTCCATAATTAATAGACGTAATTTAAACTTAAAAAGTTCCATCTTTTACTTATATTTATTCAGTTTTTCACAGACTGTTAAAATTAATCCCCAAAGGGGCCCCTGTTTTCGAGTACGAAAATAAATCCCCAAAGGGGCCCCTGTTTTCGAGTACGAAAATAAATAAAAGTAACTTATTACCCTAAAAGATTAATTATACAAGATGAATTATAGAAAATTTAATTTAGGAAGAAATAAGGTGTTGTTCATATTTGAACTCCAATTACATTTTGTTAAATTAGATTTTTATTTTTTTGTTTTATAATTATAGTTTCAATAAAATATTTTTTTGGTAATAAAAATGAAACTCTATAGCAAAAAAAATTTAAACTTTTTTAAGTATTTAATATTATTAACCCTGATATTTTTAATTGGTTGTGCCCCAACTGTAAAAGTTAAACTACTCAAGCCTTCAGAAATAAATCTTGGAAATAGAAAAAAAATTGCTGTTTTAAATTTTAGTTTTAGTGGAGATATAGACAAGCTTGATTATGGGGAATATATACCGAGTGACTATATAGCCTCAACATTATCAGCTACTACAATTCAAAACCTGATAAATAATCAGCATTTTACAGTGATAGAAAGAGAACAACTGGAAAGTGTAATAAAAGAACAAGGTCTTTATGCCAGCGGGTTTACTGATAGAAATGAGTTAAATAAGCTGGGAAATTTATTTGGTGTAGAAGCAATAATGGTAGGTTCCGGCAGTTATTACCTTGAAGATGAATTATCCAGAAATGATCAGTCAAAAGTCCTACCAGACAGAACAATACGTTATAAAGAAATCAAAATAACCAGAAAAGTTATTATCAAAGTTAACTATAAAATAATAGATACAATAACTGGTCAAATAATTGCCTCCAGAACAAATGAAGGAAGTGAATATCAATATTTACCGGAATTTGCTGAAAAAGGGACGGAAAAAATCGAATTTAATAATATAATTCCTCCAGGAAATATTTATGATAATCCCTTTCAAAATCAACCAACTCCAGTTCCTTATGAAGAGATTAAATATTATAGTGTTCAGGAAAAACTTTATGAGTTAAATAACTGGCGGGATATGATAAATAACTCTACTCAGGAAATAGCCGCACATATTGTTTATCAGATTGCCCCTCATTTTATTACTGAAGACCGGGAAATAAAAGATGGTAATATCCGGGAAATGAAGGAGGGGCTTGAATATGCCAAAAAGAACCTTTGGGGTAGTGCCAGGACATCCTGGGAAGCTGTTTTAAATAATACAACTCCAGAAGGTTTAAAAGATAAGGCCAACGCTTTATATAATCTTGGTGTCTATTATGAAATTAATGGGGATATGGACTCGGCTGTATCATATTTTCAGGATGCTTTTAAAAATTCCAGAGATAGAAAATTAGAAAATGATATTAACAGAATCCAAAACCGAAAACTGGAACTGGCTGTTTTGAAAAACCAGGGTCGGGAAAATGATCTGGAAACTCAGCCGGATAATGAAAATTATGTACAGAAAGCAGAAAATTATTCAAATTCAGGACAACTTGACAAAGCTATAAATGCCTATATTGAAGCACTGATCAAAGAACCTAACAATGACAATATTTATTTTAATATGGGCATGATTTATAAAAAACAGAAAAATTCTGAAAAGGCAATTTCCTCATTTAAAAAGGGTGCATTAAAAAATGGTAGAGGGTTCAAAAATAGTTCAAAACGGCCTC
>CAYRDV010000491.1:0-4114 GCA_964422885.1 uncultured Candidatus Sericytochromatia bacterium
ACCATTACTTTTCAGAATTATTTCAGAATGTATAATAAACTGGCCGGTATGACTGGTACCGCGATGACTGAGGAAGCCGAATTTGGTAAGATCTATAGTCTTGAAGTTGTCACCATTCCAACTCACCGGCCAATGGTTCGTATAGATGTAGCTGATGTTATCTATAAAAATGTGCAGCAAAAATTTAATGCCATTGCCAATGAAATAGCTGAGTTAAATAAAACTGGCAGGCCTATTCTTGTGGGTACTGTTTCTATTGAAAAATCAGAATTTTTGAGTAGTATTCTCCGAAAAAAAGGTGTCCCTCATAAAGTTCTAAATGCAAAAAACCATGAAAAGGAAGCAGAAATAATTGCCCAGGCAGGTAGATTCCAGGCTGTAACAATATCAACAAATATGGCTGGTAGAGGAACTGATATCCTGTTGGGTGGTAATTCTGAATTCCTTACAATATCAGAATTCAGAAGAAAAGGTATAGATTACCGTGAATTACCTGAAAATGAATATAATGATGTTTTTGTAAAAATGAAAAAACAGGTTGAAGATGAGCATCAAAAGGTCGTTGATCAGGGTGGTTTATATGTTATCGGAACTGAAAGACATGAATCAAGACGTATTGATAACCAGCTCAGAGGCCGTGCTGGTAGGCAGGGTGATCCTGGCAGCTCCAAATTTTTTCTTTCTCTCGAAGACGATCTGATGAGATTGTTTGGCGGAGACAGAATTACCAAAGTTATGGAATTCCTTAAAGTTGAAGATGACATGGCAATTGAAGCTCCAAGCGTGTCAAGAGCAATAGAAAACGCTCAGAAAAAGGTTGAGCTGCATAACTTTGGTATCAGAAAATCAGTTCTTGAATATGATGAAGTTATGAATTCCCAGAGAAATATCATTTACTCCCAGAGAAGAAAAATACTTGAAGGTGATAGTCTGAAACCTGTTGCCTTAGAAATGATTAAAAGTACTGTTGAGGATATTGTTTCAAATTATGCCCATCAGGCACTACCTCAGGAAGAATGGGATTTACAGAGTATTCTGATGGAACTGGCTCAAAGTATTCCGATACTTAGTGCCTTAGAACCATCAGAACTAGAAGGAAAAGAAAGGCAAATTCTTATTGAGTATCTTCAGGAGCAGGCAATAAATGCCTATGATGCAAAAGAGTCCTCTATGGGCCAGGAATTAATGAGAGATATGGAACGCATGGTTATTCTCAAAATAATAGATCAGAAATGGATTGATCATCTTCATGAAATGGATGCTCTCAGAGATGGCATAGGTTTAAGAGCTTATGGACAAAAAGATCCACTGATAGAATACAAAAAGGAAGGAAGAATTCTTTTTGATGAAATGATGAGAAGTATACGTAATGAAGTAGTTATGACTCTTTTCCATATTCAGATAGAATACTCTCTTCCGATGATGCAGATGATGCCTGGTGATATTAGCATGAATATTGAATAAAAAAGCCGGGTTTTTACCCGGCTTTTTTATTTTAAAAATTTTATTCCTGTTTTCCTACCAACCCACCACCAAAACCAGCAGCAGCACCAGGTATTGCTCCGGCAAGCCCTCCCATAAATGCTCCTACTGCACCCATAGTGAGTCCAGCAGTTATACTTTTTTCATGTACTAAACCTGCAAACAGGCCTGCTCCACCCATAACAGTGGCTCCGCTGACAATTCCCAATGTCAGCCCTAATCCTGCCCCTTCACCTTTTTTATCTGTCATATTTGCAACTAAGGCTCCTATAGTAGCTGAACCAACATAGCAGGCAACTTCAAATTTTTTTGAGTCAGTTGAATTTAAGATAATTGCGGAAGCCAAACCGCCTGCAATACCGCCCGCAACAGCACCTTTTATGGCAGGAATTGCTCCGGTTTTTATTTTTACACCTGCATGAACACTATCACCATTTATTGGGACACTTTTTTGTTCAGGAATAGTCTGGGTTACAGCAACATTAACCTTTGTATCAGGAGGAACCTGTACATGAACATTAACATTTAAACCAATATCTGACATTTGATATTTTTCCTCCAATAAAAAGTTTTATAATACTATAATACCCTTTTTTATTTTATTAAAACAGGCTCGATTAAAAAAAAGCTTTGAATATACCAAAGCTGCTCTATAATTAGAAAATAAATATTTTAGTGATAAAAAATTAATATAGAAAAAAGCTCATGACCGCAGAAAACATTTCTATTCTCCAGATTGCACCTGATATAAAAGCTTATTGTAAAAAAGTAAATAATATTCAGGAACTAAAAAACCAATCGGCTAAATCAGCAATTTGTGATGCTTATGAAAGTAAAATTATCACATGTAAGCTGCCATTAGGAATGGAAGTACAAAGCCCCAAAGATGAATTCTTTTTTTTCGGTTGTAAAGCTGAAAATTTTAATGTTAATTTTCCTTTACAGACTGCTTATATAGCCTCATTCCCTTATTGCCAGTTAATCAGTAACTCCTTTATTATTTTGACTAATGATAATTATCTGCTAAAACAATCATATTTTAATGATAAATTTCTAACTGATACAAATCTCTTTATGCAGAATTCACTAAAGCTAAATATTGATGGAGTCATGAGAAATATCCCTTTTGCCCTTTACCGGAAATTTAAAGAGCCTGAACTAATTGAAAAAAATTTGTTTTTAATGGTTTATCACTGGCATTTTAATTATCATCATTGGCTTACAGAATGTTTACCAAGATTAAGATATATTATAGAGTCAAATAATTTTGAAGATTGTAAAATAATAGTACCGGAAAAAATGAATAATTTTCAACTTAAATCATTAGAATTACTTGATATACCAACAGAAAAACTATTTTATTATGATGGTAAACCAACTGAAATATCAAAGCTTTTTTTCCCTTCATTAGGAAATTTTTCACCTGAAGAATTAAAATGGATTAGAGAAAAATTCTTCAAAAAACTAAATATTAAACCAACCCCTAAAAGATTAATTTATATTTCCCGTTCTGATGCAGATAAGAGAAAAGTAATTAATGAACCGGAATTAATAGAATTTTTAAAAGGACAAGGATTTGAGATTTATACTTTAACAGGTATGGAATTTCAGGAGCAGATTAAGTTATTTTCTGAAGCAAAAGTAGTTATAGGTCCAAATGGTGCTGGCCTTACAAATATAATATTTGCTTCTGAAGAAAATCTTTTAGTAGAACTAATGCCAAATGATGAAGTAAATCATAGCCTTTGGTTACTCACCAGTTCTCTTGGTCAAAAATATACATATCTGGTAGGTGAAAATTATACAGCAAACAGAGATTTTATTGTTTCAATTCCTAAGCTGGAATCCCTGTTGAAAAGTGTAATGTAGAAATAATATTAACTAGTACCTATGTTGATTTTTAAATCATAATGACACTTAATTATTACTATAACCCAGAAAAAAGTAGCTTTTTCTTAAATCCTGAAAATGTCTTAAATTCTGAAAATTCTGATTCAGACAAAAAGAGAATTAAAAATAGTAGCTACCACCAATTGTCACACCATGAAAAATATCCTGAAGTTCAAGATTAACATTTATTGGTACTTCTTTTCCGGTATTATCTGTTGCAGAAGTTTGCCCTGAAGTTTTACCACTATAAAAAAGAGCTTTATAGCCAACATTTATTGCTGCTTTTGGTGAAATAAACCATTTAAAGCCTAATTCACTGCTTGTTCCCCAGGCGCTGTTTAATCTTGCAGAACTTGCATTTGGAGTATAATTTAATTTAAAAAATAAATCAGCAAACTCGCCAATATTATATTGGGAATCAATACCAACACCAAGACCATTTAATGGATTTGAGCCTGAAAGGGAATTGCTGTAACTTGTATAATGAGCAGAAACAGCAAGATATTTACTCATGGTCTGATTATGAACCAGGGCAAGACGAACAAAGTCAAAATCAAGTATATAGCTTACAAGATCAGCTGTTATTCCCTGTGTTGCCTGTAAGTTCACAAATGAATTTTTTCCATAGGCAAAATTAACCCCAATACCAAAAAGAGGACCCAAAGCATACAATTGGTTCTGAGTAATAAATCCAAACCAGTAATTACTGTCCATTTCCATCATGGTAATTGCTTGCTTGGAA
>CAYRDV010000492.1:0-4110 GCA_964422885.1 uncultured Candidatus Sericytochromatia bacterium
CGGCAATGGACAGAGTTACTCTCACACATTTGCAAGTGCAGGAACTTTCAACTATCATTGCGCTCTTCACCCAAATATGAAAGCAAAGATAATTGTTGAATAGGTTTTTAAATAATAAAAACTTAAAGGGATTATGGTCTTTGTATTTCCCCTAGCAATCTGGCTTGGAACAGCTACAATAATAAGCTTGTTCATAACTGCAAGTTTTGGGATTGCATATCATTATTTTCACAAGCCGGTTTTTCGCTTTCATAAGTTTTTTTCTTTTTTAACAATTACCCTAGCAATAATACATGCTGTTTTTGCATTTTTGCTTTACTTTGGAGTTATAATCTAAATTAAAAATGATGAACGAAGTTATTATTAGTGTTGGTTCAAATATAAAGCCTCAATTAAATGTCAGGCTTGCTCAGAAATATATTTCTGAAATTACTGATTTTATTAAAGCCTCCGGCTTTTATGTGACAAAACCGATGGATTATCTTGAACAACCTGATTTTTTTAATGGAGCATTTTTAATAAATACAAAATTTGATTATGAGGAACTAAATGCCTGGTTAAAAAAAATAGAATTAAAGCAGGGAAGAATTAAAACTGAAAATAAAGCGGGTCCCCGTTGTATTGATTTAGATATCATTGTCTGGAATGGCGAAATAATAGATGATACATTTTATAAATGGAACTTTATTAAAAAAGTAGTTTTAGAATTAAAACCTGAGCTGGAGTATAAAGAGCATGAGTGAAACGGTATTAATTACTGGTAGTGCAATCAGATTAGGAAAAGCAATAGCCTTATCTTTTGCCAGAAAAGGTTACAATATTGCATTACATTATAATTCTTCTCAGGATCAGGCTAATAAAACACTCGAAGAAATAAAAAATTTGGGCGTAAAATGTAAAGGTTTTAAATTTGACCTAAGTAAAACCAGAGAACTGGAACATCATATAACAGAAATCTTTAATGTTTTTCCTGAGCTAACAACTCTTGTTAACAGCGCTTCTGCATATATTCAGGCGGATATAGGCAACACAGAAATTGACGATTATGAAAAGTTATTTGATATTAATTTAAAAGCGCCATATTTTTTAAGTAAGTATTTTGCTCAAAAGTGTAACAAAGGCAATATTATAAATATCATTGATAATAAAATATCTTTTAATCAAAATTCTTATGCTGCCTATCTTTTGACAAAAAAGAGCCTTGCCGAGCTGACTAAATTATCCGCTTTGGAATTTTCGCCAAATATCAGAGTTAATGGTGTTGCTCCAGGAGTTATTTTACCAGCAGGCTCACGCAGTCAGGAGTATATAAACTGGAGGATTAACGCCATTCCTTTAAAAATAAAAGGTGATGAAAAAAATATTACAGATGCCATTTTTTCTTTAATTGAAAATAATTTCATTACCGGTCAGATTATTACTGTCGATGGCGGTGAAGGTATTGTAAATACAGGTTTACATGCCGGGGCGTATGATCAGAGCAAAATATAAGATAAAATTTCTTAACTAAGCGTAATATATTTTAATATAAAAAATTTCGTGATATTATTTTGTAAAGCACTATTAAGAATATGGAGCTTTATACAAATGATTTATCCTTTATACGAATATAAGAAAAGAGATAATTCGAATAGTAGTAATATTATTCAGATTGCCGAAGAAGCAAGAGAAAAGCTGCATAGTCTAAACAGAACTCTTTTTATTCTTTCAAACCAGTACAGTGAAGTAATTACTCCTGGTCCGATAGCAGAACTTCTGGACAAATTGGGAAATTTGCATAAAGAAGCAAATAATCTTTTACTTTTGCCACCCTTTGTAATATCTGCTCTTGGTACTACAAGTTCAGGTAAAAGCACCTTTATAAACAGTATGCTTGGCTTAAGAATATCACCAATGAATACTGATGAATTAAGTATAGGAGTACTTAACTTTGAACATAATCCGATGTTTAAAAATAATGTCCGGGTAACTCTGGACACACTGATCGCCAACAAATTCTGGGAAAACGGTTCTTTTACCGAAAGTGCCGAAGATGCTTATCAGCGAATAAAATCAGTAATGGAAGTATATAGAAAAGAATTTTCCCATGAGAAACTTTCCCCGCCGAATATAAAGGTGGAAGCGGCAAATTTTGCTGGTCTTAATCCCAAATTTCTTGGCCTTGATGAAAATGTTGCCCTGGAAGTTCTGGAACTTCCTTTAATGATGATCGATGAAGAGAGTTTTGAATATATCAGTAGTAAGCTTAAAGCATCTCTACCTGTTTATCTGATTGATTATACCGTTCTTTTTAATAAAGAAGAGGAAGAAGTTGAAAAACTATTTAAAAAACTGCTTCAGTTAAAGGAATTATCAGGTAGTCAGTCAGCAATGCTTTTTATATTAAATATAGTTGATCTGAAAAACTATGATGATGAAGAAATTGAATTAACTATTGAAAAATGTAAAACAGAAATAAGGAATAAATTTAAAATATCAGGTAGCTTTGATGTCATACCTATGGATTCACTGCTGATGTATTATGCCCAGTGTGCTTTTTTAGCCTATGAAAACGGAAATCTGAGAGATTATTCTCCTGATTTGGAGGTATCTTATGATGAAGCTCAGAAAAAATATATAGAATTAATAAATTTAAATATAAAGAGATGTTTTAAAGATCAGGCAAAAGGTATTTCTGAAATTCAGGATATAAATGAAGCAAATGTTGATCTGATATATGAAATAAAACGTTTGGTACAAAAGGGAAAAATACCTGCGTACCCCCAATTTGAAAAATTCTGGAAAGAATGTATAAAGAAAAGCGGAGGATTAAGATTATTTGAGACAATCAGGGAAAAAACGCGTACTTCACTAAAGGAATTAATATTATATCTTCCAGTGCATAAAATCCTTGATGAAGGAAAGAGTTTTTTTAAATTACTTGAAAAACAAATGGACTCAGGTAAAGAACTTGATAAGGAAAAAATTGCTACTTCAAAAAAACATCTTATTGACATTTATAACGAGCTAAAGGAAAGCATTGAAAAAAACCGAAGTTCAATCGAAGGTTTAATCTCAGAAAATTTAATTAATCTCAGAAAACCGGATATGAAGCATCGAATAGAAGCGATTAAACATCTTGATATCGGACAGATAGAAGAAACAATCTCAACTATCAGACGAACTATTGAAAAAGAAACGATCAGTCCGGTAGAGCATGCTTTTATTGAAGAAATGAGAGCAGATAATCTGACAAAAAATTTAATTGAAGTTCATGGCTGGAATGGGAGCTTTGCTAAACAAATTGCTGAACAATTCGATTTTATCAGGGTTAAATTGTACAGTGAAAGAAAATATATAGATGATGGTAGAACCTTTGAGATTTTTGATGAGGATGAGTATGAAAGAGAAAAGTTAAATGAAATAAATAAACAAATGGAATACTTATGTCAATATATTGTTTTTGCTATCGAAGAACGTTTAAAATTTGAATTACAGACTCATATTGATGAATTTTCTGTTAGAGTTAATCGCTGGCTAATTAAAAAACATACTGAGCTGCACGAATCTTTAAATCAAATACTTTTAAAGTTACCTTTGAAACAGCCATTATCATCAGGAAATCCTAATGAAGTTGCCAGTTTTAAACATGAGTATTCTTTTACTAACAAAATAGAATTAAATATTTCCAAAACAGAGACAAGAGAAAGCCTTGAGGTTGATAGAAATGAGCAGCCAAGTTACATAAAATCATGGCGGACATTCTGGCTGGTAAAAGTAAGAGATACTATTATTAAAGAAAAAGATGTTACAAAGTTTGAGCCAATCAGAATACAGGCATCAAACTGGATTAGCAGCTTTTCAAAATTAGAGGAAGAATTATGGATTATTGTGTGTGAAACTCTAAATTACTTTTTTAAAGAGGCTCTTAATTCATATGATCTAGCTTTGGCTGGTATGAAGAAGGAAATAGAGTTGATATTAAATCGGGAAAACCAGCAAATCACCGATTTAAATAATAGTCTGAATTCAAAATGGAATAATATTGATGGTTTATATCAGCATGGTCAGACCCTGTTAAAGAATATCCATAATCTTAGTAGAAATGCTAAAATTAAAAGAACAAAGAAA
>CAYRDV010000493.1:0-4109 GCA_964422885.1 uncultured Candidatus Sericytochromatia bacterium
ATAAAAATGCCCCAAGATACATTGGATGCCTGACAAAGCTATAAACACCTGTTGAGACTACATATTGTTTTCGTTCTTTCTGCATTCTTACTACCGGTGACAAAAAAGTGTTATCCGAAAAGGCTCGAAATAGGAAGAAAAATGATAATAATAAAATCATACCTCCAAAAACTTCTAACCAAATAGGAAAACTTGTAGTCCAGATGTATCTTTTTGCATCTAAAGGCATAATAATATTCCAGGATATAAATAAGAAAAAAAATAAAAATAACAAATATTTGTCCCATGATTTCTGATTACCCGTCCCTGGTAACCTAAATCTCTCGGCAAGCAGTACAGGATCTTTTTTATACAGGTAATATGTTGAAGAAAATGCTATTGAAAGAAAACCAATTCCAAAAAGCCAGCCTTCTACCCAAAACCAGTCACCGGAAAGAAATAGAATGGTAAATGGAGTTAAAAAACGGGCAATTATTAACATAATCAGTTGTTTAACTGTAACCGCTTTATTATTTTCTACTTCCATTATTTCTCTTCGACATTGAACATTAATTTTTATGATTTTACCATTTTTAATTCAAAAGTTTTTCAATATTATTGCTGGTAAAGAGATTTTTACTTTTGTATATAAACCAGGTTTACTCTCCAGTGAAAGGGTTCCTCCGATTACAGCCATCATAGTGCTATGTAGTGCCAATCCCTGACCACTTCCTCCCTTGGAACTTGTTTCCCTTATACCTGAGCCATTGTCTTCAAGAGTTATTTCCAGACCAAGATTGTAATTAAATGAAATATCCAGGTTTAGTAACATTTCCGTTTCAGCTTCCCGGCCATATTTGGCAGAATTCCTGATAACTTCTCTAACTGCATAAAATATTACCTCACTGATAAAGACTGGAAATTTTTCCAATTCTGTTTTAGCTTTTTCTTCAATATTCCAGGTTATATTATCAAACTCATTTTTCATTTCATTTTTAATAAAATACTTCAGAGCATCTATCAATCCAGTTTTCCCTATATCAGAGATACTCATGGAAGGCATATCCCGTAAAAGATCAGAAATTTGATGATGAGCATCTCCGATTAAATTTACCGCTTCTGTTGATGAGTTATTCTGGTTTAAATCAAGTATAGCAGTATGTAAAAGCGGTAAAATATCATCATGCAAAACTCTTCTTGCTTTTCGATCAAGTAATCTGCTTTCGGTTAGTTTTTTTCTTTGTGATTCCATCAGACTGGCAGCCATTTCAGAACTTGCTTTGGTATCAATCAACCTTTCCCCGCTTGAGCGGGCAAGCTCAATTTCTTCCTGGGAATAAAGGCCTCCATCATGTTTTTCACCGATCATCAATAATCCGATTAATCCCCTTCCACTCCATAAAGGTACAACAAGTATTATTCCCATATATTTTTCCGGATCGACAGGGATACAAATTAAATCCGGGGAAGTAATTTTTTCGATAATTTCACCTGACTCCGGGAATTCATTTTTAATATTCTCAGGATATGAAAGTACACCACCTACAAGAGTGGATAAAGGGCCTAAAGGTACAAGATAAGCTGATTTTGCTTCAAGTATATTATTACATAGAGCATAAAACGGGCTTTTTATATCTACTTCAGGTAAAAGCAAATCCGGGTTAACCAGCAAATGTTCATACAATTTCTGATTTGTAACAAATGGACGCATATTTTTCATATATCTCTCCCTTTCCCGATAAAAACGCCAGTTAAACAAAGCAGAAAACAAAGTCATTAAAATAGTAGTCAAAAGCAGGTAATATACGGGAGAAACCCTTACTGTCAAACCAGCACCCACAAAAATACCATATCCTGAAGCAATAAATATAATATTTAGCCAGTTACGAAACAGACCACGCCTGGGAAGAGTTTTCCCGGTAAAAATTTCATAAGAGGTTATCGCCTGACCTAAAAAAAGAATAGCAACAGAGATAAATAAGCCAATTAATAAATCAAATAAGCCTATAAATGGTAACAACTCCATATAATTTTCATATTCATCATAATTTGGCGTATTAAATACAATCCATAGTAAAAAACATGTAACCAGAAAACTAACCATTAATAATGAAACAGATGTTGCTATTAGCCAGGGCCGGGCTCTTTTTCTGGCAATATCCCCCATAATTCTTGAAGCCGGGCCGGGAAATCTTAGAGCATCAAGGGAAAAGATTATACAAAATACGATAAAAACCGGGTAAAGAATTATCAATATGGGAATATCCCTAAAAGATAATAATTGGGTCAGGTCTAACATGGCAAATTGCTGAAAAGAAGGTAAGCTAATAGTAAAAAGAACAAATCTGGCAATGATTAAAAATAGAATCAGAATAAAAATAAAAAAATATTTGTGCCGTTTTTTTAGATAAGATTCCGTTTTTTTCCAAAAGCCCAGATACCAAAGGATTAATATATACCAGGAGAAAGGCATCAGTACCAGTAAAATCCAGCTTAGAAACCACATTATCTGGATGTGTCTGCCAACATAATTTATTTCATTGGAAACAATTGCCGAATGTATTATAAAAAAGAGGCCTCCCATCAAAAGGCCACTACCAGCGATCCAGACACCCGGTCTTCTCATATCTGAATTAAAAAGAACAGTTAATCCAAGCCAGAAAAGAATAATAGTGTTAAAAAGTGAGGTAGAGATGATTCCCCAGTCTAATAAAAAATTTCCCGTCATTTATATTCCCACTGTGATTTTCTACCATGTTCACCAATTACCCAGGCATTTCCTTCTTCATCCCATTCAATAAGGATTTTTTCATGAAAAATTATTGATGCTCTTGTCCTGGCAACTTTTTCATCAGTGGCATTTTCATTCAGATTCCAGGCAGTATAAATCTGACCATTAATTCGGCTGATAGTTCTTTTATCCCTAAAACCCATCTTACTGGCAATTTGCTCATTTGTCATACCATTGGCAAGCATTTTTGCAACAAGTTGTTCGTTTGGTTCAAGTAAAGAGATAGGAGATAATCTATCTTTTTGTCTTACTTCCTGGACTCTTGTTTCAATATCAGGATCAATAAAACCCATACCTTTAATCGAGTCTTTCAAAAGAGGGATGATCATTTGGGGCAATAAATAATTTGATTTACGGACATAGGCATAATGGCTCAGTATTCCAGAATTACAAAAATCCCGGTAATATGAATCATCATCCTGAATTGAATAAAAAACAATTGGTAGTCTGGGAAATTCTCTCCTGATAGCAATTGCAGACTCAATACCATTCATTTCTCCTGCAAGCTGGACATCCATTATGATTACATCAGGAGTATTCTCCAGGCAGATTTCCAAAGCTTTTTCACCACTATCACAATCTTCACAGACATTAACCTCTCCGGTGGTATTCAGGCCTGATTTCATAGCAATACGCAGTTTTTCATTATCTTCTACTAAAAGCAGATTTATCATTTAAATTTTATTCCGGTAAATATACAAAATATATTTTAACTGTTTCTATGGTTAATTTTTAAATAATTATGAATTTACCACAAGCACTCGGGTGTTTTTAATTATTTGTTTGATAAAAAAATATAATCATTAGGTAATCATAGAAAATTATGATGTTTGCCTATTATAATATACAAATAATTTTAGTCCTGCGGTTTGTATTTATGATGTAGAAAGGAAAAGAAAATGAGTCGTTTAAATGAAGATCTTGATTTGAAGTATTTAATTAAGATGCCAAAAAGAGAAACTTCTGAAAAACCTTTATTTATCTTTTTACATGGTTTTGGTAGTAATGAAATGGATCTCTTTTCTTTATCAGAGGAATTACCGGAAAATTTTACTGTTATTTCGACCCGGTCACCTTATACATTAGGCCCGGGCAGTTATTCCTTTTATGATATTGATTATTCAACTGGTACAAAGATAATTAACCTGGAACAAGCTTATCATGAATTTAATGGTGGTCATGAAATACCGGAAATTATATTAAATAAATTTAATTACTGGATTAATAAGCAATAATTTTCTTCAAATTAATAACCTTATTTTCAGCTAAGCACTCAAGTGTTTTTATGATGGCACTTAAGAAGTAGTTTCAATTTTCCTTTTGTTATAAAGTAATCAGA
>CAYRDV010000494.1:0-4107 GCA_964422885.1 uncultured Candidatus Sericytochromatia bacterium
CTCTACGATTTATAATTATTTCTTTTCTTTTTTTGCTTCTTTTTCTTTTTGTTCTAATATCGCTTTTGAGGTTTCAGCAGGAGCTAAAAGAAGACCAAGGATACCTACCGCTGCAACTGTAGGACCAAGACCAGTTACTTGCCCGGCAACAGCCGCGGCTTTTTTACCATCCTTATCATTTTTTGCTGTGGTTCTTGTCTTTCCCTCTCCGACAAAATTAAGGTTTTTATTTGCCTTTCCTTCTGTAGCTTTATTTACGGCCCCTTTATCTTTAATATCTATTTCAGTTGGTTTATTCTTAGGTTCGGTCTGTTTAGAAACCGGGGTTTTTATATTCCCGGTAGCATCCTCAGCTTTAGTATCATACCAGGAGGCAACCTGGCATGGAATATTTAATCCGAAATCACTCATTTAATTAACCCTTTTATTGAATCATCAAGGTTGTTATATCCTTTAAATTAAATAAACTTGCTAATAAAATTACTCTTCGCCATTACCGTTTGGAACATGAATATCTGATTCAGAACTGCTTCCATCTTCTTCTTTAATGACGAAAATAGGAATAATGCCACCACCTGAGCTAACATTTATAACATCTTTATCAGAGACTCTGCCAAGAGCACCAACATATTTACCATTAAAGACATAAGGACTGATATTCAGAAATTTATTTTCAAAGACAATTTTATTCTTCCGGATCATTGGTAACTTAACAGTTGGAATTTCAGCATATTCCTGGACAATCCAGCCTGGATCTCCTGAATAACCTTCAACAACATCATTCCATTTTAACTGATCAGTTGTTTTACCTACCATAACCCCATAACCGCCTGCGCCAGTGGCAGGTTTTACTACCAACTCATCTTTCTTGGAAATCATATAGGATTTAAGAGTAACTTCTTCCCCTTCTTTGGACATAGTGATAGTTTCATCAAACTTTCTGGTCCAGGGAATATGTTTTTTGATTACTTTTACCTGCTCTTCATTGAAATAGTGATGATTAGCGGGGTTTGAAAGGAAAGACAACATTGACTTTTCTGAGCCTAAAGTTGATTTAAAAGAATTAACTAAACAGGCTGCCTGATTTTTTACTCCCTTATGAAAATCCTTTAATTCTCTTGGATATCTGAGGAAAAACTCTGCTCTCATCCCTCTGTGCAGCATATTAAACTTAACCCCGTTGGAATAAAGATGGCCGTTTCTGTATTCGAAATCCCTCCCATCAATAATATTTGCTTCAATACCATGTTCAATAAAATAGTCTCTGATAGTTTCCACATCACCCCTTACACCAGAAGTGCTGAAATCAACAAGGGCAAGTCTTGGGTTATCTTTAATTTTCATTTCTTTAAAGCAACTCATTACAGCATCAAATTCACCTTTGACAATATTTCTTCCGCCTGGATTGCCAAAATCTTTTATTAGACCACTATACATTGGGTTTTCTCTGAAAAGTTCTTCATATGTATCGGTCCAGCCACGTCCACCTGGATTATCAGTATTAAACTCAACAAATCTGAGATTTTTACCGTCAAAAAGGATATCCAAACGATTAATAATAGTATGTTTTTTATAACCAGGATCTATATTTATCCACTCAGAAGGGATAGGAGGATGATAGGCAAAATATTCTCTGACATAACTATCGGTAAAATATAAATCAATAGTTTTCTCAATAATCGTGTCAGCTACCTCACAGGCATATTTAATAAGCTGAAGGGATTTTTGTTTAAGAAAAAGAGGCATTAGAGTAGTTGGCATTGCAGAATTACCATAAAAACACCGCTTTTTGATTACTCTATCCTGAAACTCCGTTCTGTGTTTTATGACTTCATCCGGGTTTTTTATCATCCAGTTCATCAAATCTTTATAAGACTTTGTTAACTCTTTCATTTTCCCTCAGCTTTCTTAGGTTTTATGTAAATTGCTTTATTGTAAATGATTCTAAAGACCTGAAATACATAGTATTTCATTCCAAAGTATTATATCATAGCAAATAAGGTTTGAATGATAATACTAATTGAACAAGGGACTTTACTTCGACACATTCGACAGGCTCAGTGACCACTACGCTCAGTAACCAAAGCCCCTTGTTCAGGCAAAGCCTGATTGTGAAATTCTTTTTCTATTTAACTATATATTGTTAATTTTTGGGCTTTGAAGAAGATAATTATGCTATGATAAAATTTCTAGTTAAAGAAATAATTTTGTCTGAGAAATACTTTTAATGTTAGATTTTGGAACAGCATCCGGTGATATCACCCCTGATATAGACGGAGTCGGTATGATGGGCTGGGGAAGACATGAAAACACTGTTCATGCTGTAGCAACCCCCCTAAAGGCACGGGCTTTTATTTTCAGAAACCCGGAAAATGAGCAAAAAATTGCTTATGTAGTCGCTGAGATTACCTTCATAACTATTTCCATCAAGCAGGGTGTAATCGAAAAATTAACCAAAGAATACCCTGACTTAGGTTTTTCTGATGACAATGTAATGCTGAATGCCACTCATACACATAGTGTCCCTGGCGGTTTCTCCCATTATATGATGTACAATCTGACAATACCCGGATATTCCGATGAAGTATGCCAGACATATATTAATGGTATTGTTGATTCTATCGTTAAAGCATCATTATCACTTAAACCGGCAAATATTTATTTAAACAGTGGTGAAATAAGTCCAGAGCTTAATGTTGCTTTTAACCGATCAATCGAAGCATATAATGAAAACCCGGAAATTACCACAAAATCTTCTTTTGAAACCAGGCATCTGGCTGTTGATCGGGAAATGTCACTGATTAGAATTGATGACAATGCTGATAAACCCTTAGGGATGATTAACTGGTTTGCAGTCCATTGTACCAGCATTCACAGTGACAATTATCTGATTCATTTTGATAATAAAGGCTATGCGGCAATGGATTTTGAAGCTTTTATATATGAAAAAAACGAAGATTTTGTTGGTGCTTTTGCTCAAAGCTCCTGTGGCGATGTTTCTCCCAATTTTCAGTTTTTCCCTGGAATGAAATTTTGCCGTGGCCAGTTTGAAGATGATTTTAAAAGTGCAAAATTTAATGGTGAAATACAAGCAAATAAAGCAAAAGAACTTTTCACTAATGCCAAAGATAATTTACTGGCATCAGAAATCGATTATTTTCATATGTATGTCGATTTTTCCAATGTAGAAGTTAATCCAAAATTTTCTGAAGGAAAAACAGGGCAGACTACCGGACCAGCAATAATTGGTTTGAGTATGCTTTTGGGGACAGCAGAAGGTCCTGGTATTACTCAGAAATTATGTAATGCTTTAAATGTTCTTACCAATACAATCTCTTTTAAAAATAAGCTGCTTTCAGTTATAAATAAAGATTTGAAAAAGCTGGAAAATGAAAAAAAAGAAATTCATGGAAATAAAGCATTATTTGTGGAAACTGGTGAACGAAAAATTCTTGGCAATGGTGATCTAAAAAATTTAAAAATACCGGATTGGGCTGATCCTCTTGTCAGCAGATTAAAAGCTTTAGCTACAAATAATGCTCTTGGTAATGAACCCTGGACTCCCAATATCTTACCTTTGCAGATTTTAATTATTGGTCAGCTGGCAATTGCAGCAGTACCAGCAGAGTTTACTACTATTGCGGCAAAAAGATTAAAAAATACTATTCTGGAAATTTTAGCAAAACGGGGAATAACGAAAGTGGTTCTCTCATGTTATTCAAATGGTTATTCTGGTTATGTCACCACCAAAGAAGAATACGAGGTTCAGCTTTATGAAGGGGGCAGTACTCATTTTGGAAAATGGACCCTGGCGGCCTATCAGACAAAATTTGAATATATCTGCCAGCAATTATTAAAAAAGCCTGAAGAACGGGACTCTTTATCTGACTTAAAGCCTCATAATTTCAACAAAGATTTATTGTTGAGAAGAGCTTTTATAAAAAGAAACTGGAAAGCATCATAAAAAGTGAGGAGGAAGTGAGGCCAGACAGCTAAAGCTGTCCTAGTGAGGACACTTCGTTAAGTGAGGGAGAAGTAAGATAAAATAAATATTCTTTTCACTTCTTTACTTCCTCCTCACAGACAAGGCTTGCCTTGTTGCCTCAC
>CAYRDV010000495.1:0-4084 GCA_964422885.1 uncultured Candidatus Sericytochromatia bacterium
ATAGAAATATTGGATGGCGGATAGATTATTTTTTTGTTACTGAAGATTTAATGAATAAGGTTGTTAATGCTTCTATCCAAAAGGATGTTTTAGGTTCAGATCATTGTCCGGTTGTTCTTGAACTGGAAATTTGAATAAATTCTAAAATAGAATTTATTTGGTTTTATGACTCCCCACAAGGTGGGGCCCCTGTTTGTATTAACAATACCATGAGGCTCTGCTTCGAGATATTGTTAATACAAATAAGTTTGTATTAAATAATTTAATCTAACTATTAAGTTCTTATTTTTGTTCTTTTCAATTCGTTTACAAAGAAATATTCATCTGTTAATATCAATTTAAGTATTCATATTATGTAACTAAAAGAGTGGTAAAAGTATGGATTTAAATTTATCAAATAGTTTAAATGTTAGTAGAAACAAAGAAGATAAAGATTTAGATCGTGATCATGATCGTGGATCTTCATATGCTTATATTAAACCAAAGCAAAAACAGGATGATTCTCATTGGAGTAGTTTATCAAGTCTGATTTCCAATGCAAATAAACCAGCAGCCCCAAAGAATGATAAAGATGATAAAGACGAATATTCTGGTGTAGCGGCAAAATTATCCGCTATTGGTGATGAACTTGGCGGAATTGAAGACATGGTTAATCAAATAAATGCTGGGGTGCCTGTTGGTCTTGAAACTATAAAAGGCATGATTGCTCAGCTTGAAGAAATCCAAAACAGATTAAGTCAAATTGATTCTGAGCTTCAGGATATTGCTTCCAGCCATCGGCAAAAAGAATTAGAGGCAAATAAACAACAGTTACAGCTTTCCCAGGTAGGTCTTCTTAGGAGCCTGATTGATGCGCAAAGAGATGCCATTAATGAAAGTCCTGATAGTGTTGCTCCTCCAACTTTAGTTTAGAATAAAAAAATCCCCCTTCATCCAGGGGGATTTTTTTTATTTATATTTTATCCAAAATTCTGAACTGCCTGCATCATCCCTTCTCCACCTTTTTGTAGATCTTCAGGGGTCATTACTGGGGTTACTTCAATTTTAGCATTGAAAGCTAAAAATAAAGGTTCAAGTAATCTGGGCATATCTGATGCATCTTTTAAATCCACAAAAAACAGGGCTGTTCTATTACCACCAGTTAAAGTAAAGTATGTCGCTTCCGGTTTTAATGCTTCCATTACAGAACCAAGAACCTGTTGCATTGAACCACCTTTAATTGCAGCATTACCAGCTTCAACTGGTATTTCAGCTTTTACTAATACTCTCATTTTTGTTTAACCTCCAAAGAAATAATTATTATTTAAGTTTAAGTATTTTAATCCTGTTACATAATGTTGTAAAGAACTATTACAGATAATTTTTAAAATATTTTAAAAATTATCTTGAAATTAAATTTAGATTATGTTATAGTTAATAATAAGTTAAACAAAAGTTAACTTAAAGTTTAAAAGTAATTAGTAAAAAATATTATAAAGGTTTAGAGGCAAAAAAAATGAAAAGACTATTAACACTTATCGCTTCAGTTGTTGCACTATCTTCATTAACAGCATGTGGTTCAAATGATATTAATATGAATCAGTTTCCTATTGAAACAGTAAGTGTTATGAATGTTGAAAAAGTAGATGTTCTTAACATTATGAAAAACCGTGGAGAGCATACACATACAGTTGTTTATACAATGTATCAGGATCCTGCAACACATGATAAGGCTATGAAAATGCAGATTGATTTTGCCTGCCCTGAAGGGGATAAAGATGTTCTGGTTGCCTCCAGCTCACCTTCTTCACCATATAATTTAGCAATTACTCACCATTCAGGAAAGACCGAAAACTTTGATTTAAAAAATAAAGAAAAAGTAACTAAGTTAGTTTCCTTTATAAAAACTCTAATAATAACTAATGATGCTGATAAAAAAGTTGTTGGTATTTTATTACAGGATTTAAATGGATTTCTTAAAAGCAAAAATTTAAGAAAAGCTACCAGATAATTTTAAAACAAAAAAAAGATGACTCTAAGAGTCATCTTTTTTTTTATACCTTAGCCATTTCCCAGCCTAAAATTGCCTTTTTCCTTAAAGTGCCCCATTTATACTCGCCAATTTTTCCTTCTTTTCTGATCACCCTGTGACATGGAATAAGATATGCTATAGGATTATTTCCAACAGCAGAACCAACGGCTCTTACTGCTTTTGGTGAACCAATATACTCAGCAATTTTCTGATAAGTTGTTAAGTTTCCAAATGGTATTTTTAGCAATGCATCCCAGACTTTAACCTGAAAATTTGTCCCTTTTACCATTAAATGTAATTTGTTATCTGAGATATTTGGGTTAAATATTTTTTGAACTATTTCTTTTGTCTTATCCTGATTAGGAATTAGTATTGCATTTTCCCATTCATCTTTTAAATTAGGAATACATAAATATTTGTTTTTTTTATCTGTAAATCTTAAACAGCAAATACCTTTTTCTGTTGCTCCAATAAAACATTCACCAAAATGGGTCTGGTGAAAACCATAATTTATTTTCAACCCTTCCCCTTTGGTTTTATATTGTTGTGGTGTAACAGCCTCCAGAGAAATAAATAAATCATAAACCCTCGATTGGGCAGATAAGCCTGCCAGATCTGCTGCTTCAATCAGATTTTTTGTTTCTGATAATTTTTCTTTTAAATAATCTGTTGTCAGAAATTGTAAAAAACGCTTAGGACTAATACCAGCCCATTCACTAAATAATTTCTGGAAATGAAAGGGACTCATATGAACAACTTTGGCTATTTCTTCAAGCTCAGGTTGTTTTCTAAAATTTTGGGAAATAAATTCTATCGCTGTTGTTATCATTTCATAATTAGTTTTCATTTGATTTGTTCCTCCATAACACTATTATAGAATTTAGAGGATTTAAGCCCAACCTGATTCTTGCTCTCTTTTTACCACAGATGAGAACCAGATGTAATCAAGATGCACACAGATTTTAAATATTAATTCAAATTTTTTATCTGAGCTATCTGTGGTATTAGTTTTGTTACTAAAGATTTTTAAAACTAATCGTACCCATTAATTTTAATTTATTATCTTTAAAAAATAATTTATTTAATTGAAAATTTCGTTCTGAAGTATTAAATTTATTGATATCAAGAATTGGGTTAATGAATTTCACCAAATCCTGTATTTGTTCAATAACCAATGGCTGCTCCATGACTTTAATCTGGGGTTTATGAAGTTCTATTGTATTTTTCTCTGTAACCAGTAATTCACCGGTAAGGGTAAAAGGAGCAGTAAAGAAACCGCCTAAAGCGACCAGATTTCCTGTCAGTGATGGCTGATTGTTCTCAAATATCAAAGTTAGATTATCTACAGAGACACCTCCTGAAAGCATTGGCAAAGGTAGTCTGAAATTGGCCAGAAAATTATTTATTCTGACTGTCAGTGATGGAATATTTAAGGCTTTTTCCAATGCTTCTGTTGATAAAACAAGTAATGATTCTAATTTACCTTCCTTTATAAATTTGAGGTCTTTGCTATTAGCCATTTTTGAGTAATCTAGATGAACCGGATAAGTAACAATGCTAAGTTCATCAAATTCAAAATTGGCAAATTTTGGTTTACTGACATTAATTTCAATTCGATCAAAATTACCTCCCAGAATTTTATAACTGGGAGTAGAATAAACCTTTACCTGAACTTTTTCTGGATTATTAAGGACCACTTTTAGGGAATCTTCAAATGATTTGTTGGAAAATTGGGGAACAATACCACCAATAACCATTAATAATGCCAGAATCCCAGCGACAATTGTGGTCATATGTTGCCCTACTTATTTAATAAATTAATGATTTTATTTTGTATTTCCTTCATTTCGGTTTCGGTTCTTTTCTTACCTTTCCGAAAATCCAAATCACCATATTCATTCATGGGAATCAAATGATAATGAAAATGAGGAACATCCCAACCAGCTATAATTGTTCCTACTCTTTTACATCCGGTTGCTTCATGAATTGCTCTGGAAATAGTTTTGGCATTTGTAAAAACTGCTGAATAATATGGTTCTGGCACATCAATAAAGTAATCAATATCAACTTTAG
>CAYRDV010000496.1:0-4059 GCA_964422885.1 uncultured Candidatus Sericytochromatia bacterium
TTCTTAGTGGTAATTCGGCTGGCATCATCGAAATGCCTTCTATTGTTATTCCTTCTCTTTTTCTAAATAAAAAACCAGCCATCCAATCAAGTTCTTTTAGTCTGTAAGTCAGTCGGACACCATAAAATATTGCACCAACACCAACACTAAGACCACGTAAATCACCAACAGGTCTTCCACTGAGGGTGCTTGAAACACCATCTACCTTCCCTGTCAGTTTATATACAAAGGCAAAGCCACCACTTTGGGGAATTGGTTCAAAACGACCTTTGTTTACTGAATCAGCCAGATATGCTATCTGATCAACATGTATCGGATGTGCCAGCAGCCGGGAAACATCAAATCCTGGTAAAGCCTTTAATGCTTCATCCCGAAAGGACTTCGCTCCCACTTTTAATAAATATGTACCATTATCCCTGTCCATCGGATCTTTTGAACTTTCAATGGCCACTGCTCTTGCGGCATAACGGGCTGCCACCGATAGATTATGTTGTAAGGTAATAATACTGCCAAAATAACCTACACCAATAAGAAGCATTACCAGCAAAGGTAGCATAATTGCTGTTTCTACCATTGCCTGACCTTGTTGCTTTTTTTGTTTTTTCATATCAATGGATTGTCACATCTGTTTTTAATTCGATTGGCATTAAACGTGGTGAGTACCAAAGCATTTCAAACGGATATCCCTTTTTGGCAATAGAATTAATACCAATTAAAGTTTTTGGTCTTTTTAATTCATCAGATGAGGCAATCCTGGCTGCTGCATTTGTTTTGAGAGTATATTTACTGAGGTATTTAAGTAAAGATGCTCCCTGTGTTGTTGAAATGCCATTACCATCAAATTCTAAAAAAGTTTTACCAAAATTACCAACTTTGTTTGCCCCTTCATTAGGATAAACAACTCCGCCAATTGGTCGCATAAATTCTCTGCGGTTTTCCAGCAGTTCTTTTTTATCATTTAAAATTTTTAGGTTTTCTGCTAAAGCAGCATTTCTTGGGGTTAACAGGCCAAAAGTATTTCCTCTCAGTCCTAGCCTTGCTGCTTCCAGGGCAGCCTGGGGAGCTGCTCCCAACATATCATCTGAAAGCCATCCATAATAAGCTTCAAGTGCCTTTCTCTCCCGGTGTAGTTTAACTACATGGCGATAGGTTAAGTTAACAAGTTCCTTATATTTATCTGCATCCTGTTTGGTTTTTTCGGAGATTATTCCTCCTGGTTGCTGGATATTCCCTCCGGGGCCGGAAGGTGCTCCAGGTCCTGGTATTGGTGGTGGATTTATACCCGGTGCTCCTGGTTCTACAACAGGTATCGGTGGTTTGGCAGCATCATTTACATCCAGTATTATTTTTACCAGAAGTGCCTGAGCTGCTCTTTGTTCTGCCTGAGCTGCAACAGATTCATGGTACATTGATGTTCTGACCATAGTATCAGTATGATGCTTACTTATTTTTACAGCTACAGATGCCAGTGCAGCTGCATCAGCACCATTTTGGAATTTTATTTTTGTATTTACCATATTACCGATATCATAAACGAAAAAGACACCAGAAATCAGGATTACTATTAAGACTGTAACATATAACAGACTTTGTCCCCGTTGCTTATTAGTTTTTTTATTATTATTGAAAATACCTTTAATTTTTTTTGTTTTAGTACAGATAAATTTTTCTCCCTCTCTTTGCAAGAGAGGGTCGGGGAGAGTTTCTTTAAAATTACTGATAAACATTTATTTATCCTATGGTTCAATACCAGGTTTTTTAAAGATCCTGTTATTATTATTTTCGGTAAAATCCGCAAACTTATGGGCAAAATTTGTAACTTGCGGAAGAACTGTTGAACCAACCTGTTTCATCGGAGCAAGGACACCATCTATCACTGCTTCAAAACCGGCAAATCTGGCAGCAATCTGGGCGGCATTTGCTCCTGTCTGTATGGCTTTAATATGCCCTGCGGTCATTTGTAAAAAAGCCAGTGAGTTAACATTGCTAAAATTGCCCATCCCTCCGGGTTTTTCTGATACCGCAGGGGCTGTATCAAGACCCCAGTGAGCATAACATTTGTTGACATTTTCCATATTTCTTTTGGGATCAGAGCTTAAAATTCCGTCAACACGATGAGTATCATTATCAAGCCCTTTTTTATTATCTACAAAAGACATAAACATTCCATAACGCTCACCGTCTGTTCCGATCATACTACGCACCGGAGATGGTAGTTTGCTAAGCAGAGCCTGCTCTATAAAATCTCCGCCAGCCGGGCTTGTTCTATAATTGACGGTTGTACTGGTATATGGCCTGTCACTTCTGTTTGCAAGAGTGATATATTCAATCGGTAAAATCATTGTGGAAGTCATTTTCTTTATTTTGTTATCAGATTTGTTACCTGTCAGGATACTTAATGAATTGGCAAGGATATCAGCACTCATTGCATCTCTGGTTACTGTAACTTTTAGATCATAATTCTTTTGGACTGAGATTGCTGATTCACTTTTATCAAGCCATACCTGTTTTCCATCAGTGCTTCTTTTATAGTTTTTTCGGGCATGTTCAGCAATCTGACGATGTTCTTTTCGTACTGATGCCGCTCTTGTCTCCATAAAAGCAAGCCCATTCATTATTGATTTCTGGCTAAAGGAAACTGACAAATAAACACCACCGACTGTCAGGACAATAAGCAATGGCAGTACAAGTGAAAATTCGATAATACTATTTCCCTTTTCATCTTTCAATAATGTCTTAAAATTTTTTTCAAACTTTTGTTTTATCATATATAAATCTTAAAATAAAATCCCAATATCTTAATACCCCAAAACCTATTTGCTAAAACTTAACAAATTAGGATACAACAAATTGATTAATGTTCCTGCTGCGATAGCAACCCCATAAGGTACATATTCATTTATTGATTCTTTTATTTCTGCTTCAGGTTTCATACCCGGTATAATCAGGGCCGTAAAAAACCTGCCAACTTTTTTTGCGGTTGGAATAAAAGTACCATTCTTTACTGTATATAAAACGCCTAAAACACCACCACACATGAATATCCATAAAAAAGTGGGTAAAACAAAATTTTTACCAATCCAGGCTCCGATTGCGGCGATAAGTTTTACATCACCACCATATATTCCTTTTGTTATATATAATACAAAGGAAATTACAAAAGCCAGAAGAAAACCTAAAAAACCATCAAGTAAACCTGTTCCCCCACTTTTAACAAAGGAAAATATCAAACCGAAAGCTAACATTGGAAAGGTAAGCCAGTTATATATTTTATGTCTTGTTACATCTGTATAAACTGCAATAATCAGTGAGATAAATAATAGATAGTAAGACCAATGTAGATTTGCCAATTCTTTTTCCTGCCAGCCATATTACTGCTGTTTATATTCTATAATGGAAATGCAAAAAAGATCCCCTTTATTTGGAGATCTTTTTAAAGATTTTAAATTAATTATTTTGTGCCTAAATTTGCGCCAATAGTTTTATCTGCATCAGTATAAGCTTTTCCTACTTTACCACCAATACTTTTAATTGCAACAAGTGCTACTATGGAAAGAAGAGCAATGATAATACCATATTCAACCATACCCTGGCCTTCTTCGTCTCTAAGTAATTCTGAAATTAAATTTTTCATTCTTCGCTCTCCTTTAAAATTTTTTTTATTTGGAATTTGGAATTGCATCTAACATCTGTGAGGTGTGTAAATATTCTTTACTTACTTTGCTACCGATACCTTTGATTGCAACAATTGCTACTACGGAAATCAGAGCGATGATAATACCATACTCTACCATTCCCTGTCCTTCTTCATCTCTGAGTAAATTTTTTAGAATTTCCATTTTTCAATCCCCTTCATCTCTTAACTATTCATAATCAGTTTATAGAATTTATAGCTGCAAGCTTGCTATTTTAAGGTTAAGTATTAGTTTTATAAAAGTTAAAAAATGGTTAATTTTTATATTCATTAACCCATCCCCCATCAAAGAAAAAGCCCCGCAATTGCGGGGCTTTTTCTTTAAATTTTTACTTTGCGCCTAAGCTTGAACCAAGGTTTTTATC
>CAYRDV010000497.1:0-1050 GCA_964422885.1 uncultured Candidatus Sericytochromatia bacterium
GTATATAATTTACTATTCTAGTATATATTTATTGTATTTTCAAGCATTTTTCCTATATTTTTTTTTTTACTTGTAATTACTACTAATAATATGATATTATAAAAAATCATTGCTTTTATCCTGATAACTTTAAACAGGATATTTGTTACTTCTCTTGTTGATTTGTACTAAATTTGCTTCTCTGTAATATTGTAGAATATGAGGAAACATTGATAAAAATGAGACTAAAATCAAAGCTTACAGATATCCTAATCTGTTTGGTTACAGTTATTTTTACATTATCTTCATGCACAAATACTAATATCCCTAATACTCAGGATATTAAGCAGAAAAAGGATTTCACATTTGGTATAAAGGGTGTCTCAAGAATTGAGGATGCAGCTTTAACAAAAGTTGGAGCCTCTACAGTGGCAGATGGTTCAGCAAGTGGGGGCAGCATAGCTTCAATAAGCTTTAATAACACTGAAAATAATAATGCAGCATTTTCTTATTCACTTCTATGGTCAACAGTAAATGACACTAACAATGCTTCGGGTGGCACTTATGCAGCTTCACAAACGAATATTCAACTTAAAGATAATTATCCTTTAACAACAGGGTTAACTTATGCCAACGGTTCCACAGCATGGACAAACCAAAATACAGGTACATCAACATCTTGGTCAGTTAATAGTTCACCTCTTATAGTACAAAATACTGATACTACAAACAATTTAAAATATATTTATCTTGAACCTGTATCCCAACCATATTCAGGAAGTATGTCTGGCGACTGGACGACTAGTGGTGATTATAGCTATAACCCTAACTCCACAGTCGCTACTACATTTAACCCAAATGCAACCATTGCTGGATATTTAAATGCTCTAGAATTTGAGTTTAATGGAACTAATGTCGAGTTATGGGGAAGAAAAGGACCAGATTATGGAAAAGTTAAATTAACAGTTTATCCTGAGAGTCCTGTTGGTAGTGGAGTATTTAGCACAACAGCAGACAGAACAGTTGATAATATAGATTTAATGGTTTTAGGTAATGAATGGCTTTGGGATG
>CAYRDV010000497.1:1060-4009 GCA_964422885.1 uncultured Candidatus Sericytochromatia bacterium
ATATAGATTTGTTTAATGCAGGCTCATTGACTGCTTCAATGAAAATAGCAAAAGCGCAAGGTTTAGTAAATGGTAAATATAAAGTAAGATTTGAAGCTAAAGGTACTAAGAATACTAGCTCAACAGGTTATGCAATGGATTTCGATCATGCAAAAGTATTTCATGCAGTCCAATTTATCTTTACAGGTACTGCCATAAATTATTGGGGCTGGAGATACAATAATGGTGGTGTTGTAGATGTAAGTATTGATGGTGGTGCTGTTTCAAGAATAGCAACATTTACCTCTGTCCCAGCACTTACAGATGGAGTTGTAACTGCTATTAATGAACTGATAAAGGGCTACAGTGGACTGCCTCTTGCTTCTCACAGGTTAACAGTAGAAGCTACTGGTATTACTCCATTAAATAATCTTTCAATTGACCGGTTTGAGTATGTAAATAGTAGCGGAAATACAATTACAATAAATGATCAGCCTCAAACAGGGCAACCAGGTCTTACATATATTTCCGGTGGTGGAGGATGGACATCTGATCCTGTTAATTCATGGACATTTGGCGGAAGTAATGCTTTAACTATCCAAAATACAAATACAACTTCTACTTATAATTTAAAATATTTTTATGCAAATCCTATAGGTCAGTCTAATACAGGTGCTACCCTGCTTGGAAATTGGGTAAATTATCCATCACCAGATAATACTTATACCTATAATTATAATAATTTACCGGGAAAAGCATTAGAATTTGATTTTAGTGGAACAAATGTGGAATTATGGGGCAGGAAAGGCTCTCAATGGGGAATTACTAAAATAACAGTTTATCCAGAGAGTCCTGTTGGTAGTGGTTTATTTAGTTCAACACCAGAGACAAATTATTCATTCAGTACCTGGAAGGCAACAACTCCTTTTATGACAACTCCAGTAAAGAATACAGCTAATTCCAATAATTTTGATATGTATGCACCAACAACCAGTGCTCCTTCGATTATCTCTAAACTACAAGGTTTACCTAATGGAAAACATAAAATAAGGATGGAAGCTTCTGGTACTAAAAATCTTTCCGCTATTGATGATTTAATGGATTTTGATTATTTCAGAGTTTATCCTGCTGTGGAATATAAATTTACAGGTAACAATGTCAAATATTTTGGCTGGGCATGGAATAATGGTGGAAAAATGGATATCAGTCTTGATAGTGGTACTGTAGATAGAATAGATACTTATCAGAATATTCTTTCCAGTTCTTTAGTTAATTCAACAATGCTAAAGGAATATAATCATTTAACTAATACCCAGCACCGTCTTACAGTAGAAGTAACGGGTACTAAAAATCCTTTATCAGGTGATACTAAAATTTCTGTTGATAAATTTGAAGTTTATCCGACAGTTACTGGAAGTTTTAGTGGTGATAGATTGTTATTAAAAGTGGCAAAAAAATCAGACCTTGGAATAGCTAAACTTTATATAGACAATAATTTAAATCAGAGTGTTGATTTATATTCATCAGAGCTAACCTATAGTTTGATATCAGTAACTGGCTTAAGTTCAGGTAATCATAATTTCATGTTAACCTCTTCAGGCACTAAAAATGTGACTTCTACTGGATTTGGAATAACTTTGGATGCAATGATAAATAATTATGTTACTCATGATATTTCAGGAACTGGTTTTGATTATATTGCCAAAAAGAATACAGATCAGGGAATTGCAGAAATATTTGTGGATAATCTACTTCATGGTACTTCTGATTTGTATTTATCCACTACAGCTAATCAGCAGGTTGCTAAATCGGTCAGGAGCCTGACTAATGCTAATCATACAGTTACAATAATTCCAAGTGGAAGAACAAATACTTCTTCAACAGGTACAGGAATCAATATTGATGCTATTGATGAAGTATTCCCAACTGGTACTGGCGGAGGTGTTAGTGGAGATTAAAATACATAAAAAAAGATTTACTTTGTTTCTCCTGAACTATTATACCTTTGGCCAAAGATTCCATAGTTACTTATATCCTGAAGATTACTATTCCAGGTAATCAAAAAATCTCCCGTATTATCAATTACTATTGACGAATCTCTCTGATTATTTTTAATATAGGTATTAACTTTGAATTCTGATCCTGCTGATAAACCTGTTGAACTATATCTCTGACCATATACTCCATAATCATTTCCTCCCGGATTATCCTGATTTTTACTATTCCAGATAATAATAAAATTACCTGTATTATCTATCGCTGCCACTGGTGCTTTCTGCTGACCTGTAGTATAGGAGTTAACCTTAAATTCAGAGCCATTGGTATCTCCATTGCTTAAATATCTTTGAGCATATATTCCATAACTATCTCCATCCTGATTTTGTGATTGCCAAACAACAACAAAGTTACCTGTATTATCTATCGCTGCCACTGGTGCTTTCTGCTGACCTGTAATATAGGAATTAACTCTAAACTCAGAACCATTAGTATTTCCATTGCTCAAATACTTTTGACCATATACTCCATAATTACCCCCATCCTGGTTCTGTGATTGCCAGACAACTACAAAGTTACCTGTATTATCCATTGCTACTGTTGCATTTAGCTGTTGGCCGGTTACATAAGTATTAATCTTAAATTCAGAACCATTAGTATCACCATTGCTCAAATATCTCTGGCCAAATATGCCATAACTATTTCCGTCCTGGTTAAAACTTTGCCAGGTAACTACAAAATTACCCGAATTATCCATTGCTACTGATGACTCTTTTTGTGAATCTAGGGTATAAGTATTGACTCTGAATTCTGTGCCATTAAGAGAACCATCACTATAATATTTTTGCCCATAGATTCCATAACTAGTTGAAGAACCTTCCTGCTTAAAACTTTGCCAGGTAACTACAAAGTTACCTGTATTATCCATTGCTACTGATGAATTTCGCTGAATATTGGTTGTATAAGAATTGATTC
>CAYRDV010000498.1:0-3990 GCA_964422885.1 uncultured Candidatus Sericytochromatia bacterium
TTTGCACTGGCAACAGCATAAGAAGTACCACGTTCACTACCATCAGATGCTCTGCCATAAACTGGTGCTGTTGTAAAGCTGTTGAACTTTTCGTAATATGGAACATTGCCAACCTGACCACCTGCATTAGCCCCAAGAGATAATACCAGTTTTTTATCTTCAGTAATTGGTATATAACGACGATAACCGGACTCTAACTGACCAAATGTAGCACTTCCTGTACCTAACCCGGCTGTTACAGAAAATTTTGTTCCCTCTTTGGGGTTATTTGGGTTATCAACATCAGAATAATTCAGACCTAATTTTGGCATAATCAGAAAATCACTGCCAGTTCCACTGGATGAAAATTCTTTGGCTATACCTATATATTCAGTTCTTAAAGCAGGGTTTAAAGTCCATTTTGGATCAAGCTTATCGTCTAAAGGAATACTGAAACTGGCTGTGTTACCAACTCTGAATTCGGTTGTCTGTGGGCCTTCCCATCTGTAAAGATAAGCAGAATCTGTAAAACTAATCTTTTTGTCATCACCAAACATAAAAGGATTATGATATGTAATAGAACCACCAAGCCTCTTTGTTCCTGCTTCACCCTTAAATGCCAGTGATTGCCCTGTACCACCCAGGTTACCCAAAGTTAGGCCGCCACCACCAAAAATTCCAGATCCGGCACTATATCCGCCAAAAATTGAGAATTCATTATTTTTTTGTTCCTGAACAGCAACATTTACTTTTACTTTGCCATCCTGTCCCTGACTCAGAGTATAACCAGCATTTTTAAATAGCCCTGTTTTTTTGACTCTTTCAAGTCCCTTTTCCAAATCATTAAGATTAAGAGGTTTTCCTGGCTTCATATTTCCCAGTTCTCTGGTAATAGTATTATCCTTGGTATCAGCATTACCAAATACCTCAAAGCTATCAAGTTTGGCAACATTGATACTAACTCTCAGCTCATCGCCATTGGTGTCAACTTTTACCCCTTCTGAAGGGCCAGTGAGAACATAACCGGCATCTTTATACATTTTTTTTATGGCATCAGTGCCTTCTTTTATACTATCGGAAGTAAGCGGCTTTTTGAATTTTGATTTAATATCATCAGAATCAAATACTTCCATACCAGTAACTACAATTTGTTTTGGCGTTTTTACCTTGACTACCTGAATATTAAGATCTCCAGTATCATTAATGCCTAATTTCGGGTTAACAAGCATCATTCCTTTATTTCCCAAAGTTGCTTCAAGTGCCTTCATCCCTGCATCAATATTTTTTTGATTTAGTGGAGCCTGTGGTGTTTGTTGTTTAATTCTGTCTAATGTCTGAGAGAAATGTATTATTGCTTTTTTCCCTAATTCGGCTGCTTCCTGGGTATTTCCAGCTTTTTCTTTTTCACTTTTTTGTTTGATCAGAGAATCAAATGTTTTTATGTCTGTTTCAAGAGTTGTTGTCGGAATTTTAAAGGCTTGCATTACAGCTTTCTTTTCTTCCAGAAGTGTTGAAGGATTTTCGGAAATAATTTTATTACCGGTTTTTTCTATTTCTGCATCAATGTCTTTAAGATCATTATTGAATCCTGTAATTGCCTTATCTATTTTTGCCAGCTTTTCTGCACTATCCGGTGCAGTTTTATCCAAACCTGCTTTTTCTTTATTTGCAGCAGAAATGAGGTTTTCTCTTTCGGATCTGAGAGAACCTAAAACTCTTAATTTGTTCATAGATGCAAGCAACTCTCCGTCTGTAGACGGGTTTATTAATGAGACATTAATATTTTTGGGTAAATCTACAGTACGCAGATTAAAATTGAGATTACCTTTATCATCTATATCCCAGTCAAGCGGTGGAACAAGCATTTTTGTCGGATGGTCATCAAAAGAGCCTTTTAATTTATCTATGCCTTTTTGGATATTTTCTTTGGTCAGATTACCAGCAAATAATTGATGAAGCTTTTTGCTATCTTCTTCACTAACTCCTTTAAAAACAAGTTTTTGTGGGTTCTCAACTACACTGACAGTCAGTTCCACATCACCATTTTTTGCTCCCGGGGCCGGAGTCGGAATGATATCAATATTTAAAAACTTATCTTTCCCTTTTTCTTTTAGCTCATTAAATTTTCCCAGAATGTCATCTATAGTAAGCTTACTACCCGGTGAAACATCGATTGTTTCTTTAATGAATTTTTCTAATTCAGGATTTTTTACACCTTTCAGGTTTACTTTTGAAATAGGATGCTTTTCAACTTCATCATCAATTAATTTAATTTCAGCACCAGGCATATCTACAAAGCTGATTTTTTCTTTTTTTATGTCTGATTGAGGAAATTTTTTAAATTCAGCAACATATAGATCTTTATCTTTGGCAACATAAATTTCATCTCTGAAATTTGATTTGATATTATTTTGATTTTCTTTTAAATAGGTTTCAATATCTTTACCATTAAGATCAACTGGTCTGAAGTTATCGGGCAGGTACTTATTCCCATTAATTGATACTGATGACATTTTGCCCCCGGCATATTAAAAATTCTTACTTTATTGTAACACTTGTAAGTTTTGTTATAGATAGTTTATTTACAAACTTTCGGTTAAGATTAAAGATTTAACCTTCAAATTTATAAATGTTTTGATAACAAGGGGCTTGGTTACTGAGCGTCATCGAAGTAACGCCCCTTGTTCAGCCAAAGGCTGATTGTGAAATTCTTTTTCTATTTAACTGTCGTTTTTTTTGCTTATTTGCTAATGTAGGAAACAGGCGTAAAATTTCATACAGGAAATATATTTTAGAAATAGGAATCATATATGAATAAAAACTTA
This sequence comes from uncultured Candidatus Sericytochromatia bacterium, assembly GCA_964422885.1. Classification (GTDB taxonomy): domain Bacteria; phylum Cyanobacteriota; class Sericytochromatia; order UBA7694; family JACMQJ01; genus CAYRDV01. The sequence goes on from CAYRDV010000498.1 coordinate 2,805, forward strand.
ATAAAAAATACCTTAATACCTTTATTTATTTCAGGAATAGTTATATCTTCAGGATGTACCGGAAATACTCCGGCTAATCAGGGTAATAATCCATCATCAACTCCTTCAGGCAGTAACCCGGCTACAGGTTCAAATTCAACTGCAACAGCCAAAAGTTTTCAGGGTGTGGTTACAACTCTGGCTGGTGGCTCTGGAGGAGCAATAAAAAATTCTGATTTAACTTTTAAAGGTCTTCTGGATATTGCTTTTGATAATAAAGGAAATATCTATTCTCTTGATAAATATGTCTTGTTTATCACGTAGTTAGCAACCGGAAATACAAAACCAGTAAAACTCTCAGATAAATCAAAACAATATGAAATACCCAGAGCGGCATTTGGTTACAGTACTTTTTTTGTTGATTTTAGTACTGCTTCAAACCTAAATATTTTGGTTCCGGTAGAAAAAAAATTCCTAAAACATATTATGAAAAGTGCTGGTGATGAAATCGTAAATACAAGCGATGGTAATAATATTGAAGTAAGTTTTCTCTCAGGCATGGTCAGAGATAGTAAGAATAATTTTTTTCTGGCTGATCAGTGGAGTGAGAAAATTTTTAAAATGGATTCTAATGGGGTCATGACTCCCTTTGTTGGTGGTGGCGAATCAGGAACAGGTACTGAAAAAGGTTATGCTGACGGAAAAGGGAAAAGTGCTTTATTTAACTCTCCTACAAAACTGGCAATTGATAAAAATGATAATATCTATGTTGCCGATTCAGAAAACCATCGTATCAGGAAAATTACACCAGACGGAACCGTTACTACTGTTGCCGGAATTGCCAGATTTGGTAATGCTGATGGTAAAACATCAGAAGCACAGTTTCATTCACCACAGGGTGTTGCTGTAGATAATAAGGGTAATATTTTTGTTGCTGATACCGGAAATAATACAATCAGACAAATATCTCAGGATGGGTCTGTAACTACTGTTGCTGGCGGTGCTCTTGGTTTTGCTGATGGCACAGGAACAGGTGCCCAGTTTTATTCACCAAATAGTATAATTTTTGATGGCAACAGTACTCTTTATGTAACTGATTCACAAAATAACCGGATCAGGAAAATTGAATTAAAATAATTATCTATTGTTTACCAATACCGTGAACATATTTAAGCAGAGATAGTACCAAAATTCAATAGTTCCAGAT
>CAYRDV010000499.1:0-3977 GCA_964422885.1 uncultured Candidatus Sericytochromatia bacterium
TATTTTACTATAAAATACCTATACTATTTAGTAATAAAGTATACATATTCGTGATATAAAAATTAAGAATGTCAAAAAAAAGATTAGATATCATATTATTAGAAAGAAATTTTTTTGATTCAAGACAAAAAGCCCAGTCTGCTATTATGGCAGGGTTAGTTAAAGTAGATAATAAAATTGTTGATAAACCTGGAACTCTTATAAAACCTGAAGATAAGATTATTTTAGATTCATCATTTTCTGAAAAATTTGTTAGTCGGGGAGGGCTTAAACTTGAACAGGCTATATCCTATTTTCACCCTGAAATAAATAATAAGGTTTTCCTGGATATTGGTGCTTCAACCGGAGGCTTTACTGACTGTTTGTTAAAAAATGGGGCAAAATTCGTATATGCAGTAGATGTTGGTTATGGTCAGTTTGACTGGAAATTACGAAATGATAGTAGAGTAAAAGTTATAGAAAGGTGTAATGCCAGATATTTAACTTCCGAAGAACTTTATAAGGAACAGAATGAAATAGCACAGGCAGCCGTAATAGATGTTTCTTTTATTTCGTTATCAAAAATAATTCCTAATATTATTAATTTAATGACCCCTGAATTATATATTATTGCCCTGGTTAAACCTCAGTTTGAAGCCGGAAGAGAAAAAGTTAAAAAAGGTGTTGTTAAGAACCCTGAAATTCATTTTGAAGTATTGAATAACTTTAATATCTTTATTGAAAGTATAAATTTTAATTTGTATGATTTGACATACTCACCTGTTAAAGGCCCATCTGGGAATATTGAGTTTCTTGCTTATGTAAAAAGAGAAAAGCCTCTGATAGCACCTGATATTGATAAAACAGTTGAAAATGCACATAAATACTTATAAAAAAAGAAGCCGGATAAAATTATCCGGCTTCTTTTTTTATTAATTTTATTCAGTTGCTTCTGCTGGTTCTGTTGGCTGAGCTGGAGTAGGAGCTACAGGAGGCTTAGGAGCACTCTTACAAGCTGGATGATCATACTCAGGAAGATTTTTATTATTATATGATGCATATTTTAACCTGCTGTATTCAGCATTAAAAAGTTTTGCAATAGTAGGAGATTTGATTATTAAACAGTTCTCATTATTACTTTGCTCAGCACTGTTTGAAAAATTAAATGATCCGGTAACAACAGTCTCATCATCAATTATCATTGTTTTATGGTGCATAAGAGCCTGATTTCCATCTCTTAAACTAAGAATATTACTCTTTTTTAAATCCCAGTAAATTGAAGCATTTTTTGAAAGGCACATATCAAAAATACCTTCTACTTTTAAACCAGCTGTCTTTTTTGCAGTCATAATATCTCTAATATTTTTATCTGTCATTGAAAAAGCCATAAATTTAATACTTTTCTTGGATTTTCTTAATTCTTCAGCAATTGCTCCTATTGCTCCACCTTTAGGTGAAAAATAAGTTCTGATACTTGCCCCACCTACAACAACTTCTTTATGAGGTATTTCATGTGGATTTGGTCCAAGTATTCCCTGTTCAAAAATTCGTTTGAATTCTGCATTAAAATTAGCAGCTATCTGAGGAGAAGTAACCATTACTGAATTATTGTTATGATGATAAATTGAAGAAGTACTTAAATTTAATGATCCGGTCCATACTATATTGTTATCAACAATCAAAAATTTATGATGCATCAGAGCGCTTCTTTTATCATCTTTCAGTTCTATACCTGCGGTTTTTAAATCCTGTATAACTTTTTTCAAAGCTCCGGTTTCTCTGTCATTTAAATTTTCGGTATCAGTAAGAATCCTTACTTTAACTCCTCTTTTATGGGCTCTGATAAAAGCGTTTACAATATCTGGATCACCGATGTCATAAAAGGCTCCATCAAGGGTGCTTTTTGCGGAATTTATTAATTTGGTAAAATGTTTATCAGCATTATTTGGATCTCTTCTACCAATTGCTTCATTTTCTTCAACCAATCCTTTATAGGCATTGTTAAAAGTTACAAATACAGGGTATTTACCAACACCTGCTGATGATACATCAGAGAAAGCATTAATATCCTGTGGCGGATTTAATAAGTCTGGATTAAGAAGACCAGGATCACTTGAACAGCCAATAACTGAAGCTAATGTGATTAGACCTGCAAGAAAACCTTTGATTGCTGAAACTTTGGACATTTTTTTTCTCCCAATTATATCTCTACTCTATTTTCTTACTTATAGGCAGAAATAAAAATTACTTTCTTAAGTATAAGTTATTATTAGGTTTATTTCTAGTAAAATAATTTTACAAATAAAAAAGCTCTCTCAAAAATGAGAGAGCTTTTTTATTTAAATCTTATTCTGCTTCATATCTGACTGGCATATTTCCAAAAGCATTTTTTGGAGGAGGAGCAGTGTCTTTATCTTTATCTCTTTGTTTATCACAAGCTGGGTGATCATATGGAGGAAGATTTTTATTATCAAAAGCGGCTGTTCTGATTTTAAAATATTCGCCATTATATTGTTTTGCTAGACCAGCATGTTTAACAATAATAGCATTTTCGTTATTACCAAGATCAGCACTCTTTGAGAAGTTGAAAGATCCAGTTACTACAGTTTCATCATCAATGATCATTACTTTATGGTGCATCAGAGCTTGATTTCCGTCTCTAAGACTCATTATTCCACCTTTTTTCAAATCCCAGAAAATTGAGTACTGAGGGATAAGACAATTATCAAAAACGCCTTCAACTTTTAATCCAGCCTGTTTTTTCTCAAGCATTACCTGAAGCATATTTTTATCAGTCATTGAGAAAGCCATAAACCTAATACTCTTTTTAGCTTTTTTCAGTTCATTAGTAATTGCTTCTGCTGCTCCACCGCCTGGTGAGAAGAATGTTCTGATACTGATACCGCTTACATTTACTTCAGGATTAGGAATAGTATGTGGATTTACATCAAACATTCCCTGTTCAAACATTCTCTTAAACTCTGCGTTAAAATTAGCAGCAAGCTGTGGTGAACGAATCATAATACAATTATTATTGTGATGGTAAATTGATGAAGTGGTCAGGTTTAATGAACCAGTCCATACAGTAAGATTATCAACAACCATAAATTTATGGTGCATTAATTTTTCTCTGTGGTCATCTTTTACTTCAATTCCTGCTGCTCTCAAATCAAGTATTGTTTGGCGGGCAACATTGGGATTATTTTTATCTTTAAGGTTTGCATCATCAGTTACAAGTCTTACTTTAACTCCTCTTTTATGAGCTCTGATAAAAGCATTTACTACATCAGTATCACCTATATCATAAAATGCTCCATCTAAAGTTTGTTTTGCAGAATCAATAAGGCCAATAAAATATTTTTCAGGGTTTTTAGGATCTTTACGGCCAATCGGTTCGTTTTCGCTTAAAAGACCTTTATAAGCATTGTTAAACATTGCCAGAACAGGTAATGTTGTTGTTGCAGATGCTGAAATAGTATTTCCGTTTATCTGGTCAAGAGTACCAAACTCAGGTGCTGCAATATCATTGCTTGTAGCACAACCAATAATGGTTGATAAAGCAAACAATCCTGCAAGAACATTTTTTGTCATTGAAAATCTGGACATTTTTTTTACTCCCTACGCTTTACTCAATTAATCTCTATTAAAATATTTATAGGTAAGATCAAAAATTACTTTCTTAAGTATAAATTATATTTAGTTTTAATTTAGGTAAAAAATGATTATATTGGAGTTATGATATTATTTTACTTAAAATACTCATTTTATAGAATGGAATAATATGGATTATAAAATTTTAAAACCTGATTTCAGACCACGCAGACTGAGAAATAATAAACTAATAAGGGATATGGTGCGTGAAAATGAATTAAAAGTAAAAGATTTAATTTACCCTATATTCATTGCTGAAGGAAAAAATATTAAAGAAGAAATAACTTCAATGCCTGGTATATACAGGTTTTCTATTGACCATGCCCTCGAAGAAGTAAATAAAGCAA
>CAYRDV010000500.1:0-3955 GCA_964422885.1 uncultured Candidatus Sericytochromatia bacterium
TCCAGAGGCCGTTTTGAACTATTTTTGAACCCTCTACCATTTTTTAATGCACCCGTTTCATGGAAGTTATTTAATACGAATTTATCCAATAATGATACGATAAACTTTGGTCAATAAAATTATTTTCTAAATTATTCAAATTTATCTTTACTAGTGATTAAGTAGGACTTTTATGGGGAACATAATGTCAAAAAGTTTTTGAAACTTCTACAAAAATGTGATCAACTTTTTTGAAAATACTGCCGGGTAGCAAAGGGATACTTTGGGTCGGGGATTCGGGAATCAACCGTATATGATAATTTTATTGCTTTATATTGTTTGCTAGTTATAATAAACATAGGAAATTATAGAAAATATTTAGTTAATGAGTATTTATGAATTCACTGCCACAGAATCATTCCCCTGATGACTATGAGAAGAATGAACAGAAGCAAGTGGAACCAGGGAATAAGTATGAAGTTGTTCCTACATTTGCTTTAGAGCAATTATTACAGCATGCAGATGCCTTGAAAAACGAACTTGATAGCTACAGGCCATTACCGGAAAAAGAATATTTATGGTCTTCCCTTCAGGAAAAGCTTATTTCAGAGTGGACGTACCATTCTAATGCCATTGAAGGCAGTACACTAACGCTTGGAGAAACTATCTTCTTTTTGCAGTATGGGCTTACTGTGGAAGGAAAGCCTTTAAAAGATTTTCTTGATGTTCGCAATCATGCGGATGCTATAGATCTACTTTATGAATTTGTAAAAGAAGATAGAGAACTAAGCGAAGCTTTTATTAAAGAGATAAATGCCCTTCTTTTATTGGGAGTGACATCTACTCCTGCAATAGACCAATTCGGGATGCGAACACATAAACCAGCCACTCCTGGAAAGTATAAGATATTAGCTAATACTGTTCTGCAACCGGATGGTTCTATTCATGAATATGTACCTCCTATTCAGGTTTCAGGTGAAATGAAATATCTTTGCGACTGGGTTAATACACAAATAAATATACTTCACCCAATAATTACAGGGGCAATTGCTCATTATAATATGGTAAGAATTCATCCATTTGATGATGGAAATGGTAGAGGTGCAAGAATTCTTATGAATCTCATATTACTAAAAAGAAAGTTTCCCCCTGCAATTATTAAAATTGAAGAGCGCAGGAAATACATTGAAGCTCTTATTGCTGTTGATGAAGGAGATTTAAATCCATTTATTGAATTCATTGCAAAATCTTCTATTGCAACCCAAGAAATGATGATTCAAATTCTGAAAAATAATGGGACTAATAAACATAAAAAAACATCAGGTTAAATTATAATTTAGAGTGTAACTTTATTAAACGAGGATACATTTAGTATGGATAAGATGATTTTATCTGGCGTTGTTCACGAAGTACCAGAAGATATGGAAAAAGTATTGAAAGCTGATACGGATATTCTTGAACGGTGGAACTCACTTACCCCGATTCAACGCAACGAATGGATCTGCTGGGTTACTATTGTAAAAAAATCTGAAACTAGAGCGGAACATATTCACCGTATGACTGAAGAATTAAAATTAAACGAAGGGAAACGGAAACCCTGCTGCTGGGCAGGGTGCCCGCATCGTAACGCTAATGCAAAAAAGTGGTTTAAAAAGGTAGAAATATGAAGATTACACATGAACACAATGAAAAATTTAGAAAAATGATTTTTGGATCTGTTTATCCTCACTATGTAAAAAAAGTCGAGACTAAAGGCAGGACAAAAGAAGAATTACATCAGGTAATCGAATGGCTGACTGGATTTGATGATAAGAAATTACAGGAACTTATTGACGAAAAAGTAACTTTTGAAACATTCTTTCAGAAAGCGAAATTAAACCAGAATGCCCACCTGATAACAGGGACAATTTGTGGCTATCGGATAGAAGATATTGATAATCCACTGACCAAGCAGGCAAGATATTTGGACAAGTTAGTGGATGAACTGGCGAAAGGGAAAAAAATGGAAAAGATTTTGCGTTAGAATAAAAAACAATCGTGGAAAATAATTTAACTGTCCTGTAGATGCTTATGGAGCCCAACATGCTTACAATTGAGTTATTGAATTTAAAATGATAATGTGTCATAATATACTCAAACTATAAAAATTTGGGTAAAATAATACACATTATGAACAAAAAAACTATTTTATTACCAAAGATTCAAAAGATTTTATCGGAACTAGGAGAGAATATAAAACTGGCCAGGCTGAGAAGAAAATTAAGCACTGAACAGGTTTCTGAAAGAGCTGGAATTAGCAGAAAAACCCTTTATTTAATCGAAAAAGGCTCTGCTAGTGTTGCTATGGGAGAATATATCCAGGTATCGTTTGTGCTGGGCTTGGAAAAGGATTTTCTTAAAGTTGCATCAGATGATATTCTGGGTAGAAAGCTTCAGGATGCCCAACTCATAGTCAAGGAGAGAGCACCCAAAAAAGCTCTAAAAGCAGAGCAAAAAGATGACACCTAATACCCAGCAGAGGGAAATATTAGTTTATGCTCACTGGCAGGGTTTACCAGATCCGATTTTAATGGGCGTTCTGAAGGCTACTCAGTCAAGAAATAAAGAAATTTTTTCCTTTGAATATGACAGAAAATGGTTAAGTTCAGAATATTCCCGTTTAATGGACCCTGATTTACAGTTATTCTCCGGTCCACAATACCTTAATGACGAAAAAAGTAATTTCGGAATTTTTTTAGATTCTTCCCCTGACCGTTGGGGTAGACTTTTAATGCGCCGTAGGGAAGCTATCACTGCCAAAACAGAAAACCGCAAAGAAAAAAAACTAATGGAATCGGATTATCTTCTTGGTGTTTATGACGGTCATAGGATGGGTGCCCTTAGGTTTAAGGAAGATAAAAGAGGGTCTTTTCTTGATAATAACAAAAAAATGGCTTCTCCACCCTGGGCATTACTCCGGGAGCTTGAAAATGCCAGTCTGCAGCTGGAGCGGGAAGATGTAGCAAATGACCCGGAATATTTAAAATGGTTGAATTTGCTAATTGCTCCCGGCTCATCTTTGGGTGGTTCACGCCCAAAGGCAGGTGTTATAGACACTGAAAATAATTTATGGATAGCAAAGTTTCCGAGCCGCTATGATGATAAAGATATGGGTGCCTGGGAAATGGTGATAAATGAACTGGCAATAAAAGCGGGTCTGAATATTTCTGTTGGTATGGCTCAAAAGTTTTCCGGCAGGCATCATACATATTTGACAAAACGGTTTGACCGGACGGATAACGGCGAAAGAATTCATTTTGCTTCAGCAATGACCTTACTTGGTTATACCGATGGAAAAGACTCGGATGATGGTATAAGTTACCTGGAACTTGCAGAATTTCTAATTCAAAACGGAGCAAATGTTAACAAAGACCTGGAAGAACTTTGGCGGCGAATAGTTTTTAATATCTGTGTAACAAATACAGATGATCATCTGAGAAATCATGGTTTTATTCTGACTCCTCAGGGTTGGATACTTTCACCTGCTTATGATATTAATCCAGTAGAGACAGGAACAGGATTAAAATTAAATATTTCCGACAGTGATAATTCACTTGATTTGGACCTAGCCAGGGAAGTTTCAGTTTATTTTCGGGTCAATGACGAAAGGTCCGAAGAAATAATAGAAATTGTCAAAAACTCTTTAAAAGTCTGGAGAGAAGTATCTAAAAAATATGGAATTTCTAAAGCTGAACAGGATTTAATATCTAGTGCCTTTACACAGGCTTATTGATTAAAATATTTGCTATATAGGCCACAGGCAGGGCTCGAACCTACAAGGACTTACACCAGCTGGAAACACTAAAATAGAGTCTCAAGGTATTATTATTAATAAAATAAATATATAATTAGAAAAATATTTAAAAATAATAAAGCATATGCCGGAAACCATTGCACTAAATATAAATATAGTTGAACTTTTAGCCAGTAAAGATGA
>CAYRDV010000501.1:0-3952 GCA_964422885.1 uncultured Candidatus Sericytochromatia bacterium
AGTATTGTTTAATATATCTTAATTAATAAATATTTAGTAACTGTCTATGGTATTGGTAGATAGTAATTTAAAAAATACCTATTTGGCAATAATAATGATGAAAAGTGAAAGAAAATTTTTTCTTAAAGATCCTGAAACGAGTGAATTAGGCAAAAAAATAATTAATCAAAGTATAATTTTAATTGATGAAATTGGCTTTGATGAATTTACCTTTAAGAAATTAGCACATGAGATAAATTCTACGGAAGCTTCTATTTACAGGTATTTTGAGAATAAACACCAATTACTGTTTTATTTGTTACTATGGTATTGGAATTGGTTAAAATATAATATTGATTTTCATACTATAAATCAGAAAACACCTAAAGATAAACTTAAAGCAATAATAAAGGTCATTTCCTTTCCCTTAGAAGAAGATCCTTCTGAAAAATTTGTGGACGAATCAACTCTTAGTCATATAGCTATTATTGAATCAGGTAGAATGTATAGTAAAAAATTTCTAAAAGATCCGCTTCTGGTTGAAGTGTATAATTCATACAAAGAAGCCTGTTTTAAAATAGCTTCTGTTTTAAAGAGTATTAATCCTAAATATTCTCATAGTTTGTCATTGGCATCTATCTTGATTACTACTGCTCATAAACAGAAAATTAATGCGATTCATCTTAAGGAAATAACAGATTTGAATGATTCTATCCAAATACAAAGCTTTCTGGAAAATATGGTTTTAACTATGCTTAAAGCTCATAAGCAATAATAATTATTTAGTTAGATTTTATTTCTTTTTTTGCATTCCATCCTGTTACTCCAGTTAAAAATAAAAATAAAATAGCAAATGTTATTGTGCTTATAGCAAAAACAAGGTGTCCCATTGTAAATGGAGGAGCTGGTAAAATAATCCAGTTAAGAAAATTATCAAACAGAACAAAATAATTAAAAGGTAATAGTATTATTAACAGACAAATTGCCAACCTTCTTATAAAAACTTTTGTTAGAATATCAGTACATAAACTAAAATAAGATAATCTTTTTAGTTTCCCAAGAATATATTGAATCCTATCTTTCTCCGAAAGTAGAACTATAGTATCGTTTTTTCTTAACTTTTCATATAGTGATGGTTTAGTAACCATAGTACCATTTTGTCTCTTTAAAGCAATGATTTCTGTATCAGAAATTTCTTTTAAAACCGATAACTGTTTATTGTGCAAAAAATAATACTTGGAAACAGATAATTCGATTATATTTGGATTTTTTTCAAAAGTTGCTAATGATAAAACTAATAAATTTTTATTGAAACAGTAATCAATAATGTTGAAAAAATGGCTTTTAACCTTTGAAAATAATACGACTTTAGAGGCTCCAGCTAATCTTATTTTTGTTATGGAGCTGGATTTATTAACTCTGGAAACTATAGGTATATCTGGGTTAACCCATTTAGCAGTTAAAATACATAAAGCGTTAGTTTCATCATCAGAAAATGTACATATTAGACCATCAGCTTGTTTAATACCTGCAAACAACAAAACATTTCTTTTAGTTGCATCTCCTCTATAACACTCAAACCCTTCATTGAAAATGTTTTCAACCAAATAAATGTTTTTATCAATAACAATGATATCTGCCGAGTATTTTTTCTTTAAAGCCTTACAAACCTGTTGGCCTATACTTCCATACCCACAAACAATAAAAATTTTACCTTCCATTATTTAAATACCTTATTATGAGAACTCCATAACAAAATTTGTTTATAAAAGATAATTATATATTAACAATAATTTTCTAATTATTTTTTGACTTTGAAATTTAAAGTAATAATAACAAATAGCGTCCTCTTCTACTAAATTTTAATTAAAACAACTTACTTTTAAATTTTTCATAAAAAACTTAATATAGAATTTCTTCCAGTTTAGTAATATCTTCAGTTTTTCCCAAAATAACCAAAATATCATAAGGGTTAAATATGGTTGCAATATCAGGATTTGCAAATACCTCACCCTTTCTGTTAAGGGCAAGAAGGCTTACACCATATTTTCGTCTCAAATCAACTTCCAATAGGGTTTTTCCAAGCACAGGAGAATTTTTACTTAGTCTGAAAGTACTAACTTCAAAATCAGGGAAATACAATTGTAATTCACTAAGAGTAGTTGTACCAACATTTTCCTGAATAGGCCTCAGCATATCATAATTAGCTTCTCTGACATTAGTTATGAATTGCTCAATTTCAGATTTAGGTGTCAGATATTTGGTTAATACCCTTGAGAAAATTTCAATCGATGTTTCAAACTCTTCTGAAATAACTTCATTTGCTCCAAGATTATATAAGTCATTAACTTCAGAAAGATACCTTGTTCTCACAATTATATAAACATTTCTGCAAAGCCTCCTAATCTCTGCAACCGTTTTCCTGGTTGCTGTCGGGTCTGATATTGCTACCACAGCAACTCTTGCTGTACGGATATTTGCATGTTCAAGAACTGTCGCTTCTGTAGCATCACCATAATAAATTGGCCTGCCCCTTTTCTTTTCAGACCTTACAGTATCAGGGTTAGTTTCCAGTATAAGGTATGGTATATGAGCTTTATCAGCAACTTTGCAAAGGTGGCGACCATTTAGGCCAAATCCTATAACAATTAAATGGTCTTTGCGGTATTCACTTTTTTGCGCTTCGGAAGGATTTAGGCTAAACCTTAAATTGGACGGTATTGGTAAACGCATCAGAAAATCTGCAAAATTATCTGAAAACTTAATCGCAAAAGGGGTAGCTGCCATTGTCAAAATAGAAACTGAAAGAAATAACTGATAAGCTCTATCATCAAGCAGTTTATAATCTATACCGACTTTTGACAAAACAAAAGCAAATTCTCCAACCTGGCAGATAGCAATACCAACTAGTGTTGAGGTTCGGAGAGAGTAACCTAAAAGCCCTGTTGATAAACTACCAATGAAATATTTTATTACCATAACAATAAAAGTAAGTAAAAGTATAGTTCCTACATTTCCAAAAAAGAAACCAGTATTAAGGAGCATTCCAATTGATACAAAAAAGAAACTGGTAAAAATATCTTTAAATGGAAGAATATAACCAAGAGCCTGATGGCTATACTCTGATTCTGAAATAATTAATCCGGCAATAAAAGCACCCAAAGCAAGTGATAACCCCATACTTGAAGTTAACCAGGCAACTCCGATACAAATCCCGATCAGGCTTAATAAAAAAAGCTCACTAATCCTGGTTTTTACTATCTGATACAATAACCTTGGTATAAGATATTTTGCACTTAAAATTAATAACCCGATGATAAATACTATTTTTATCATGAGAATATAAAGAGGCTCCCCTGAACCTGCTTTTGTCCCTGAAAGAAAGGGAGCAATAAGCATCATTGGTATTGCAATAATATCCTGAAAAATAAGTATTGCTAATATAACTCTGCCATGAGGAGTATCCACTTCAGCCTTTCCCTGTAGAAGATTTAAAACTATCGCTGTACTGCTAAGTGAAAGCAGAAAACCAATAAATAATGCTTGTCCGAAAGGAAATCCCATATAATGTGACAAGCCAAACCCCGCTGCTACTGTTAATAAGACCTGTAAAGAACCACCGACAAGGACAGAGGTTTTGATTCGCAAAAGGTTTTCCAGTGAAAATTCTATTCCGATTGTAAAAAGTAAAAGAACAATACCAATTTCGGCAAGCATTTCAACATCATGTAAACCATGAATTAAACCTAATCCATGAGGTCCGGCAAGTGCACCGGTAAGAAGAAACCCTATGATAGCAGGTACACGGAGCTTATGGAATAAAAGAATTACTAAGGTCGAAAGGCCAAAAATAATCCCAATATCAGTAAGCAATGGTATCTGCAATGTTAATTTCCTCCAAAAGTATTTATATTTTTTTAGGCCTTTGATTTTTCTCTAACGTTTGCTTCAGTATCCCTCCATACAACAAGTA
>CAYRDV010000502.1:0-3940 GCA_964422885.1 uncultured Candidatus Sericytochromatia bacterium
CTGAAGCAATATTGTAAATCATGTAATAGGCTTCTTGATGATTGATACCTTTCATCCGGGTCTTTGGCAATCAACTTCATAATAATTTTTGAGATTTCTTTTAAATATCTGTTATCGGGCTCATTAATTATTTCATAGGGAGAAACAGGAACTTTTGCAATATGGGCATAAATAATACCCATATTGTCCATTTCCCGAAAAGGAGATTTACCAGTCAATAATTCATAAAAAGTTATCCCAAGCGAATAGAGGTCACTTCGGAAATCTACGATTCTACCAGTTCTGCCTGTTTGCTCAGGTGAAATATACTGAAGTGTTCCTTCTATTTTTTCTGATGGTTCATAAATAAAATTTTCTGGTTCAAATATTGAAGAAAATTCAAAATCGATAAATTTAATATCCATATTTTCTTTAGAAATTAGGATATTTCTTGGATTAATATCTTTATGAATAATTTTTTGCTGATGTATTTCTGATAATGCCTCAGCAATCTTAATTGCAAAATTTAAAAATTCTTCAGGAGAAACTTTTTTTAGGAAGAATTCGTTTAAATTTTTGCCTGAAACATATTCCAAAGTTATAGCTGTATTATTATTAAAAGTGGTTTTTCCAGTTGCTTTTCTTACACAGTTCAATTTAAGATTACTGGTTATTTCATATTCATTTTCCAAAAGAACGGCTTTAGTATAATCGGTATTATTTTCATTTAAAGACTTTACAACAAAAGGTGTTCCATTATTATGATTTACATAAATGGAAGTTCTTGCACTTTTAAATAATAGCTCCATACCTTTACAAATTTAGATTATCTGGAAAAGATAAATAAAAGCATGAGCCTTTTCCATATTCGCTTTCACACCAGATTTTGCCATTTAAAGAATCTACAAAACTTTTTACAATATATAGCTCCAAACCGGTAGATGTTTCACAATTTGTTGGCTGAGCAGATAATTTAGCAAATTTATGAAATAATTTAGGCATATCTTCTTCTTTTATTCCTATCCCATGATCTTTAAAAATAATTAAAAAGTCATCTTCCGTTTTTTTAACCCTAATACTGATACTTTTATCAAATGGGGAGAATTTAATGGCATTTGAAAAAATACTATCAATAATTCTTTTAAATATGCCATAATCCAAATTAATAATTAATTCTTCAAAATCACTAATAAATTCAACACTAATTCTTTTTGCTGTAAAAAGTGGAGAAAACTCATCAGTTGAATTTTTGATAATCTTTATAATATCAAATTTTTCCAGCTTTATTTCCTTGAGTCCTCTTTCTATAATACTAATTTCCAAGAGATTTTTAACCATTTTTGCCATATCTTTGGAAGATGAATTGATTAATCCTGCCGTTTCTTTTGCTTCTTCCAGTGAATCACATTTTTTGTGTATATGAGTTGAAAACATCAGGATATTATTTAAGGGTTTTTTTAAATCATGTACGATAGTAGATATTAAACCATTTTGTAACTCATTTATCTCCGTTAGCTCCTTTGTTCTTTCTTCTACTTTTCTTTCGAGAGAAGAGTTTAGCTCTTTTAACTGTTCGATCAGGGAATTATTCTTTGCCTCTAACTCAAAAGCTTCCAATGCTCTTTCTATCGTTACCTTTAAATCTTTTGGCTCAAAAGGCTTGGAAAAAAATTTATATACCTGCCCCTCATTTATCGCTCCGATTATGGTATCAGCATCAGTAAAACCAGTTAATATTATTCGCACCGATTTGGGGATAGTATCAATTGTTTCTTTAAAAAATTCGATCCCGGTTTTATTTGGCATTCTCTGATCGGAAATAATTAAATGTATTGTTTCAGGCCTGGAATGATTTTTTATTAAATCAATTGCTTCCTGTCCGTCATTTGCTGTAAGAATATTATATTCATTTTCAAGCATTTGTTTTAGAATTCTTAGATTTGGTTCTTCATCATCAACTAAAAGCAGAGTATATTTTTTCTCAGTATTTTCTAATTGCTTAAGTTTAGATAACTTATCTTTACTAAAAAATGCCACTAATATTAACTTCCTTGTTTATAGATAAAATATACAGTAATTAAATATTATCAATCTTAACTTTATAAACATTTGCCTGAAACTTTAAATTTGCTTAAAAATAAGAAAGTAAAAACAAGTAATTTTTAACCAGCAAGTGTATCAAGATTAAGATTCATTGGAATATATACTGTAATAACACTACCCTTAGCTAATTCTGATTCAACTGTAATACTCCCATTATGTTTTTCAATAATACCATAGGTAATTGACATACCCATACCCACTCCAGCACCCACTATTTTGGTTGTAAAAAAAGGTTCAAAAATTTTTCTTTTTGTTTCTTCATCCATTCCGCAACCATCGTCACTAAATTTAATTACCAGATTTTCTCCGGAAATAAATGTCCTAATATACAGATTTCCTGCTTCTTTAATGTTATTTTTCTCTAACTTGTATTGAATTGCCTGACAGGCATTAACCATAATATTCATAAATACCTGATTCAATTGAGCGGGCCAACAGTCAATTATTGGTTTTTCATCAAACTGGCAGTGAAACTCTACTTCTTTTTTGTATTTTGCCCTGATAATTCTTAGGGTAG
Source organism: uncultured Candidatus Sericytochromatia bacterium (assembly GCA_964422885.1). Classification (GTDB taxonomy): domain Bacteria; phylum Cyanobacteriota; class Sericytochromatia; order UBA7694; family JACMQJ01; genus CAYRDV01. Next base: position 2,600 of record CAYRDV010000502.1, read on the forward strand.
AATTGATTCCTTCGGTGATATCCACATGTTTAATTTCTGCTTCATCAAGCCGGGAAAAAGTTCTTAAATCCTGAACAATAGTTTTAATTCTCTGGCTGCCATCAGTAATATCTTGAATATTGTCATCTAAGCGTGAAAATTTTTCTTCAAACATTTCCTTAAATTTTTCGTCCGCATCCTCTCCGGCAAGTTTAAAAATGAATTGTTTCAATTCATTTAAATTATTTTGGATATTGTGTGAAGTTACATAGACAAAATTTGTCGGGTTATTTATCTCATGAGCTACTCCTGCGACCAATGTTCCCAAACCAGCCATTTTTTCAGATTGAACCAACTGAATCTGAGCCTGTTTTAAGTCACTCAGGGCTTCCTCAAGAGCCTCATTTTTCTGATTAAGATCCTCTGTTCTCTCTTCAACTTTATGTTCTACCTGAGCCAGAATTTTTTCCACTTCATTTTTCTTCTCTTCCAGTTCATGATTAGTCTTTTCCCTGTTATTAAGAACATAAATGATCAGAGTAAAAATAATTCCCGAAATAATGACGATATTAACTACAAAAAAAACAGTTCTGATATTATGTGGAACATCCAGTTTAAAAGTATCCAGAGAGGAATCTATAAAGCCGGTAAATAATGTCAGAATGGCAAAAATTGCTAACCATTTAATATTGGAAGTTGCTTTTGATATCGTTAATGAGGCAACTATAGAAAGAAGTGCCCATAACATAACTGCACCGCTTGGCTCAAATCCGCCTAAACTCCATTGTAAAAAAAAAGGTAATAACATACTGATCAAGATCTGGTTAAAGCTGGAAACCTTAAAGTTTTTACTTTTGGCAAAGTATATTAGGTTTAATATGGTTAAAACAACGTAACCATAAGGAATAATTGCCGGGATTAATAGATTAAAGTAAGCACAGATACTTCCCCAGAGGATGCCTCCGCAACTCATTAAAGTTCCGATATAGATCAAAAAACGATGTTTTAATTTTTCATCTTGACTGTCATCAGGTTTATCGCCAAAAGCGAGAAGTTTGTTTATATCCATAATTTACCTAAAAACTAAATTGTTCCTACTATAGCTGTGAGAAAGATATTTTAAAACATGCTCCCTGACCTTGTTCACTTTCACACCAGACTTTACCATTCATATTTTCTACCAGGTTTTTAACTATAGAAAGACCTAATCCGACAGAATGTTCTTCGTCTGTTGGAATGGCAGAAAGTTTACTGAATTTTTGGAATAATTTTCCATGATCTTCAATAGTAAGACCGGGCCCCTGATCTTTTACCATAATAATAAAAAGGTTTTTTTCTTTGATTAGTCCGACATTAACAGGT
>CAYRDV010000503.1:0-3931 GCA_964422885.1 uncultured Candidatus Sericytochromatia bacterium
GGGTGGGTCATTATTACTTAGCTCAAAATATGGCCTGATAATTGGGATTATAGCAACACTGGTCCTGGCAATCAGAATATTAGGTGAAGAAAAAATGCTGGTCAATGAGTTGGAAGGATATTCAGAATACAGGGAAAAGGTAAAATACAGGCTAATTCCTTATATCTGGTAATTACTTAATTTTATTCAGGGTTATCGAAAAATTTCTTTTCTTTCCTTCATATTCAGATATTGATATATTTAGGGTTTTAACTTTTGGTGATAAAATAGTTTTCATAATAAATGTTCCCCGGGCGACAGAGTTTGGATAAACTCTGATCAATTCACTGGAAACAGAGCGAATATCAACCCTTGATGTATAGTCATTTCCAAGATTATCTCTAATTGATAATAAACCAGGGCTGTCTGTCCGGTTAAGTAATTCTAATTCATCATTAGAATTATTATTTATTACAAGTCTAAAACTTGTTTGATCTCTTTCCTCATCTACTTTTAAATTTGCCTGAATATTAACATCCTGATTAAAATCTGTACCAGTTTTCCAATCACCAGAGGGTAAATTAATAATTTCTTTTGCTGGTAATGTATTTACCACTTCAGGCTCAACGGAGTAAGAAACTGATGGTTGGGTCATTGGGGGAAGGATACCTGGCGAATCGCCTTTATTATCAGAATTTGAAGGTATACCTGGTACACTAACAATTACATTTGGAACTTCAAGTGATTCTTTTTTTTCTTTTTGAAAATAAATAATTAAAAAATACAAAATTATAATTCCCAAAAATACCAATATTAAAAAACCGGTGATGGATAATGAACTTAGCCATTTCTTCTCTTGTTGCAAATCAGGGATATTATTTTCAGTTTTATTGGCAATATTTTTAAGATCATTGATAAAATCAGTTATTCTTTGATAACGCTCTTCATTATCAATTTTTAAAGCTTTATTCAGGCAAAAATCAATAGCATTAGGACAATTAAAATTAAATTCACTAGGAGGAATCGGATCAATAATATTTTCACCAGAGTATTTGCTCATGATTACGCTTGGATCAAAAGGAAATTTTGCTGTTAAAAGTTCATAAAGCAGTACACCGAGGGCAAATATATCAACTCTTTGATCAAGAAAACCGCTATGATTTAATTGTTCAGGTGCCATATAAAGAGCTGTACCATGATATCTTAGCGAATCATTTTCTTCCAGAAAATTTGCCAGTCCAAAATCAAGAATGGTAATTTTACCTTTATTTATTATTATATTTTCCGGTTTGATATCTTTATGCATAATGTTCTGATGGTGAGCATAATTAAGGGCTTCCGCAATCTGAATACCAATATCAACAACTGTGTCTACATTAAATAAATGGTTCTCAGTTTGGACTTCACGTAATGTTTTTCCTTCAAGCCATTCCATAACAATATAGCCATCACCATCTTCAATGAAATAGTCATAAACAGAAACTATATTAGGGTGAATCAGACTACTGACAATACATGCCTCAGCTAAAAGCTTGTCTAGTTTTTGCTTCCTCTGATCAGTGGTTAGAAAAGTTTCCAGTAATACTTTTTTTAAAGCAACTTTTCTGGACAGTTTTTTATCAATCGCCTGATAAATAATACTATTTCTTGTTCTTTTATAAATCTGCCTGTCAATATATCTTTGATCTGAGCTAAGTTCATCTTTGGGTTTTCCAAGTAAAAGAAGCCTGGTTTTAAAGGCTGTAATTGTGGCAAATCTCTGGTGAGGATCAAATCTAATCGCTTTCAGTGTAATTTCATCACACTCTTTTTTTACATAATGATTAAATATACTTGGTGGTTCCCAATATCTTTCATCCAAATGAGAAGGTAAACGGTTGGTCAGTAGCTCATAAAATATTACTCCGGTTGCATATACGTCTACTCTCTGATCTATATTATGATGACCATCGCTTCCAAGCTTGAATTCCGGAGCCGCATATGGATTCTCTTTAATCATCTGTTTTAAATCAAATGTTGAACGGGTTGCCATATCAAGCTTTTTGGCAAGATCAAAATTGGTAAGTTTCACAACAAAATCCGGCGTGATTAAAATATTTTCCGGACGAACGTTTCTATGAACAACTCCTTTGCTATGAGCATGTTCTAGTGCTTCACAAAGCTGAATAATTATTTTTTTGGAAATTTCCGGTTGTAATCCTTGCTTGGCTGAAATAATAAGCTCACGAAGAGAACGGGCTTTATCAATCCACTCTATAACAATATATAGGGAATCTTCTCTGGGAATAATCTGCTCAATATTCATAATATTTTTATGTTCTAACTGCATTGTCAGCTTGGCTTCTCTAAGAATTTCATTTTTTTCAAGATCCTCAACATCAGTTGGGTCAGTATAGTTTTTTATCTCTTTAATCATTACAGATCTGTCAAGAACAGTATCATAGGCAAGATACGTAACCACAGTATCCATCCGTTCAAGTTCCATTAATAGCTGATATTGATTAATTCGTTTGAAAATACCATTTGCCCTGATTGCAAATGTAAGTTCCTGTATTTTCCCATTGGAAAGAGGTTCGCCAACTTTTGTAGAAGTAATTATTTTTTTTAGTTTATTTACCGGAACAATTAACAGATCATCCGGTTCACCTTCAATACCAGGATGTGAAGGCTCAACGACAATTATTAGTTTGGGGTCAAAAGTAAGCTCAATATTTCTGATTAAAAAGTATTCCTGAAGTTTTATAGCATATTCCCTTAAATAAATAATACTGTCTTCAATAAGGTTTACATTATTTTTTGAGTTAAAGAATAACTGATAAGATAAAAGAAATATCCCATTGGGTCCTAAAATAGTAATTACATAATCATCAAATTTTCTTGATGTATAAAGTAAATGAGGTATTATTACATACTCATCAGGTAAAGATAAAATTGTTCCGGTGACAGAAATAATCCCTATTTCCAAGGATTTCTCTATAGTCCTTAATTCTGCCATTTTTAATTAAATAATAGTGTTCCATAACAGATTTATCAGTGTAACCAAATAAAATATTATCATGAAATTAAGAAAGTATTTAATTTTTTTTGTGACAAATTATACAGAATTTTACTTTTGAAACTTTTTAAAGTTAATTTTTGGTTTTAAGTCAAAAAAAAATACCCCTGCAATAATTATTTTATGTGGGGTTTGTATATAGTAAAGAACAGTTGAGACTGTCCCTTACTATTTTAAAGTTTAATTGGTTGTACTAAGAGTGGTTATTTGGGTAGGATTAGTGGCGTTTATCATAGGAGGGCTTCCACTTGTTGCACTAGACCAGCAGAAATAACCCTGCTCACAGGCAATTTTAAGTTCCTGGGCAGATTCTGTAAATTTTTCCTGTTTGTCATAAGCAACTGCAAGGAAGTAATGAGCTTCCCCATAATTTGATCTTATATTTATTGCTTTTTGAAAATTAGTTACAGCAGCACTTAAATTTTCTTCAGTCCGAACTAACCTAAGGTAGGAATACCCGACATAAAGATAGCTTTGCGAACTTGTACTATTTATTCTGGCTGCTTCAACAAATTCAGACCCAGCATAATCATAGCTTTTCTTTTCTAAGTACAATGCACCTAAATTATAATGAGCATCAAAAAAATTATTGTTGGCACCTGTGGCTTTTTTGTATGTATCAATGGCATCCTGTGTTCTACCGTTTAAATTGTAGCAATAAGCCAGATAAAATAAAGCAATTGTATTAGAAGGAGTGATTCTTAAAGCTTCATTATATTCAGTTATTGCTTCACTAAATTTTCCTTGTTCTTTATAAAGAAAAGCAAGGTTTGCATGAGACTGAAAATAATCTTTGTTTAAACTGATACTTTTTAAATATCCGTCTATTGCTTCCTGTTTATCTCCATTATGATCATAGGCATTAGCCTGATTAAAATAGTAAAGATGTGAGGTTTT
>CAYRDV010000504.1:0-2286 GCA_964422885.1 uncultured Candidatus Sericytochromatia bacterium
ATATGCAGTCTGGTTTATCAACTGGACAAAATAGCGGCTTGTCAGTTCATTACCACTTATACTTGATACCAGTGAATCATCACGGGTAATAATCAGTTCAACAGCTGGAAGAGTAAAAAACATATAGAAAAACATTCCAATAAATATTACTAAAGTTGATGCCATTGTAATAATGGCTTTACTATTAATACTATTTTTTTCTTTATCAGTTTCGGCAGTAAAATCCAGCATACTTTTTACTCCCAATGGTTCAAGGATCTGATGGCATGCTTCTACGCAAAGGCCACAGTTCATACATCCAGGATCTGCCTGTTCAAGCATTCTTGGCTCAACTTTTACGTAACATATATCAGTACAGGCATCACAATTTATACAATCAGAGGCTCTTTCCTTTGCAAAACGAACTCTTAAAGTTGTTTTATCTGCGACTGAAGCCTGCATAATGCCGTATGGACAGGCATACTTACAAAAATCATGCCTAAAGATACCAATACCCGAAAAAACCAATAAACCGAAAAAAATTGCAAAAGTTAGGATAGTACTGTTCAATTCACCTTTTAAAAGCGATTGGGAAACATCATATGGAGTACCAAAATAAAACATAAAATTAATGGCAACAGCTAAAGACATTATTATTGTAAATGCTGTAATTATCAGGTTAGGAATAAACTTTTTTTTGCCATTATTAGAAACTACAAATTTTTTTATTACCTTATTGATCATTTCAGAAAGAAAATTCTGAGGACAGATCCAACCGCAAAAACTTCTTCCTGTTGTTATAGCCATGGTTATAACACCCATAAGCAGGATTAGCATACCAATCATAAAAAGGACCGAGTTATTCAGGCCAATAGTTTTTCCAAGTAAAACAAAATTGCCTGAATCAATATTGAAATAAAAAATCCCGAAAAAAGGAAAAATAAAATATAAAAATAAAAATAAGGCCTGAATTATTCGTCTTTTAGAAGTAATTTTGTAGTTACTTGGTACTCCCACCTGGGGAAGTAACTCAGGATTTCTGATAATATTTTTTCTCAATTAAAACTGATATCTCTAAAAATTTAATCCAAAAAATCAAATTCAAGACTGGCAACAGCTGAACCTTTCGCCAAATTCCTGACATCATTGAGTGATTCCTGAAGATCTAATTCTTCAAGCTTCTTTACCAGTTGTTCCCATAATTCTTTTGTATTTACCTGAACACTGATAAATTTGTAATGGTATAGGTTATGATCATTTTCGTCTTTTCTTAAAAATGGCATAAAATAAAGTAGCTTTTTTTCTACTTCTGCTGCCATCTGAATATATAGTTTTTTTTCGATTTCCTTTAGCTTTTCTTCGGCTTCAGGTCCGTGCAAAACACCTTCAAGTTCAATATTCTCTGACATGTTATTCCTTTCGGTAAATTAAACGTATTTTTCTTCAGCTTCCAATGGCCCGCTTTTTGAATTTTCAAGATCCTTAAATTGTCCGTCTTTTACCGCCCAGGCCAAAAAGCACCAGGCTGCTGCCCCCATACAAAATGCAATAGCAAATAGATATAAACCCATAATAACCTCACAATAAAAAGTTTTCTACAACTATAAGTATATTATAAAATCACTAATAAGTTAATTCAGTCTGACCCTAACGGTTTATATTGTTAAAAAGAATAGAACCCAGATTTAAAGGATTGAATAGTTCGAAGTGGATAATAAAAATTTTAAAATAAAACCTCTATAAATATGCCTAATTAAAAGTTGATATGTAAACTTTTATCTCTTTTCATTTACAACTAAATCAAAATAATATAATGTTCTAAAAATTTTAATTTTTAGGATTTTATTATAAAAATGAAACAAATTATACTTTCTTTAGGTATTACCTTATTATTTTCTCAAATTGCATATGCAAATACATCGGATGCAAAATCTGCTGCTTTGGGAAATACTACATTAGGAACTTCAAATGGAGCTTTTAGTCCATTAAAAAATCCAGCATCAATGGTTGAGCTTGGTTGGGGGTCTTTTATACTTCCTTTATCACCGAATATAGTATTTGGTAATAGTTTGGGAAGTGCTTCAACATTTATTTCTGATACTTCAAAATTAAATGAAAATATTTCCAATGCTTTTATAAAATCAAACGGAAATTCCAGAGTTGAATTGGATACTATCATACCTTTGCTTGGATATTCCGGTACACCTTTTAATTTAATGGGTAAGCCTGTTGGGTTTGGGGTTAATGTGTGGGGAAGGGCTAATGGAGTTTTAAATTTTGATAATGGTGTAAATCAGATATTTGGTA
>CAYRDV010000504.1:2296-3891 GCA_964422885.1 uncultured Candidatus Sericytochromatia bacterium
TTGGTAATAGTTTACAGGTTATAACCAAATTACAAAATCTTAAGGATGGTACGGATTCCTTAACAAAATCTCTGGGCTCAGATTTAAATATACCTACAGGTGTAGGACTTTCTTCAAATGAAACTGTTTTAGAAGCTGAAAAGTTTCAGCAAAATACTCTTAAACCTCTTTTAAGCTCATCAGATAAGTTGTTAAGTAGCATTACAGGTTTAAATGATTCAATAAAATCTTTTTTGGGAAATCTTGAAAAATTAAATGATAAAAATGGAACAGGTGTAGTTTATGCTGATGGTCATGGAGTAGTAGCCGTTTCAGGAGCAGGAATGTTATTTTCCAATGAAATGATTGATGTATCAGCAGGAGTAAATCTGAAAGGTTTTTTCTTTCCCGGTAATCCTGCATTAAATCCTCTTAGCTCCGCATTAGGTAATAGTGGTAATACAAAATTATTTCCAATCTCAATGAAACCTGTGATTGAATCAGGAAAATTTTCATCTTTTTCAGAGTTAAAAGATATTTTTGATACAAAGCTTTCGTCTTTAACAGATACATCAAAAAAAATGATTGATAATTCAAAAAAGTTTGATTCAATATTAGATACAGCTATTCCTAAAGCCAAGAAGGATATTAATTCTGTAACATCTGAAGCAGTTCAGGTACAATCACTGGCTACTGAGTTACAGGAACAGTTTAATTCAATATCAGGTTTAAAAACTACATATACTAATTTAAAAAATTCTCTTTCAACAGACTTTTCAAATGTAAGGTTTAGTTATGAAGAGGTGACAGATGTTTCTCCATTTGGATTTGGAGCTGATCTCGGTATACAGGCAAGGATTATGAAGGATATAGTTGTTGGCTTGGTGGTTGAGAATCCTTTTGTATTTTGGCCAGGAATGTCAAAGAAAACTAATGTAAGTATTGATTCAGCACAGCTTTTGGCAGAAGGGAAAATGGATACTACAAAAATATTTAAGTTTGCTCCTGAGAAGGATTCAAAGGCGATAAATTATACAATTACAGAACCTCTGGCCTTAAGATTCGGAGGTTCATATAATCTTGGAAAACTCACCCCTGTACTTAATCATGCAACTGTATTTGCTGATGTAGAGCAGGTATTTAATGGCAGACCATTTGCTTTACATATTGGATTTGAAAAAGGCTGGATGTTTGGTAATAATGGGGTATTTGCCAGATTAGGCGGTCAGGTTGGAGGCCTGGGAAGTATGGTGACAATTGGTGGTGGTGGAAAGTTCGGGCCCTTTGCAATTGATCTGGGATTTGGCTCAGGTAGTCCTAATCCATTAAATGCTAATTCTGGGGTAGTGGCACTTTCGACCAGTTTAAATTTTTAGGAGAACCTCAACCCCGGCTTTCAGCCACCCCTTCTCCTTTTAAAGGAGAAGGGGAATCTAAAAAGTTTTTCAGGAGAGGAAAAACTTAATAAAAAAATATGTATTCCATCCAAAAGTCCCCTCTCCTTCAAAAGGAGAGGGGATTTAGGGGTGAGGTTATTAAAAAAGGGAAAAAAATGAAAAATAAAATAATAACAACAGCGTTAACCTTATCAATAGGTCTACTCTCAGCATGTAATG
>CAYRDV010000505.1:0-3874 GCA_964422885.1 uncultured Candidatus Sericytochromatia bacterium
ATTACTAAACTTACTAATTTCTCAACACGAAAAATCTTTATTCTGAATTACTGTATTTTAACCTGAGTTCGATGAACCAAAAAAAATCTACTGAATTAATTCAGTAGATTTTTTTATATTAAGTTATTATCTGCTATTGGCTAACTGAACTACTTCTTTAACAGCATCATCCATTGAATTACCTGCGTTATAACCAGCATCAGCAAGCATCTTTTTCCCTACTTCTTCATTTGTACCTGTAAGACGTATTACTACCGGAATATCCACATTTAATTGTTGAAAAGCTGTAAGAAGGCCTTTTGCGACATCATCACATCTGGTGATTCCACCAAAAATATTAAATAGAATCGCTTTGAGAGGTTTTGCCATTAATATTTTCATCGCTGTAACAACCTTCTCTGGATTGGATGAACCTCCAATATCAAGGAAGTTGGCTGGTTTTCCGCCATTATATTTGATAACGTCCATTGTCGCCATTGCCAGACCGGCACCGTTAACCACACATCCGATATCACCCTCAAGTTCTACATAGCTTAAACCAGCTTGTTTTGCCTGAAGTTCCAGTTGATCCTTTTCATCAAGATCTCTCATATTTTCCCATTCAGGATGACGGAAATCGGCATTATCATCCATATCAACCTTAGCATCAGCGGCAAGTAACTGACCATCTTTAGTAATAACCAGGGGATTTATTTCAGCAAGGGTACAGTCATTATCAACAAATACTTTATACAATTTTCTTACAAAATCAGAGGCTTGTGCTCTAAGCTCAGCCGGGAATTCAGCTCCAAATACAACATCCCTGACATTAAAATCTCTCAGCCCGATAGTTGGATCGACTGTGACTTTTACTATTTTATCAGGATGGGTTACAGCCACTTCTTCAATATCAACTCCACCCATTGCACTTGCCATAAAGGTTACACCCCTGTTGGCACGGTCCTGGATTACACCAAGATAAAATTCTTTTTCAATCTGAATCGCTTTTTCTACCAGAAGAGTTTTTACCATCAGCCCTTTCAGGTCATGACCCAGTATTTTACTGGCTGCGTCTACTGCCTGATCAGGAGAAACAACTTTGATGCCTCCTGCTTTTCCTCTTCCTCCTACGTGAACCTGGGCTTTTACAACCAGTTTTTCTCCGAAATTATTTTTTATTTTTTCAAGTTCATCAAGGGAATGGATAACCTGTCCTGTAGGAACAGGAATTCCGGCTTTTGCAAATAATTCTTTTCCCTGATATTCGTGTAACTTCATTTTTGCCTCTCCTAAACAAACTATAATATTGGAATTGAAACATCTGGTTGGTCTTCACATAATTCCAGAAGAACACCGGATGTTGATTTTGGATGCACAAAAGCTATTTTTTTATTATTTGCTCCTGTTTTTGGTTCTTTATCAATCAGCTTAATCTCATTTTCATTCAGGTTATCCAGATGCTCCTGTAAATTTTCTACTTTAATAGCGATATGATGGATTCCTTCACCCCGTTTTTCGATGAATTTTCCAACTGGACTGTCAGAGTCAGTTGCTTCAAGTAATTCTATATGGGTGTCACCAATACATAAAAAAGCAGTTTTCACCTTTTGATCATGGACAATTTCAACCCCTTCAAGAGTTAAACCCAGAGCTTCCTGGTAAAATTTTAAGGATTCCCCAAGGTTTTTAACGGCAATTCCGATATGATCCAACTTGTATTTTTTTGTTTCCGCTTCGTTCAACCTTAAAAACCTCTACATTCTATCAAGCAATTGTTTCTTTTTTGACTGAAATTCGTCACTGGTAATAATTCCGTGATCTCTTAATTCAGCCAGTTTTCTGATCTGATCCGGGATTGAGTCCTGTTTATGTTCGATAGTAATATTTTTTACCAAACCACCCAGACCAGCAAGTTCATCCTTACCTTTTAGAGGGTTAGGAAATTTTTCAAGATTTTTGAGTAAATCAGGAAACTTATTTTCTTCTACCTGCTTGAGGATATTACTTAATTTTAGATCTTCAACCTGTTTTACCAGTTCACTCAGTTTTACGTCTTCCATCTGTTTCATCAGAGCACTAAGCTTATTCAGATCTTCAAGCTTTTCCAGCATTCCGCTTAGTTTTAACTGCTCCAGCTGCTTCAATATTTTTGTAATATTGAGGCTTTCAAGTATCTTTAAAGCATTGGGATCAAATGATTTTATAAAATCAAATATTTTGTCATCCATTAGTAATATTATTATTTTTCAAAAATACAAACATTTCATTCTACCTCATTTTTATAGGAAATGGGTAAACACTTTATTTCAAAATGATCAAAGAAGTATTATTGATTTAATCAACTCGAAAATATTTGTATATGCAAATAAATTATATGGCTTGTGAAAATCCGGCTCATCTTTTAAACTTTCAAAAAGTTTTTTATTATGATTAATTGCCTGTTCTAATTTTTCTTTTAAAAATGGAAAATAATCATCTTTTTTTGCATATTTATCAAAATATTTCTTTTTATTCAAATATTTTTCTATCTCATCATAGTTTTTAAAACCTTTTGTTGTATATTCAAAATGCAATAAAACCCAGTATTCAAAGCAGATATTGGAAAAAGCTATTTTTATAATTTTACTTTTGCTTTGGCGAATTGCTTCGTAAACATGCTCAATATTTTGGTGTCCATCTTTATCAAAAACTAACCATGTTTCATCATAAGGATTTTTTTCAGCTTTTGCTTTTTTTATCTTTTCCTTTGCTTCTTCAAATAAGCCAACCGGGCTATAATTATGAGGATGATAAACTTCTATATCAATTGCCTGTAACTTACGCTTAAATTCCTCGTCTTTTTTAAAACCTTTGAAATAAAGGAGAGATGATTTCTCATCTTCACATAAAATCAGGATTCTCTTTTTAAGCTGTATTTTCATTTATTAAAATTTTAGTTCAACATCACTTACTACAGGTACTCCACCAAACTTTCCACTAAGATACCATTTGTCATAAGGTACATTATCACGCACTCCGTTTATATCAGAAAGCCGATAAAACGAAGTCTCTCCTTCATAGTTTTTTTCAGTAAAATATATCTGATCTCTCCTAAACATCTCATTATCAAGAAGTGATACATCATGGGTTGAAAAAATCAATTGGGCGTTATTAGGATTATTCTTTTTGTCATGAAATAATTTTATTAATAATTTGCTTAAAAGTGGGTGTAAGCTGGTATCTAACTCATCTATTATAACAACAGAACAAGACCCTAAATATAAAATAATTAAAAATGCCATATAAAAAAGTTTTTGAGTACCTTCTGACTCATCTTCTAAATCTAATAAAGAAGCCCCTGATTCTTCTCCATTTTCAAATTGCTTATGTATTGTTTTTACTCTATTTTGCTTATCAATATCAAAACCAGCTATATTTGTATCAGCAGCAGTCAAAATAGAATTAATATTTTCCTTAGATAGACCATGTCCAAAAAGAATATTTCTCACAAATAAGTGAAAATTTTCATCAGTATGAAATTTTATAGAATCAGTGAAAATTGATTTAGAAATAAAATTATAAGCATTATCCAAAAATTCAACACTCATAGTTGCCGATTTAGATAAAAAAAGCTGGTTAGGAAGTAGATTCTTTTCTATTAGTTTTTTTTCACCTTTATAATACTGACCATAGGAAATATTTTGTAATTCCCTTTCAAATAATTTTGATGGCTTATTTGTTTTATAGAAAAATAGTGACTCAGATATTATTTTTTCATAATTGTATTCAATTTTATAAACAAATCTGGTATTATTTTTAGTTATAAATTCTATTTCCATTTCTGTTTGTAAAATTTTACTTTCATTATCAAATAAAAATGGACTGTGTAAATTTATTTTTTCATCATGTTTTAATT
>CAYRDV010000506.1:0-3869 GCA_964422885.1 uncultured Candidatus Sericytochromatia bacterium
AGCATTATTTGGTTCCCTTTGCAGTAGCTTAATTTCACCAATTGTTTGGTAGGCCTGTATTTCTTTAGGGGCCAGCTCGGTTATTTTAAAAAGTATTTGCAGAGCTTCATGATATTTTTCTTTATTTTTACAAACATTTGCCAGTTTAAAATTTGTAGAAACTGTATCCGGATTCCGGTTTAATACAGCCTGATAATAACTCATCCCTTTGTCTTCCTGACCCATAGCGATATATGCATCCCCAAGGCTTTCAAGACAGGGAACATTTTCAGGGTCTATTTCCAGTACCTTCTGAAAACAGGCAATTGCTTTCTGATGCCTTCTTTTCTGGCTGTGATTAAGGCCAATTTTATACCAGGCTTCGTATAATTCAGGGTTAAGCTCTATCGCCTTTTCAAAATTTACTATTGACTGATCAAAATGTCTGAGCTGATAATTTAAATTTCCCAGGTTATACCATGTTTTGTAATATCCGGGATTTATTTTTAAAGCTGACTGGCAGAATGCAGTACCTTTTTCCGGCTCATTATTCAGACCAAAACAAACACCAAGCATATTAAGGGTATCAATATCTTCAGGGTCGCATGACAGTGATGATTCATATGATTCAATTGCTTTATCATATTCCTGTAAATTCTCATAACATTCACCAAGTTTTTGCCATAGTTTATGATTTTCAGGTAATCCCTTAAGGCCATTTTCCAGCGACTGAATTGCTTTTTCAGAGTTATCAGTTAAAATATATAAATTACCTATATCCAACCATAACTGATATAAATCAGGCTTCATTGCCAAGACTTTTTCAAAATAAAGAATGGCCTCATCAAAGGCAGTCATTTCTTCATATATACGGGCAAGTCTTAACAGAGGAGCTGTTTCATTTGGTTTTATCCGTGAAGCCTGCTCATATTTTTCAATAGCGATATCAAAAGAACTGAGGCTTTTATATAAATCACCCAGTTTTAAAATTACCTGATAATTTTCGGGCTCTCTTTTAAGTTCAAGCAAATAATATTTTTCTGCTTTTTCTGGCTTACCAAGTTTTTCATAAATATGTCCAAGATGCAGATAAATATCTTTGGAAAAATTTTGAGAAAGAGCCTGTTCAAAACATCTTATAGAACTTTCATAATTTTCCTTTTTCAAAAATTCTTTACCAAGCTCATACCATGCCTGTGAATTTTCCGGCTGAATTTCTACCAGTTTCTGGTAACATTCAATTGCTTTGTCATATTGTTTTCTTAATTCATAAATAACAGCCAAATCATTAAGAGTTTCAGGATGATTGGGATTTATTGTTAAAATTTTATTGTATGTAACAAAAGCTTTATCAATATTTCTTTGCTGATAATAATTAGAAGCCATACTATAAAGTATGCTGATATCTTTGGGGCTATATTTTACAGCCATTTCGGAATATTCAAGAGAAACTTCCAGATTACCAGTCTTTTTATATAAATCTGACAATGCTTTTATTGAAGGGAGATGATCATTTTTAAGCTTTACCAAAGCTTCATAATATTTTATTGCCTGCTCAGTATTACCTAACTTCTGGTAAATCTGGGCAATACTTAGCAAAGCAGAAGAATTGTTTGGTTGTAGTTTCAGAATTTTTTTAAAAGTCTCAATTGCTTTTTCAAAATTATCTTTTTTGTAATAGATTGAGCCAAGAGTGGTCAAAGCAGGTAAAATATCATGCTTTAGGCTAAGGGCTTTTTCATAATTAGTAATTGCTAAATCATGTTTTTCCAGTTTGAGGTATAAATTGCCCAGATTAAACCATACCTGATATATTTCTGGTTTTAGTTCAGAAACTTTAGTATAAGCCAGGATCGCTTCTTCATTTTTATTCAGCTTACTATAAATATTTGCCAGATTAAACCAAGCCTGATAATAATCTTTTTTTCTTCTGACTACTTCACGATAACATTCTGCAGTTCTAGTAGGTATATCCAGATGAGTATAAGCAGTTGCCATGCTAAGAAAAAGCTGGTAATTTTCCAACTCTGTATTTCTTAATTGTTCAAAAAATTTTACTGCATGAGCATGATTTCCCAATTTTGTATAAATATTAGCTATTTCAAGCTTTAAATTTAAGTTATCAGGTGATTGTTCCAGTAAAATCTTATATTCATTTAATTCCTGTAATAAATCTTCTTTATTTTCCATTGAGTTTTAGTTAATGCCGCACAGTTAAATTACAAAAAACATCAGGTAATTTATATTATAAAGCAGGAATCGTTTTTTTAGGATTAAGTGTTTTTAATAAAATTGACAAAAAGCTGACTTATTTCACTCAGTTTAAGGCCTAAACATTTATCAAATCTTGGTTTCACCCCTTATCATAAATTATGATGTCTGATTAGAACGCATGTGCTAAAATAGAATCAGAAGGCATTTATTTAGTAATTTAATACTTTACTCTACAGAAGTACCTAATTAATAGGGCCAAGTATTAGTTACATTACAAAGATAATTGTGTTTTGAAAACAGGTGCCATTTAAAGGGAGTTTTTGATGAAAGAAGTAATAAAAATTTACTTTGGTCGCTCTGAAATACTTTTCTTTAGTTTTTTGGCCTTACTTGGTCTGATTTATACATCTTCTTCAGGGTCTTTGATTAAGTACTGGTATTTATCAATAATAATCCTTATTTTATCACCATTTAATGAATACTATATTCATAAATATTTTTTACATTTAGAAATGCCAAAAAATCAGGGCAAGCATCCTTTTTTTGTCAAATTTTTGCAACATATTCACTATACCCATCATAGTGCTCCAAAAGATCTAAATTATATTTTCGCTCAGTTCTGGCTGACAATACCTGGTCTGATATTTGATCTTCTTCTGGCCTATTTTATTACTGGTGGTTCTGTTCAAATGACTTCAGTTATTATGACAGCTTTAATTCTTTATTACCTGTTTTATGAATGGTCGCATTTCCTTGCTCATTCAAGTTATACACCAAAAAACAGGTATTCGCTCTATATGAAAAAATACCATTTATTACACCATTACAAAAATGAAAATTACTGGTATGGTATTACCAATCCTCTGGCAGATATTATCTTTGGAAAATTCAAAAACCCTGAAACTGTGGAAAAAAGTCCTACGGTTAAAACTCTAACTGGTGATTTAAAGGATTTGTATTAAGTTTTAACTCATCAGTAACTGATGAGTACCAATAAACGATTTACCATACCAATGGTAAAATTAAATTATGAAAATCAACGAAGTACAAAAAGTATTAATTATTACACTAATTCTAAATCTGATAGTTGCTTTTAGTAAAATCTTTTATGGCTATAAAGCTTCCCTTCTTAGCATGATTTCTGATGGTTTTCATTCACTGATGGATTCCTCTTCAAATATAATTGGCTTAATTGCTATATATATTTCTCTAAAACCTCCTGATAAAAACTTTCCTTATGGATACAAAAAATTTGAGGCTTTTGCTTCACTGGCCATTGCCTTTTTATTATTTATGACCACTTATGAAATAATAAATAATCTTGTGAAAAAAATAGCTTTTCAGACTCATCCTAATGTAATACCAGCAGATATTTTAGTAATGCTGATAACAATAGGAATAAATATATTTGTTTCTAAATACGAAAAAAGAGCAGGTGAAAGACTGAAAAACAAGCTACTCATTGATGATTCATCACATACAGCCAGTGATATTTTAGTTTCTGTTTCAGTCCTTATTTCAATTATTGGAGTGAAATTTGGGTTTTACTTTTTGGATTTTTTAGCTTCAGGGCTAATTGTTTTTATGATAACATCTATTGCCTTAAGAATTCTTCTTGAAAGTGTAAATATTTTATCTGATTCATCACCTTTGAATCTTGATGAGATTGAAAAACT
>CAYRDV010000507.1:0-3862 GCA_964422885.1 uncultured Candidatus Sericytochromatia bacterium
TTCATTTTCAATGTCCTGTAGAATCAGGTTATTTCTTTGTGTATCATAAATCAGGATTTGTGAAATTGTTTCATAATTATCAATTTTGTAATCGAAGGGTGCAAACAGGTTTGTTTCTTTAATATTAACCTCCAGCTTTTTATTTAACCGTTCTACCTGCTTCAAACCAATTTCAGAAAGTATAGTACCAATATAATAATAAATGAGCTTTTCATCATTATGTTTTCTTTTTGGAGTAGCGGTTAAGCCATACATATAATAAGGATTAAACTTGGTAATAGTTTCTCTGAAAGTTTTTGCAGGTATATGATGGCATTCATCAATGATTATCAATCCGAATGATTCTTTTATCTTATTAATATCAGGATATTTATTTAGGCTTTGAATAGAAGCTACTGTTATGTGTTTTCCTATACTCTTTTTACCTGTAGTAATCTGACCTATATCCCTTTTTGGAATATTTAAAAAAGACTGAATTCTTTCAATCCACTGGTCAAATAATTGTTTTCTATGGACAATTATTAAAGCAGGTTGTTTTTTATTGGCAATAAGCTCCAGCCCGATAATCGTTTTTCCAGAACTTGGTGGTGCAACAATTACTCCAAAATCATGTTTGTTAATTTTTTCAAGCGAAGATTTCTGATAATCATACAGCTTAATGTCAGATTTAAACTGCACTTCGGGTAATTTTTTACGTTTATCAATTACTTTGTATTTAATATTTTTTTCATCACAAAAAGTTTGCAAGTTATTTATAAATCCTCTGGGAATACTGATTTTAACTATATCTTCAATAATTAGGTTAAAGAACCTTTCAGTTCCATAAACACTCATTCCCATGTTTTTTCTGACAATATATTCTGAATTGACAAAATTTAAGTTTTCTCTTAAAAAAGTATGTAATTCACTGTTTAACTGGGTTCTTTTTAAATAAAGCCTATCCTGTAATACCATTTCAAGCTTTCCACTTTTGGATTTAACCTCTATTGGTTCAACGCTAGTTATATTAAATAATTGCTGGTAAAGCTCATTGAGAGTTTTAACTGATATTTTCTGAAAAGTTTTCAGGTATTCCCATTGGTCATCATAAGGATGGTTACTTTCAATATCTAAAAAACAGGAGTTACTTTTCTCTAAAGATAACTTATTAAGCGGTAATGCTATTAGGTTGCCAAACCCTTCTCCTTTATGATAATCCTGATTTGGGAATAATCTGTCGAAACTTCCTTCTCTTTCAAATTCAGAAATTATCCCTGATTGTCTCAATAATTTAAATATTATTTCCCGGCTCTTTTTAGCTGGATAATTATCTTCAAAAAATATCCAAGTATGTCCACCATTACCTGATCTGGAACGCTCTAAATAAACAGGTATATTATATTTTTGACAAGTATTAATAAAGGTTAGGCTGTCTTTTAGCCATTGTTTTTTATCAAAGTCTATAACAATAAAATATGATGAGTTATCTTCAAGTAAAGGGTAAATACCAACAGTTTCTGTACCTGACAGATGAGAAATCAGAGCTTCTTTATCAAAAGGTTTATATTCTTTTTCTTCAAAGTCTTTGAAGGTTCCACCTTTTGCTTTGTGTATCTGGTATTTTTTCCAGTTGATGTTATAAGCTGGCATGTAGCCTGACTTACCATTTTTATCCCATCTTTTGGCGAATAAATCACTTCTGCCTCGGAATAAGGACATAAAGGTTTGTAATTGTTCTTCTGTAAAACTCATCTTTTATTTTTTGTATCTGAAAAATTAAATAAAAATATTATACTTTAACATTAAAAGTTTTTTTTAACTTATAAACTAAACGATACCTATTAACTAGATTATGTTATTATTTATCAAAAAAATACTTGAAGACAGTAATAACTATGAGTAAAGAAAAAATAATTATCTCAATTTTACAAGACTATGACAAAAACATTAATCTGTTTAGGAATTTTAATAAAGAGCTTGATACATTAATCAAAAGGTTGCTGGAAGCTAAAAATATTAAATATCACCTCATTTCACCAAGACCTGATGATGGAATCAAAAAAAGAAAAAGTTTAGAAAATAAGTTAAGTTCTCCAGAAAAAAATTACTCAAATATTCATGATATCAAAGACATTTGTGCTTTAAGGATTATTACTTATTTTGACGATGATGTTGATAAGGTCGCCAAAGTAATTGAAAATGAATTCAAAATTGATCTGGATAACTCCATTGATAAAAGAAGAGGTCATAATACAAATAGTTTTGGGTATTTATCACTTCACTATGTATGTTTTTTGAGTGATAAGAGGAGTAAATTAACTGAATATAAGGAATACAAACTTATACCTTTTGAAATACAAATAAGGTCGATTCTACAGCATTCCTGGGCAGAGATAGAGCATGATTTAGGTTATAAGAATAAGAAAAATCTGTCACCAAGACTGGAAAGAACCTTTTCAAGAATAGCAAGTTTATTGGAATCAGCAGATAATGAATTTACAACTATAAGAAAAACCTTAAGTATTGAAAAAACAGAAACACCTTTAAATGTTGATAATTTAATTGAATATGTCAAAAATAGTAAGGTTGTAAAACAAATTGATAACAAAATTCTAAAAAACTGTAAAAAGATTCAAAACTTTGAAATTAAGTATGAGGATAAACCTGCTAATTTTACAGATGAAACCCCAATCCTCCACTACATTCATTTTTTTTCTTATGATGAAAATATAAATATCTTCAGTTTTTTTGAAATTGATACTATAGAAAAATTACATAATAAACTAACTACTTATGCAGATAAAATTGCTGAATTTTACCCAGTTATCATTGAGTATGAGAGAAGATTTGGTTTTGAATTAGAAAAAAAGAACGAATCAAGGAGGTTTTTTAAGGGATTTTGTATTCAGATTTTAACAAATGTTTTATTATTTAATGAAAATGAGTTAAAAACAGTAACCCTACAATATGTTCATGAGTTTTTTAGACGTAGGATAATCAAATATAATAACCCTTTTGAAGATTCTAATAAGAAATCATCGGACAAAGCAGCCAGAGATTTGTTTAATGCCTACTATAAAGTCTTTCCAAACAAAAAAATATAAATTAAGAGTAACAATTTTTGTTATTCCCTTCTTGGATAGGAGGACAAAGGAAAGAGCCATACAAACGAAAAACACAACAATCACCTTCTTTAGGTTTTAGCCATGTTTTACACTTTTCACAAGTATAGAAATAAATACATGCATTTGTTGGCATGGCTTCTGTCTTTTTGTATCCACAAACCTGGCGTTCTATAACTGATTCTAAAATTATTACTGTCATTACTGTTGAGAGATATTTCCTTCAATAATAAAGAAGTAGATGCTTTTAAAAAACTTACCCTAAATTTTGTTCAAGCCAAGCAGCACCGGATGAAACAACTATTTTCCGCTTCTCTGTTAATTGTATGAACATTTCAGCTGTTGCAACCCCTTCATAAACATCAGCCCCTGCCGGATCAATAAATACCTGAGCTGGATATGAGCTATTAACGACAAAGCTAATATGTGTGTTATTTATTTCAACCAAGTATTTCATAAAATAGGTAACATTCTTAGCACTAACATAGGTTGGCCACATTGGAGTCGTGGTGGTATCGATGAAAATACTTTCGCCATTATATAAAAGTGTTGCATTTGAAGGCATAGGAACATTTTCTTGAGGCATCAACCCGAACTGAGTGTAATTGGAAAGATGCAGATTATTACTCAACTGAATGTCTTGTAATACCCAGATTACTTTCCCTGTGGAACCATTAGGAAAAGCACCATATTCATGATCCATCCATGTAATACCAATACTGTTAAATAATCTAGCATATTTTCAAATTTAAAATTTCTTG
>CAYRDV010000508.1:0-3850 GCA_964422885.1 uncultured Candidatus Sericytochromatia bacterium
TAGCGTTTTTCAGCCAAAGTTGAAAAACGCTAGGTTATTTCACTAAAAGGTAATGTCTTTTTTTTAGAATTACTCTCAAAAGCCAGCTCAATTACTCTAATTGTATTTCGTGCTTCTTCAGGCTTTACAACCAGATTCCGGTGTAAAACAATTGCATCATAGATATTTTCATAAAAGGCGGCATAAGATCCTTGGATAGTTTCCAGTTTACCGCTAAAATGAAGGCCCTTTATATCTGTATTTAAAGTACCCCAGTTTTTTTCATTTTCCTTTCCCCAATCAGCTCCTCCAGGTAAAACACCTTGCCTTAGTAAATCTTCCTGAGGATCAATACCATACTTTATAAATGAGCCTTCTGTCCCATGGAGAATAAAACGAGGCCCCGGCTCTCTTACCAGCATACCAGCTTTCAAGGTTACCTTTAATCGTCCGTAATCAAGTATCAGCTCAAAATAATCATCCACTTCGCTTTCTCTTTGTATTCTAATATCAGCTGTAACGAAGTTTGGTAATCCAAACAATACCAAAGCCTGATCAATCAAATGAGAACCAAGATCGAATAATATTCCTGAACCAGCCAGAATTTTTTCACGCCAGGCATTATATTTTAAAACATTCCGAAAGCGGTCAAAATGTGCTTCATATTCTACCAGTCTCCCTAGCAGCTTATTTTCCACTACTTTTTTTACTGTTTGAAAATCACCATCAAACCGACGATTATGAAAAACGCTTAAAATTTTACTCTTCTCTTTAGAAAGATTTATCAACTCATCAGCCTGCTCTGAATTTGTAGTAAAGGGTTTTTCAATAATGACATGCTTTTCTGCCAGTAAAGCCTCTTTTGCCATTTCAAAATGGAAATAATTTGGAGTTGTAATAACAATCAGTTTAATCGAAACATCATTCAGCAAATCCTGATAATCCCGTACTATTTCAATATCAGGATATAATTTTTTTGAATTGTCACTATTACGTTCCACAATTTTAGATAATTTAAAATTGGGGTTTGCATAGATAAAAGGAGCATGAAAAACCTGCCCTGACAGACCAAAACCAACAAGACCTACGTTAATCATCTTTTTTGTTTTCCATAAATTCTTTTATGTTAATTTTATCAGTAATAGAGAAAATCTAGTACCTGATAAGCAATTTCTAAATTTTCATTTTATAAAATTATTTTTATTATTAGTGTACAAAACACACTAAGTAATGTTATAATAAAATTGTAAGGAATAAAATAAATTATTAAAACCGGGAGGAAAAAATGATAAAAGCTTTAATTTTAGTTGATTTACAAAATGATTTTTGTCCGGGGGGAGCATTAGCTGTTACAGAAGGTAATGAAATAATACCTGTAATCAATAAATTACAAGAAAAATTTGATTTTATTGTAGCCACTCAGGACTGGCATCCCACAGATCATGTAAGCTTTGCAGCCAATCATGAAAATAAAAAAATTGGTGATTTAATACCTTGGGGAAATTCACAGCAGATATTATGGCCGGTGCATTGTGTCCAAAAAAGTGATGGAGCAGAATTTGTGAAGGAACTTGATACACACAAAATAAAAAAAATAATTCAAAAAGGCACAGACAAAATGGTGGACAGCTACAGCGGTTTTTTTGACAATGATCAAAAAAGTTCGACCGGGCTGGGAGAATATTTAAAAAATCAGGGTATTGATGAAGTATATATTGCAGGACTGGCAACGGACTATTGTGTAAAATATACAGTTCTTGATGCCCTGAAGTTAGGATTTAAAACAAATTTAATCCTTGATGCCAGCAGAGGAGTAAATTTAAATAAAAATGATGTAGAAAATGCTGTAAAAGAAATGAAAGATTCTGGAGCAAAAGTAGTCTCAAGTAAAGATATTCTTAGTTTACAGACAGTTTAAGAGGGCAAAAGTAATGTTTTGCATTAAAACTGTAAGAAGTGGTGAAAGGGTAATTATCTGGAATCTGGATGGGAGTTTTAAAATTGTTGCGGGTCCAAAAATTATTTTTTCTCTGGGGAAAAAAATAGAATTTTTAAAAGTTTTCTCGGCAACTCCTAATGAATATATCAGGATTGAGTTTAAAGACGGGCAGATAAATAACATTAAAGGTCCGTCTTCAGTATGGTTTAATCCTGTAGAGCATAAATATATAGAAATCAAAAAAATGCTCAGTATTGAAGAAAATGAAGCCTTGATTGTTTATGTTCAGAAAGAAGGCTTTGGAGTTCAGCGCAGGATAATAAAAGGTCCCGAAATTTATATGCCCAGTGAAAATGAATGGACTCACGAATTTCGCTGGCATGGTGCAGATCCGGTAAATCCATCAGTAAAAATACCTAGTAATCTTAAATTTAATAAGCTGAGGATTATACCGGATCAAATGTACTTTGATGTTCAGGATGTACGCACTTCTGATGATGCTCTGGTAGTAATAAAAATAATGATTTTTTTTGAGCTAAGAGATATTAACCAGATGCTATCACAAACTCACGATCCAATTGCTGATTTTATTAATGCTTTAACTGCTGATATTATTGACTTTGTTTCAAATCTTACTTTTGAACAATTTAAAGAAAGTACTGAGAGGTTAAACAATTTAGAGACCTATAAACAACTTATTATACGAACTGAAAGAATTGGCTATCAGATAAATAAGGTTGTTTACAGAGGGTACACTACTAATCAAAGGTTACAGGAAATGCATAATATTGCTATTGAAGCACGAACAAAGCTTAAACTTGAAGCCGAAACAGAAACACAGGCTCAGGAACTGGCAGATCTTAAGCTACAGAGGGAAATAAAAAGAAGTCAGAAAAGACGTGAAATGGAAGAAAATGAAATACTACACAAAAATAATTTATTAAAACTGGAGCATGAAGAAAAGCTGAGGCAGGCAAAAGCTGAAACTGATATAAAATTAGATGAACTAAGAAATAGAAATAAAATCAGTATTGAAAATAAACAGGAAGTAAATAAAGAAGATGAAGCCTTTCTTGCTACAATTAAAACTATGAATGTTGATCTTACAAAATATCTGATAGCGCAATACCAGCCAGCAGATAAACTAATAAAGATTGACGCTGCCCAAAAACCACAATTACATATACATGATTAAAAGAAAGGTTTAAGACTGTGACAAAAGATAACATTGTAATAAAATATGAAGGCAAATTTTTGAGATTTATAGATAACCACACTTGGGAATATGTTGAAAGAGCAAACTGTAATGGAGCTGTTGCCATAATTTCGATGAATGAAAAAAACGAAGTTATTCTTATTGAGCAATTTAGAAAACCCATAGGTAAAAATGTTATAGAATTTCCTGCTGGTCTGGTAAGTGATTCAGGAATTGAAGAAAAGATAGAAGCAGCAGCCTTAAGAGAACTGGAAGAAGAAACAGGTTATTTGGCTGAAAAAGTAACCTTCCTGACATCAGGCCCAACAGCTCCAGGTCTTACTACAGAATTAATTTCCTTTGTTCTGGCCGAAAATTTAAAAAAAGTTTCCAAAGGAGGAGGAGTTGAATCAGAGGAAATTGTTGTACATGAAATTCCATTGGAAAATATTCAATCATGGTTAGCACTAAAACAAAACGAAGGTCTGTTAGTTGATATGAAAGTATATGGAGGTCTATATTTTCTTAAGCTCTATCTTGATAAAAAAATAATTTAATTATAATTTATTAAAAATAAATATGTTGTTAACACTGTTTAACAAATTAGTCGTTTACTTAACAATAATTTTATTTATTTATTTTATTGGACATGATATTATAAAGTAAATAATTATTACCTGGAGGGTTAAAATGGGGTCATTTGATCAAGGTCTTGCAGGGATGGTATCCCTCCAGGC
>CAYRDV010000509.1:0-3843 GCA_964422885.1 uncultured Candidatus Sericytochromatia bacterium
CAATAGTTGCAAAATTATCATATGCTTCCATCGTATCCTGTTCAAGGAGTCTTTTATCTAGCTCTTCATTATTAACAGGAGAATTTAAATTAAATAAATTACCTTTTTCTTTACTGCTTTCTTTTACAGGGTGCAATAATTCTTGTGTAAAAGATTTATTCATATACTTTTTATTCCCACCCTATTAAATTCAATTTTATAAACATTCAGAAGTGGACTTCTGTTTTTTATGGTTAGTTATATAATTAAATTATATTGATTTAATATTTAAATTACCTGATTAATTCAATTTTATTTTAACCATAATTATATATTATCATAATGAATTTAGGTTTACAAGTAATTTATATAATTAATTATATAAATTACTTGTATTATAGTATTTACAATAATTAAAGACAGTTAGTAGATAATTTTTATTTTTAATCTGGCAAAAGAATAATTGGCGGAGTACGAATAATATTTCTGTTATGATAATAAGCATTACACATATCGACTTATTTTAGGTGGTTTTTTCTCACAATCAAGACAGGCTTGTTTTTTCTTTTACTATTTCGTAGCCAGTACCCCCCCGACTTGTCATTCCATTTGTATTTTCCATAATCAAATATAAAATTATTAACAATATATAAATGCATGACACTATATATCAGAATAAATTTAAAAATTAGATTGTAACTTTATTTGTTTATACTGAACATTTTTGGGTAGTTACGAAAACAAGGCTTATCTCTCCTGGTTTTGGATTACTTGTCCCACCAACCATTCCGGCATAGGAAATGGAGTGGTGAGGTGACCTGAAAGGCCTGGATGTAACCAGCCCTTTTTTGATCAGTAAACCACAGACAGAATAGATTTTTGTACATTCAAGAGATTCAAAAAAAGTTAATGGAGGCAATATCGATGGTAAACGCCTTGCAAGCATTGTTTTACCTGAACCGGGAGGACCCGCCATTAATATATTATGATTACCGGCAGCGGCTATTTCCAAAGCTCTTTTTGTAGATTCCTGGCCTTTTACATCCTCAAAATCCAATGCAAATTCCAGGCTTTCATCATTAAGGTATGGCTCACTATTTTCTAATGGTGCATATTTTTCCTTATCCATAATTACAGCTACTGCTTCAGTAAGGGTTTTTACCGAATAAACTTTTAATCCATGAATTACTGCTGCTTCTTTAGCATTCTCCTCTGGTAAAATAATATTTTCTATACCATTTTCTCTGGCAGCAATTGCATGGCAAAGAACCCCGTTTATTCCCCTGACTGTACCATCAAGAGATAACTCTCCAATAATCATAAAATTATTTAAGTTTTCCGTCTCTAACTGCTCTGAAGCAGCAAGTAAACCGATAGCTATCGGTAAATCAAAGGCTGAACCAACTTTTCTGGTATCAGCAGGAGCAAGGTTTACCACTATTTTTTTTGTAGGATAAACATAACCGGAGTTTTTTAATGCTCCGCGAACTCTTTCCTTTGCTTCATCAACAGCTTTATCAGGCAAACCTACAATGGAGATGGATGGCATTGCCAGACTGATATCTACTTCAACGTCTACAATATATCCATCTAAACCATTTAAGGCTGCACTGTTAACTTTAACAATCATTTCATTACCTATTCTTAAACTCTTTTTAACTATATTATTACTATACTATAAACTTTACTAATAAGTCAAGTATTTTATTTACTTTTTTGTAAAGTATTTTTAGGTAAATGGTTGAATATTGTTAGAATCATGATTAGCAGGATTTAAGAAAATATATTTTTTAGAATTTATTAAAAACTGAATTATAAATTACAAAGAAATTCTTAAAGCTTTATAAATACTTTCTTGTAATCGTTTTGCAATAAAGAGGTCATCTAATTTTTCGATAAGCTCCTGTTTTTCCTGTATTCCAAGACGATAAGATTTTACAAGATGTGAAATTAGGATAAGGGTCTGAAGCCCGTTTAATTCTGCAACTTTTGTTCCCCTGTCTTCGTCTATAAGTAAAGGAAGCGTCAGAGAGTGTGCCAATGTAATGGCTTCCGCTTCTCCTTGATGAATTTTTCTGTGTGTAATACCGAGAAGGGCAATATTGACAGTACAATTCTGTATTTCTACAAAATCACTTATAGAGTGATGTTGGAGGTATAATTCTGGGGTAAGATTTAACCCTTTTCCTAATTCTTTTCCTACTTCATTAGGAATGATAATTTTTTTATATAATTTTCGAGCAAAAGAAAAGCCGCCTGTGATTTTCTCAAGTGAAATAAGAGGGCTGGTATCACTTACCACACATGGAATAGGAAACATGAACTAGAATGACGCTTTTAAAATTCTGTCTATATTTTCTTTGGTGTCCCGTAAAATTGAAAAACCATATTTTCCAAGTAAATCTTCAAAAATTCTCCTATCATCAATATTGAGATATTCAGAAGCTTCTTTTGAAGTCATTTTCCCGTCATGATAAAGCTTACAGGTAACCCATTCTTTAAAATTCGTTTTTAGTTCCTCTTGAGAAACATCTTCAACAGGTAACTCTAAACTAAAATCAATTGATTTCATTATATGCTCCATAAGCAAATATTATTAGAACCTATTATGATTATAACTTATATACAAAACCAGAGAAGAAAGTATTCATTCTGAAAATTTCATGAATTCTGTAACCGAAATGAATTCCTTATATTAACGTTAATTTTTAAAATCAGGATTTAAAAGAAATATTTTTACAAAATCAGAAAAACTGAGAAACCTAAATTTTGTTTCTGAAAATAACCCATGGATCAAAGCAACATTATTTTTTGGTAATACAGTAAGAGCTGATACTATTATGGAGCTAATATCTAACAATAAATATACAAGCCCCTCTATTGCTTTCAATACAGGTTATACACAAAAAAGTATCTGGAATATATTAAAGGATTTTGAGTTGGCTGGTATTGTTACTGGAAAAAAAATATCAAATAAAATAAATCTTGTAAGAGGTTTTTTATAGGAATATAAATCATAATTTATTAGGCTCGATTAAATCCCATAGATTACCATATAAATCTTCAAAAACGGCTACTGTTCCATAAGGTTCTTTTACAGGTTCTCGGGCAAAAGTCACTCCTTTGGCTAACATATTTTGATAATCTCTTTCAAAATTATCTGTATGAAGAAACAGAAATACCCGTCCACCAGTTTGATTCCCAACTCTGCTTCTTTGTTCTTCATTATCTGCTTTTGCCAGTAAAAGACAACAGCCAGAAGAGTTTGGTGGTGCTACCAGAACCCATCGTTTTGAATCACTTAAGGGAGTATCTTCAGAAATTTAGTTTTTCTGTATAAAATTTAATTGCTTCATCATAATCATTAACAACAAGAGCAATATAGGCTATTTTCTGGTTCATTTTTATCTAGGGTTTATTTCCAGTTCAAGAGACTGTTTTCTAGCTTTTAAGCGGTTAATATGGGCTTCAATATCAGAATCCTGATTGAAGTTTAGTCTGGACTCCAGAGCCTGAATCCTCTGTTCCAAAGAATTTATTTTTTCAATATTATTATTCATAAAGTAATTATATTTCCTTACTTCAGTAGTAATCAAGTTTTCTGATAAAATTGCTTATGAATTATGCATTTTTATTGGATAAAGAAGTATGGACTTAAATAAATTAGCAATTCAGATGATGGATGAAGCAAACAACAAGCCTATCTCTGACTTTGAAGGGTTATCTGCGAATGAAGTGGAATTTTTACTTTCTCAACCTTTCACTGATAATTCTCCAGTTAAATTTAAAAAAGATTTAAAACCAGAAACATTAAATCATTCCAAAAAAGTAATTGGAAAATCTAGGTAAATCCTGTATTTTGGA
>CAYRDV010000510.1:0-3792 GCA_964422885.1 uncultured Candidatus Sericytochromatia bacterium
AAATATTTTTTCTAATAAACCGGAAAAGAAGGAAAAAGGTAAGCTTATTCTTTTAACATCAATTACTGTTTTACTAATCGGTTTCCCAACCTGTATAATGAATACAGCAGGGCTTTAATTATTAGCGGATTATTATGCAAAAAAAGTTTGTTGTTCCAGTTATTATTTTAATAACCGGTGTTTTAATGAATATTGTTACCGGTGGATGTATGAACGGTCCTTATGGCCCTGGCCCAATAAGACCTTCCGTTGCACCAGTACAGGATATTGCAGTAAATGGCCCTGTATATATCTCTGCTCTTAAATGTGTTACCAACTTAAATAGTGTATCAAATGAAGATAAATCAATGGCTCTTAACCTTATAACTATTGGTGAAGATGCTCTTAAAAGTGCTAAAGATGGAACAACAATATTTGCCAATAGCAAAGATATAGAATATTTTAAGTCAAAATATCCAGCATGTAGTTTTTCCGGTATATAAAAAAATTACCCGAAACGTTTCGGGTAATTTTCGTAATATTTTTTAATTAATATTTCTAAAGGTATTTATCCAAAGCTTCAAGGAATGAATAAAGTGGCTTTTTATACCAGGCGATCTTTTTAACTAAACCTTGTTTGGAGTTGCTGATATGGTGCTCAAAAAACCTTCTGTTAAAATCTGCTGTAAATTCTGGATCAGAAATGGAAACATTTAATTCCTGATTGATATGTAAAGCTCTGTAATCACCATTGCATGAACCAATTGTTGTCCAGACATTATCTACCGAAATTACTTTACTGTGATTATAACTACCTCGGTAAACTGTTGCTCCGGCTTTGATTAAATCATTTACAGAGATTTGGTTTAATACTACAAATGCTTTCTGATCATTTTCTTCGGGAATAAGTGCTGTTACCTTTACTCCTCTTTTAGCGGCAATACTTAAATGCTTTACCAGATTGTCATCTGATAGATAAGGCATTGAAATTTTTACATTATCTTTTGCTGCATCAATCGCTGCAAACATTGTTCTTTGAATATCTTCCTTTTTATTGACTTCTTTAGGGCTTGTAACTGTAACTCTGAGCGGATACTGCTTATTTTCTGTTTTTGGAAATTCTTTAGTTAAATATGAAGTCATTTTGGGACTTGGTTTTCCACTAGCAGATTTCCAATCATAAATGTATTCCTTAAGAGTTTCTTTTACAGCTTCTCCTTCATAGCTCATCATGGTGTCATGCCACTGTCCGGTAGCATATTCATCGCCAATATTCATTCCACCTGTCATTGCTCTTTCGCCATCAGCAATAAATACTTTACGGTGAGTAATATTTATTCCTTTTGAAGTAAGTACCTGTTTATTATAAGTTTCTACATGTACCCCGTTTTGAGCCATATAGTTCATTAATTTAACATTAGAGTTGCCAAAAAAATCATATAAAACTTTCACTTCTACACCTTGCTTTGCTTTTCTGACAAGTGCATCGGCAAATTTACGACCTGTATAATCATTGGTAAATATGAATACTTCAAGTAAAAAACTTTCCTTAGCACCTTCAAGTAGTGATTCAAGAGCAGGATAAGCTTCAGGGCCATCAATATAAAATTTTACGTTGGAATTATTTTGGGTATTTTTTGAACCTGTAGCAAAATCAATCGCTCTGTTTACACTATTTAAAGCATCCATCTCTCTATTTGAAGGTTCTGTTGACAATATTCCTACCGAATTCATATCCGGGGTTAGACCTTCAATATCTCTTCCGCAACCTGTAAGTAATGTGGTGGCAAGAACAGAAGCCAAGAGAAAAGATTTAAATTTCATATTAAAAAAACCTGCTGTTAAAGAATCTCTACTTAGTATGTAATAGGATTTTTGAGTAAAAATCTTTCTTTATTTAATTACAGTTTATATAAAATATAATCTTATATTTACCTTTAACCAAAACTCTAATTAAATATTAATTTTAAATAATTTTTCCCTAATATCGAATATATGCTTATCTTTCCAGAATCCTCCCCAGCCCTCCTTTCTTAAAGGAGGGAGCTTAGATTGACCAAAGAGGGGAATACTAAAACAAGTAGTAATGAGTACATTATTTTATTCAAAAGCTACAATAATAATCATTAGTTTTTAGCATTCCAGACTTACTGAAAGCAACAATTAATAACGGTTTACTCCTATGGTCAATAAGATTAAAAAATTAGAAACTTTAATTTCTTCAAGTCCCCTCTCTAATATTAGAGAGGGGATTTAGGGGTGAGTTATCTTCTCACCCCTCACCCAATTAGTGTAAAATTCATTAATTGTTTAAAGCTTAAACTTTTGGAGGATGAAAAATTGGAAGATAAAAATAAAAAATTCTATGTTAACCTGTCTCTGGGCTTTGCTTTGTCTCTTTTTGCCTATATTGCAGCTTATGAATTCAGTCATGTTGTATTTGAAGGAAAAAATTATATTGCCTCTGTTAATGGCAAATATATTACTGTTCCTGAGCTTAAAGAACGGATGAAAAATGCTGAAAAGCAATATACTACCCAAATGGGAATTGATTTTAAAACTGAAAATGGTAAAAAAACATTTTTTGATCTCAAAAAACAGGTAATGCAGGATTTAATCCTGACAAAAATAATGATGCAGAATGCGGCTGAGCAAAATATACTGATTACTGATGAAATGGTTAATCAGGAAATTGATAAAATTAAAGCCCAGTCTTTTCAAAATAATCAGCTGGAATATGAAAAAGCTCTCAGGAAAAATGATTTAACTGAAGAAGATTTAAAAAAAATAATCAAAGAGAAAATAACTTTTCAAAAATTTACTGAAAAATTATTTGAAGAAAATATAAAGATTCCTGAAAAGGAATTAAAAGACGCTTATGAGTCAAAAAAATCTGAATTTGCTACCAAAGAAATGGTTGAGGCATCTCATATTCTTGTTTCCTCTGAAAGTAAGGCCAAAGAAATAAAAACTGAGCTTGATAAAGGAGCAAAATTTGAGGAACTGGCAAATAAATACTCAATGGACCCTGGTAGTAAAAGTAATGGCGGTCAGCTTGGCTTTTTTGCAAGAGGAGCAATGGTTCCTGAATTTGATAAAGCTTCTTTTGAGCTGAAAGTTGGAGAAATAAGCCAGCCGATTAAAACCAACTTTGGATTCCATATTATTAAGAAAACAGGTTATAAACCAGCAAAAGTATCCAGCTTTGAAGAAGTAAAAGTAAATCTTGAACAACAACTAAAAGTTGAAAAACAAAAAGCTTTTTTTACTGAATGGAAAGAAAAAGTTATGAAAGAAGCTGATATAAAATATAACAAGTCTTATGAAGGATTTTCAATCGCTGAGAAAAAGGAGGAAGCTCCTGCTTTACCATCGGCTGAACAAAATAGTGGTACACCTGAAGATCCCCAGTCTAAAGCTGAAAACTCTGCTGAGCATGATGGTGACTAATAGCTAATATAATTATCAAGGAAAGAAATAATAAGTATTTAAAATGTTAAGAAAATCAAAAATTTCGCTTGAAACAGATGTTACAAGAAATGGTTTGGTAATATCTCTGGGAATCTGTGTCCTAATAATTTTCGGGAGTATATTAATGCTTTATCTTAGCACTCCTCCCGAAAGAATTTATGCTGCCAGGATAAATGGAGAACCAATACCAATTGATGAATATAATAATGCTGTAAACCGGATGAAAGCTCAATATACCCAAATGATGAGAATGGATTTTAGCTCACCTTCCGGTGCCTCTATGCTTGAAAATATCAAAAAAAATACTTTTGAATCACTGATTGATAAAGAAGTTTTGCTCCA
>CAYRDV010000511.1:0-3292 GCA_964422885.1 uncultured Candidatus Sericytochromatia bacterium
AGTTCTGGGATTTAAGGGCTTCTTAAGGTTTTCTACTAAAATTTAATGCACCCTCCATGAAACAATAGTCATTTATACTCAAATAATATCAAAAATAAGCCTATCTTAAAAAAGTAAAATATTCAAGCAATATCTATTTATTTACAGTAAAAAATGTTATAATAATAGAATAAGCAATATTATAATTGCTAAATAAGTTATAAATTACCAAATATATAAATTAATATTTAAATTTTATTTAAATATTTAATAATAAGTGAAATTAGTAGAAAAACATATAATAAAGAAGTCTAATCCTCTTTGGAAAGAGTTTGATAATTTATGCTTCTTGAGTAAGAATTTGTATAATGCCTCTTTGTACCAGATAAGACAGCATTTCTTTGAAACAGGAAAATATCTCAATTACAATACTGTTCAAAAACAATTTCAAAATGAAAAACAAGGAGATTATTATGCCTTACCGACAAAAGTAAGCCAGCAGATTATGATGATTGTTGACAGGAACTTTAAATCATTTTTTCAGTTAAACAAAAAGTTTAAAGAGAATTCTACTTTGCCAAAGCCAAATATTCCCAGGTATAAAGTTAAACAATCAGGTAGAAATATCCTGGTTTATAGTATTCAGAGTCTGTTTAAAAAAGATTTAAAGAAAGGTAATATCAGACTTTCAGGTACTGATTTCACAATACCTGTCAAATTGGATGTTTGGTACAAGCAGGGAAAAAGTAATATCAATCAGGTAAGAATAATCCATAAATCTACCTGTTATGTCATTGAAATAGTTTATGAAAAAGAAACAAAAATATAATAGCAGGAATAGATATTGGTTTAAATAACTTAGCTACTGTAACTTCAAATCAGTTAACTCCCTTCATGATTAACGGCAGGGCACTAAAAAGTATTAACCAGTATTTCAATAAAAAAAGAGCATTACTGATGAGTTATATTGGTAATAAAGGTAAAAGCAAAAGGCTTGATAAACTAATTCATAAAAGGAATAATAAAATTTCTGATTATATGCATAAATCCAGTAAATTGATTATTGAACAACTTATTAATCATAAGGTTGGTGTTCTGGTAATCGGAAAGAACAAACAATGGAAAAACAATATTGAATTGGGTAAAAGAAATAATCAGAATTTTGTATCGATACCACATGCAGTGTTTATTAACCAACTTAAGTACAAAGCAGAACTGGCAGGTATTGAAGTAATTATCACTGAAGAAAGTTATACATCAAAATGTTCTTTTCTTGATTTTGAAGTAATTAAAAAACATGATAATTACAAGGGTAAAAGGATCTGCAGAGGTCTTTTCAGAAGTGAAAATGGAAATCTGATTAATGCTGATGTAAATGGTAGCGGTAATATTATCCGAAAAGCAGTCCCAAACGCATTTGCCGATGGGATAGAGGCCGTTGTAGTACGGCCAGTCAGGGTTACTCCTGATAAAATTAAAGTTTTGTCATAAATGATAATATTTTCTTATACTATCATATTGTATATCTTATTTTAGGATAATGCCTTAAACTAAAATAAGAATTATTATTATTTTAGGTATTCCCTAAAACAGGGACCCGGTACTCCGGGAGTTATTTTAGTTTAGACAGAATTAATGAAACGAGAATTACAGGGTTATTTTATACCCATATCAACAGTAGGAGAAAAAGCAAATGCTTTTGTTCCTGCTCCTTTGCCGCCTGTTCCTGAAATAGAATGGTCACCGGATCTTAGAAGTAAGTTTGATGAAGCTTTGTTATCTTTGGGCCGCTTAGATAGTATTACCAGGTATTTACCAGATACTTCCCTTTTTCTGTATATGTATGTCAGAAAAGAAGCTGTCCTTTCTTCTATGATTGAAGGAACTCAATCTTCACTTTCTGATCTTTTGCTTTTTGAGCTGGAACAACAGCCTGGTGTTACCTTAGATGATGTTCAGGAAGTCAGTAATTATGTAATGGCTTTAAACTATGGTTTGAAAAGGCTGGAAGAAGGTTTTCCAATCTCCTTAAGATTAATAAAGGAAATACATGGTGTTTTAATGGCTAAGGGCCGGGGAAGTAAGCAAAACCCTGGAGAGTTCAGAAGAAGCCAGAACTGGATAGGCGGAACTAGGCCTGGCAATGCCTATTATGTTCCTCCACCACCTGAACTGGCACTGGAAGGTATGGGAAAGTTGGAGTTATTTATCCATGATCAACCGGTTGCCACTCCTATCCTTTTAAAAGCTGCACTTACACATGTTCAGTTTGAAACAATTCATCCATTTTTAGATGGTAATGGGAGGCTTGGCCGATTATTGATTACTTTGTTACTTTGTGAACAAAAAGTCTTACAGGCACCCATGCTTTATTTAAGCCTGTATTTAAAAACTCACAGGCAATATTATTATGAACTTTTAAATAATATCAGGAATACGGGTGACTGGGAGGCTTGGCTTGATTTTTTTGCAGAAGCGGTAATAGTAACAGCTACTCAGGCGGTAAATACTGCCCGGGCATTGTTAGAGCTTTCTAAAGCTAACCAAAACAAAATAAATGAACTGGGCCGGTCAGCTTTATCCTGCCATAAAATCCATCAGGTTTTACTGGAAAGGCCTATAGCGACCCCAGGATGGCTTACAGAGAAAACTGGAATAAGTCCTGCCACTGTTAATAAGAGCCTGGAACATTTACAACAATTAGGGATTATTAAAGAAATAACCGCCCAGAAAAGGAACAGGCTTTTCAGTTATACAGAATTTATTGAAATTATGGATAAGGGTACTGAATTACCAGAATAGATTAAAATTTCTTTTTCTGACCCACTAAAAATTTACGGGTTTATTCGGGTATAAATACGGGTATGAATAATAAATAATTCATGGATTTAATTTTTTGAAAGAAAATTTTAAATCAACAGAATTCCTCGGACTTCTAGTCCGGGGAAAATTTATTAACAGTTTTACCTTTTTGGTATTGTTTTTTCAGGTATACTAAGAAACTAATTTTTAAGATTTTAGTAATACCATTAACTTATATTTTAGCAAAATATGACTTTAAACTATAATTTAGCACTCTTAATTTTATTTTTTCAATATTATCTTTTTTATTTTACACATAGCATAGATTATAATACGTAACCTGTTACGGATTTTTAAGATATTTATTAACATTTGGGATTAAAATTAATTTTAAAGAGAAGAAATATTTTTCATAATATTTTTGAGTTTTTCCAGATTTGAGCCATAAGGTAAACAATAAGTAATTCCTTCTTCAATTAATGGATTATCAAGAAACTCTTTAAATGTTTCA
>CAYRDV010000511.1:3302-3776 GCA_964422885.1 uncultured Candidatus Sericytochromatia bacterium
TTTAATTTCTTTGCTCGCAACAGAAATTTCTTCAATAAATTCTTTTCTGTTATCAAAATATATATAATATCCTCAAAATCTGTGCTAACTGTTATATCACTTTTACCCCTATTTTTAAATGCCTCTATTTTTGATGCAATCAGATATGGAGTTGAAAATATCTTTATAATTAATTTTTCCGAAATATTGTAATCAACTGAGTTTTCAATACCATCTTTGTACCAATAATTTGAAAAACCCAGAATACTTGGATCATCAGGCATAATATCAACTACTACTCCTTTATAAACCCATCTGCAAATTGGAGTATTTTCGCTTAAATCTTCATTGAAACCTCTTTTTCTTAACTTCTCTCCCAGTTTGGCGAAGTTAACCTTTGATGTAAGTTTAATTACACAATCAATGTCTTTTGTAGGTCGTGATACCAATTCTGTGATATAATGTAGCGTTTTTAATACTTTAGATTTTGTAAAA
>CAYRDV010000512.1:0-3773 GCA_964422885.1 uncultured Candidatus Sericytochromatia bacterium
TGTTAATTCATAAACCGTTTTTAAGGTCATTCTGGTATGGTCATCCAATCTTGTAATATCAATCGGTTTAGCAAATTCTTTAAACCAGACAACTTTTCTTTTGTGAGGATAAGGACTTTCAGAATCATAAAAATAATCACCTACTATAATCCCAATATCAGAAATTGTTTGTGGTGTTTGATAAATCAGAACAAAATCACCTGGTTTCATTCCATTTACTACCGAATCAATAGAATATACATCAGAGGACAATTTAGGTTCATCATTTCCTCTTCTGGCTTCAAGCATGGAATATATTTCGCTATAGGATTTACCTTCAAGTGATTCATTTTCCAGCCAGCCAATAGAAATTTCCTTTGCTTTTTTACAATTTTGGTAAATATGAGCTTCTGTTTTTCTGTAACCAAGTGATACTTTCCAGATTTTACTATTATTGGTAATGATATTTTTAAACCTGCTTTTAAATCCTGATTTAAGTAAATCAAGAGAAGCTGAAATAGCAATTTTCTTTAATATTCCATCTTCTACTTTTAATGCCTGGAAGTTATTGTTTTCAAGGAAAGAAAGTTTTGGTGCCTCAATAAATTCATTATATGTATAAGATTTATGAAAACTAATAAACTTTACTCTTCCTTGATTTTCAATTTCCCGAAATTTTAATTTTTTTTCAGTTAAATTTTTTGCTGAGTCAAAATTTTCAACAATTTTCCTGGTTAAATAAGTTTTTCCTGTTCCTGATGGACCCTGTAATATAATATTTTTATAATTCTCAATTAGTTTTACAATATTTTCAGGACTGTTTATCATAATTCAATTTCCAATATTTTTTTATAAATTAATGCTACTGTTATAATATAATGGCTGTTTATGTAATATAATAAATGAAAATTATTAAAAGGTATTTCAAAAAGTGAACTCTTATCCTGAAATAGGCGAAGTTCTTGGAAAATATAAACTTATATCCGAACTTGGAAAAGGTACGACTGCGACTGTTTATAAAGCATCCCATAAATATCTTAATGTTGATGTCGCTCTAAAAGTTTTATCACCTCAACTTATTTCAGAAAACGAAAGTATCAGGGACAGGTTTATTGAAGAAGCAATGAATCATGCCCAACTGGTTCATAATAATCTGGTAAGAATAATCGATGTTGAAAAAGAAGAAAAATTTACTTATATAGTAATGGAATTTGTAGATGGAGATACTCTTGATAAAATTTTAAAAGAAAAAGGCACTATCCCTCCACTTAAAGCAATAAAGATAATTCTTGAAGTATGCAAGGCCTTAAACCATGCTTTTTCACAACACATGATTCATCGGGACATAAAACCTGGAAATATTATAATAACCAAAGATTCCCAGGTAAAACTTACTGACTTTGGTCTGGCAAAAAGGGTTCATGAACCCGATAAATATGACTCCAATACCGGAGAAATATTTGGTACACCATATTACATGCCACCTGAGCAATTTATCGATTCCCAAAGTGTTGATCACCGTTCAGACCTTTATTCGCTTGGTGCAACTTTTTATCATCTGGTAACTGGTAAAATACCTTTTGAAACTAATAGCCTAAAAGAAATCTTCAATATGCATGTCAATAGTACCCCTATACCTCCTTATCATGTTAATCAAGAAGTAACCCATGAATTATCTGATGTCATTATGAAACTTTTGGAAAAAAGCCTTAATGAAAGGTATCAGGATTACAATTCTCTCACAAGAGATCTTGAAAGAATTGAATATAATTATAAGTTAAATGACACCATTCCTACCGAAGATATACCTGAACCAAATAGCGATTCTTCTGAACCTAACAGAATTCAGAAACTACAAATGTATCAGAAATATTATCGCCCTTTTAATGAAAAGGATGAAAGCGAATCGGTAAAGGAAGAAGCAGAAAATACCGGATTAGAGCTTATAGGTCTGGATAATCCTCCAGTGATAGTTTCTTCTGCAACATTCTCAAAAGTAAAAGAATTGGACATTGATATATCCAAAAATGTTGCTAAATATATTGATAGCACAAATCCTAGTGAGGAGTTTGGTGGTGAAATTTCCGAACGTCTTTCTCAGAAATACAAAAAATACTTTAAACAGTTTAATGATGGTGAAGAAATAGAAAAGGTCTTTTCAAAAATTGAAGATGATAAAGTAACGGCCAAACAAAAACAAGTTGCTCCAGTAGTGCCAAAACAGCAGGATATGCCAAAGCTTATTACTAAATTACATGTAACCAGTGAGCTTTCCGAAGATTTGAATGAAGAATTCGATAAATTTAATCAAAGTAAAAAATTAAAAGTAAATGCTTCTAAATATATTCAAAAGTTTAAGCAAATCCTGGAAACAAAAATAATTTAATATATTTATTTAAATCATCGCTTTATTATTAATACTTGACCTTAAGATTAATTTTGAAGTAAAATCTTTAATAACCAGCAAAATTGTTGCCAATTAATTTGCTATTTTTCATTTTAAAATTTAATAATGTTGAATAAATATTTATACATTACATTAAACATTTTTAGCATCATTGCTTTAATAAGTTCATGTGCTGGTAATTTACCCAATAAACCAACCCTATTAGATAATCCTGTTATATCCTCCAATGTAGAAAGTAAATACAGGATCAGGGGTACAGCTCAGTTTACCCCATCCCCTAATCATCTTAATCACATAAATCACAGTTCTGACAGTGGGATTTATAACACCAAAGCAACGCTTTCAGAAGTTGGGACAAAAGCGACTGTATCCATTTTATATCCACCAGATTATGTGACATCTGCCTTGAGAAATGTAACTGTTGCAACAGGTCTAACTGATGCTTCTGGTGTTTTCACTGTAAATCCTTTATCAACCTTTAATCCCGTTATAGGAGATATCTTTGTTTTGGAAGCTGCAAAGAGGATTGGGGCCGCAGGCAATGCTGTAATAACAGTCCGAACCTATATCAAATGGAATGGTCATAGCTGGGATAGTATGACTACTCCTGATTTATATATCAATTCTAAAACTACAGCTTTAGCAATTATTGACAGTTATGATAATAATATCAGTGCTTCTGAAACGATAGGAACAATCGATGTATCTACAGATGTAAGTATTCCCGGAAATATTGGTTCTTCTCCTATAAAAGTTACAGCTGCAACTATTTCTGAAGTTACAGCTTATGTTGATAATTTATTGTCACAATCTGTAGATCCTGTAAGAAATATTTCCTATGCTAATAATAAATACTTCGTAAACAGGGAACCAAATCATTCTCTTATTGCTTTAAATACAGGAGCAAATTGCCCAAACTGTAATTTCAAAAATGAGAACTTCACAAATAATAATCTTAGTAGTAAGGATTTATCATTTGCTGATTTTACAGGAGCTAACTTATCCGGTGCCAACCTATCAGGTTCTAACCTCGGAGGTTCTATTCTAAACAATGTAGTTTTAACCGGAACAAACCTAAATGGAGCGAATTTATATGAAGCAAACTTAACTGGTGCTAATTTAACAGGAGCAACCTGGATTAATGGTTCTATCTGTGGGGCAAATTCTATCGGGGTTTGCAATCTTGATTTAAGTATTGGTAATCCGATTTATTCACCAGCTCAATATATGTTATCAACTATGGGATATGATGATTCTAATGCTGTTTCTCCTCTTATTATAAAAAGTAATCAGAATATTACTGGGCCGATTCATTCTAATACAAAAATTGATTGTAACCATTTAAGTATTGTATAGAAATTGAGGAACATAATCTTTATTCTCAATA
>CAYRDV010000513.1:0-3770 GCA_964422885.1 uncultured Candidatus Sericytochromatia bacterium
CAGATAATAATAATGATTTGAATTTATGGCTGGATTCTGAAACCAATCATGAAACCAGAAATGATTATCTATATCCAAGTCTTGGTGCCCATAAGTTTGGTATTCCAGATGATTTTTATCCCGAAGTAGGTCTTCTCAATAAGCGGAATATACCAGGGATGAATATTTTTGCCTTAACCCATTTTGGTAAAGAAAATTTTGATGACCTTAGCAAAGGTGTATTCAGAAACCCTGCTTTTATTCCACATAAAGGGTTAATTCATTCAATAAAACTTATTCTTTCTGACACATCATCATGGTTAATAAAACTGGCAGAAAATGAAAAATTGCTTCCAAACAAAGAGTTAAAAGAACTAGCAGGCAGCTTTGATTGGTTAAATTCCTCACTACCTGATAAAAATGGCACAGATTTTATATTTATAAAAGAAAATCTGGAAAATTTAAAAGAAATAATTGACTCATATCGAAAATATGGCAATTTTACTTCACAATTTATTAAAGAAGTTAAAGAGCCCTTGGATTATGCCCTTAATCTTTTAAAAATTTATGGTAGAGAAACTAAAACCAGAAATATAACTTTTTCTTCAACATTACCACCATTACCAGTACTTGAAGAAACAAAAGAGCTTCCAATATCGGAAATTACCGCAACAGGAGTTCCACCATTACTTGATGGAGTATTAGAAAACAGTATCTGGGAAAAAGTTTTCCCATTAAGGTATTTTTACTGGCATACCGGTTCTTCAAAGTCAGAAGTTGAAACAGCGGTAAAAATCACCTATGGTATGGAAAATTTATATATTTCCTTTGAAAATTATGAGCCGAATCTGAAAAAGGTAAAAAAGCTTTCAAGAATGAGAGATGCCTGGGATATTTTTAATGATGATATCATTGAAGTTTTTTTGCAGGTACCTGGAAGTAAAGACTATTATCATTTTGTGGTAAACATAAATAATAATAATTTTGATGAAAAAATAAATAAGGCAAATTGGGATGCCAACTGGCAAAGTGCTGTCAAAATTTACGAAGACAGATGGGTTGTAGAGATGCAGATTCCCTTTAGTGAAATTAACTTTGTGCCCCAAAAGGGTGGCACTTTAAAAGCTAATTTTATCAGAACCCGTTTTCAGGAGCTTGATCCTTACAGTGAATGGTCACCCACTTATAACAGCCCACATACTCCCAACCGATTTGGCATATTGGTTTTAAAGTAATTCCAAATTAAATATTTATCAAAGATTTAACTTTTTATTAAAACAGAACTTTTGTATATTAAAAATTAGTTAATTGAAGAAGAAAATTTCCTGGATTTGTTATTTTAATAATGATTCGGGTATGATAAGCATAGTAATTAGTCTTGTAATAGGAGCAAAAATATGAGTGATGTAGGTGCAGCTGGTAGTAACGCATATCAGGTTGCTGGTTATAAAGAAGGTGACCGGATAGGGGCAGGTGTTGTAGTTGATCCTGCCAAGCTTACCAAAGGTGCTGATACAAAATTAGTTACTGTTGATTTGGACATGAACAACAAAGTAGATCCTACAGATGATCAGGTTGTTGTAAAATTACCTCCAAAGGGTGTTGTTCCGGTTAACTGGAACGGTGTTGCAAAAGTTGAAGGTGGTGGAAAAGCAGGTTTTGTTCTCAAAGATATTCAAAAACCATTGACAACGGGTGCAATTGCGGGCGGTTTGGTAGGTATTGCAGCTACATTACCAATGTTGGCTAAAGGAAGTGGAGATCCTCTTGCAGCAGTACTTACATGTGCAGGTGTTGGAATTGCAGTAGGTGCTGCAATTGGTGGTATGGCCGGTTCAAACAATGGAAAATCAGGAAGATATTCTTATGTTGGACTTGGCATAGTTGGAGGTGCAGGAGCTGCACTTGGTTATAGTATTGCAGGTTCTCCAAAAGGTTTAGCAATCATGGCTGGAGCTGCGTTAGCAGGTGCGGCAATTGGCGGAGCAAGCCAATTAATTGGCAAAACTCAGGAGTTAAGTGAAGATAAACAGAAAGCAAGAGCAAGTTCAGTACCTGATATGGTTCCACCAAAGTTTATTCTTAACCAGTATCTGATGAAACAAACTGAAAGTAAATAACTTTTTCCTGAGTCTGTTATTTTAATAATGATTCGGGTATGATAAGCATAGTAATTAGTCTTGTAATAGGAGCAAAAATATGAGCGATGTAGGTGCCACTGGTAGTAACGTATATCAGGTAGCTGGCTACAAAGAGGGAGATCGGATAGGGGCAGGTGTTGTAGTTGATCCTGCAAAACTTACCAAGGGAAATAATGATACAAAGCTTGTTGCGGTTGATTTAGATCTAAATGGCAAAGTCGATCCTACAGATGATCAGGTTGTTGTAAAACTTCCTCCCAAAGGTGTTGTTCCTGTTAACTGGAATGGTGTTGCCAGGCTTGAAGGTGGTGGCAAAACAGGTTATGTTTTAAAAGAATCTCTTAAACCAATTTTGGCTGGAGCAGGAGTTGGGGCAACTGTTGGCACATTCGCAACTTTCCCACAGGTTGCCAAAACGATGTCTGGTGATCCTCTTGGTGCATCTATCGGGTTACCTATTTTAGGAGCCGTTGTAGGTTATGGTATTGGATATGCCGCAGGAAATGAGACAGATAAGCATAAAACCGGGATGCTGGGAATGGGTATTGGAGCGGCAGGTGTTGCGGCAATTACACATAGTGTAAATGGAGCACCAAAAGCTTTACTCGTTGTTGGCGCTTTAGCTCTGGCTGGAGCTGCTACAGTTGGTATTTCTCATGCTCTTGGTAAAACTCAGGAAGTAAGTGAAGATGCTCAGAAAG
Source organism: uncultured Candidatus Sericytochromatia bacterium (assembly GCA_964422885.1). Taxonomy (GTDB): domain Bacteria; phylum Cyanobacteriota; class Sericytochromatia; order UBA7694; family JACMQJ01; genus CAYRDV01. Next base: position 2,822 of record CAYRDV010000513.1, read on the forward strand.
CAAGAGCAAGCTCTGTACCGGATATGGTTCCACCAAAATTTATTTTGAACCAATATCTGATGAAACAAAATGAAGGGAAATAGGGAGGTAATAAGATGTCTGATATAGGTGTAAGTGCAAATACAGGAAGTATTCAGTCTGTTCCTGAAAAAGGTAAAATAAAAGTTGAAAAAACTTCTGATACAAAGCTGGAAATGAAATACTCATATACGAGTGATAATGTAAATGTAAAAAACAAAGGTGGGGATGTTCCCGGTAATACGATGAGTATTGCTGATGCTCAACGAAATGTTGCTGATCTTCAGACCCAAATGGCTCAAAACCGTAAAAATATGGAAACAAAAATGGAACAAGTGAGGCTTGAAATGGAAAACCAGCTTAAGCAAAGCCAGCTTGAAGCCCAGAGAATGATGGTTCCGTTTAAATTAACAGAAGAAAAAACTCTTGGTGGTATTCTTAATGATCAGCTTTCTCATCTGGAAACAGTAGTAAGTAAAGTACATGAGCGCCTGGATAAACAGCTTGACCAGACAAGTGCTCAAAAAGGACAATTACCTTTGATTCTAGATAATAAATCAGTTGAATATTCTTTTTATAAACAAATTGAAGGACAGGAAGACAAAATTAATGATAAGATTAAAGCACTTGAATCATATGTTCAAGGAATGAGAACCCGTTCTAACTCACTTTTGGCAAAAGTTAACTCTAATGTTGACATTGTTGAAGGAACAGGAGCAATTGATAAGAGAATTGCTGATTTAAGACACATGATTGGTGAGTTATCAGCTTCACCATATACAAAAGATTTACTCGCAAGTAGACTAAGGTAATAAATAAATAATAGAAAAAATAGGAAGCCGTTGAGCTTCCTATTTTTTTTGTTCCAAAATAAATAAAAAGAGGCATTTTCATGCCTCTTTAAATTGGTTAAATTTAGTTAGTTAATTAA
>CAYRDV010000514.1:0-3749 GCA_964422885.1 uncultured Candidatus Sericytochromatia bacterium
TATCAGTCAACACAATAAAATCAGCCTTCAGCTTATACTTATAACTGGCAAAAAATTCACTAAGATGATCTGAACCAATTTCTTCTTCACCTTCAATAATCACTTTAATATTGATTGGTAATTTTCCATGTGTTTGTAAGTAAGATTTAATCGCAGCCAGATGAATCATCGCACCAGCTTTATCATCTACTACACCTCTGCCATAAAGCCTACCATCTATTTCAGTTGGTACAAAGGGACCAGGAGTTATCCATCTTTCAGGTTTTCCCGGTGGTTGCACATCATGATGGGCATACAGCAACAGAGTAGGAGCTCCCGGCAATCCAAGCCATTCTGCATATGCATAAGGATGGGCTCCAGAAAATGTAATAACTTCAGCATTATTTAAACCTGCTTCTTTCATCAGTCTTACTACTTCTTCTGCTGATTTCTTTACCTGTTCCCGATCATAACCATCAGCACTTACGCTTGGTATACTGGAAAGAGAGCAAAGATCTGCTTTAAAATTATTTTGATTTTCGTTTGCATATGCTAAAACCTGATTTATATCCATTACTATAAAAAATCCTTATAAAATATATATTCATAACCCACCCCTAGATTTTAAATTATAATATATTTTTAATATTGAGGCTAACTATTAGTAACTCTTCGGTAACTATTCTGAACTTTATTGTAATCCTGTTCATTAACCTCATTTTTATTGGAATATTGAACAGATGTATTTTGTTTTGAGGCAAGGACAAGAAGCATATCGACATCAACCACCGAACCACCGCTAACCTGCTCCGTTCCTCTTACACTGACGAGATCTCCAGGTGCTATTTCCGAGAAAAATGCCTTTCCAAGAAGTCTGTTTTCACGGTTATACAGCTTTGTATCATTAGATATTAAGGCTAAAATACGGCGTTTTGTAATAGAGTCAACTAAAAACATTTCACCACGGTTTAAATCAACATAATCAACATGGGCAACTTCTACAGAAGCTTTGGGTTTGGGTTCAGTATGTTTACTGATTAAATTGCTTGTTCTGATAAGGAATATGCCTGCAAGAATACTGATTGTTGAAATTATATAATATAATGGCTTATCTATAATGCCTCTGGCAAACAACATTTCATTTATCCACATGACAAACATGAAAAAACTGGCAAAACAGAGAGAAGCTATGATTTGCCTTAGGCCTGTTCTGTCATTTTTTGCTCTTTTCCAGGAACGAAACAGCAGGATAACCGACAGAAAGCAATAAATAGTTGTTAAGACTAATCTAAAACCATCAATAAAATAGAACCAGAGATTTTTTCTTAAATCTTCAGCTTTTTGAATAGGAGTCTGAGCTGGCATTAAACTCGCCCAACGGTATACAGATTCTACTATTGCAACACCTTCAGACCATTTCAGCAAATCATCCGGTCTGAAAGTTTTATCAGGGTAACCAGCAGATAATTTAATAATCTCAGCTGTAAGACAAGCCTGATAGTATTTCTGACTTGGTTCCAAATCCCTGAATCTGGTTTGGTAATCGGCATTTACTTTATCCATCTGGCTTTCAAGACCAAATGCTCTTAAAGCTGCATCGATTGCCATTGCTCTGGACATAGATTTATCCGAGCCATTTTGATCAAGGTCGCCAAAAACAGAGCGGTCATTTATTTTTGTAACTTTGGAAAGCATAATTGAAAAATCTTTTTGAGATACCAAAGAGTCATAATCAACCCAATCAGGAATCTTTAGGACTCCATTTTTATCAAGTACAAGAATAGAGGAATTTATCCATTCAGAAGGTTTTCCTTTTACAGCTTCAGTTTGATTATCTTCGGCAATTACTACTGAACTTAAAATCGTTAAAATAAAAATAGAAACAAAAAGAAGGTATTTTTTCAGAATTACTTTAAAACTCATTAATAAGACGCTCCACAATATCAGTCAAGCCTGTGAAAGGCCTGGAATATATTAATTTTAATCCTGCAGCAGAAATTTTAATGGATTAAAAATCACAAATAGCCAAAACATTATGTACCATTCTAATATTATAAATTAGAAATAAGTGTATTATTAGATCTTTAATTAGTCGCTTAACATTACTTAAATAAATTTAAATACCTGGAGCAAACATCTGATTATTTGATATATCGATATCAGGTAATGTGATAGCAGGATCAATATGTACTGATTTAACTGGAAAGGCGTATTGATAAGTAAGCTCTGCTTCTGAACTATTGCCATCCCATACCTGAAAAACATTTGAACCGTTTTTTAGATTTACAGAAATTGATATAGGCATAGTTACTTTTCCTAATTTTTTTACTGTGATTTTTACCTGGTATTTATTACCAACTTTATCTTGTTTTATCTTAGTAACAGCATAATCCAGGTTTTTATTTTCCCGAATCCATTGTTTAAAGAACCAGTTTGTCTGTTTATTAGAAACTGAATCTACAACAGACTGGAATGTATCAGTAGTTATTACTGAATTTTTGTAATCCTGAAGGGTTTGTTTTAAGATATTCTCTAAAGTTTTTCTGCCAACAACATATTCAAGCATTTTGAAAATATCTGCTGATTTACCTTTTTCTATAATATTTTCCCAATCAAAATTAGTTTGTTTTAGCTCATCAACAGGTTGTAAAACCAATGTATTAAAATTTGCTTTTGCGGCATTTAGATATTGATTTATAAAACCATTATAAATCTCATTAGTAATATTTTTTTCTTTAAAATGAACTGAAGAAAGATATAGTGTTGCGCCAGAGGTTATCCATCCCGGAAACTCGCCAGATTCCCCGAGATAATAGCCAAAATACTGTGCTCCTATATAGTTTGCCAAATACCATCTCAGATATTTTTCTGATTCTTCCTGAGATTTAAAACTATTTATGGTTTCATGAAGAACAATCAGATTATTATCGGCATAACCACCCTTGGTAAAACTATTTCCTGGTAATATGCTAATTTGTTTATAAGGGAAAAATCCAAATTTTTTATAATAAAATAAAAGAACATCTTTTGTTGTATCTATAATAGTCTGAAGCAATTTTGATGACTTATTTGTCTTATAATAGGATTTAATAATAATTCCTTCTTTTAGCTCTTCGGTAACTGACGAAATATATTTACTTATTGCAAAGGCAAATGCTCTGGAATTATCAATTTTATAACTAACTTTTTTTATTCCCTTTTCCCTGATATTTTCTGTTGAGAACTCAATACCTGAAGCGGCAATTACTTCATCCGGGCTAACACTAATATTAATTTCATAATTATTAGCTAAAAAATCTCTCTTTTTCCAATTTCCATTGGAAAAGGGGATTAGCCTTGGATACCAGCTTCCAATATATAAGTCATCAATATTATCATCAAGAAATAAAATATTATTTGTCTTACTTAGATTTGCTACTTCAAATTTCATTTTTAGAATAATACTTTCTCCCGGATTTAAAGTATTTGGTAGGCTAACCTGATAAATGGCCCTGTCCTCTACTTCTTTGCCAAGATATCTGTGGTGATAGAAGCTACCCGGTAAGAGTACATCATTACTGGTACTTACCTCAGTAACTTTCATTTTTGTATCATAGCTATTATTAAGACCAAGTAGAAAGTACAAAGTATCAACACCTTCTTTGGAGTTATTGAAAATAGTTATTTCATTTGTTCCATTGATGACTCTTTGTGAGCTGTCTACAAAGATATCGATTTTGTATGTGTCAGTCGCAAAAGCTGGTTGAAACAGGTTTAATAACAGCAAAAAT
>CAYRDV010000515.1:0-3710 GCA_964422885.1 uncultured Candidatus Sericytochromatia bacterium
TAAAGGTTTTTATTTACCTTTCTTTTTTCATCATACAAGGGGAGAGTTAGAAAAAAGCTTGTGATAAAATTCACAAATCTCTATTTAAAATAGCATTAAAAAATGCTAAATATTAGCGGTAATAACTAATAGGGAAAATATAATTAAAAACTACTTATCCAATAAATAAAGACTTTTTTCCTTATGCTTAAGCTTATCTTCATTTAGGTTAAATAAAACTACCTAAAGTTTAACTATTAATTTCTTACTCCTTAATTTTAGGATATCCGTATTTTAACTTTGGCTAGCTATAATAAGATTATAATAATTATAGAAGAATGTTTTTAGAGAGATTTATTTATGTTAAACAAAAGTTTATTAAAAGTAGCCGTTGTTTTAATTTTTAGTATGAGTACAGGGTGCGGCCAAAACGAAACGCCCAATACAACCGAAAATGCTGCATTTGCAGAGCGAACTATTGAGCCAAAGAAAAAACTCAGCTCTAGTCGCTGGGATGAATTCCGTGAAGGTTTTAAAAAGAAAAATACAGCTTCAGAAGCTATTTATAATGCAAAAGTAAAAATTAATACAAATTCGGTGCCAAGTAGGAAAATTACCTTATCAGATCGGATAAATCTCAAAAAATGGGAAGAATTTCAGGAAGCCTTTACAACCAGAACTGAACATTACATTAAAAATATAAAAGAAATACTTTAAAATTTTTACCCGATAAATTTTTCACTAAAACATTCATAGTCAGCAAGTAGCTGGCTTTTTTTTGTCTTAATCAGAGTATTATAGTGAAACAACTCTTGCAAAATTAGTTCATGTAGCGAAGAAAATAGAAATGCTATACATTAAATTTAATTTTGTACAAATTTAATCTAAAAACCAAAAACGTATTTTCTTAAATTTTTCTTATTGTATTTTTTCCTTTTTAATAATAATAATTCTCTTTATTATTTAAAAAGTTGGCTAATTAGTTTAAGTTTGAAAAAAATAGGTTAAAAATTTTTAAAATTTAGTGTTGAAAGCACTATTTTTAAAATAGAATTTGTAATATACTCAATAATAGAGTCTGAAAAATCAGAACTTTAAAAAAATTTAGTTTTAACTTAATAAAAGATCTGGAATTTTGATAACTCACATAACAGGGAGTTTAGGTTTTTGCTTGTAGATTTACAGGATAAATATAGCTGCATAGAAGAAATTTCTCGCGGTTCAACAAGTATTATATATAAGGCAGTTGACAGAAAAACTGGTCAAACTGTTGCCATTAAAGAATTTTTATATTCCACTGCAAATAATCCGATAGATAGCTGCGATCTCTCCTGCCTAGAGCAATGGCAAAGATTTCAAAGAGAAATTGAAATTCATTCTGGTCTTTCACATGAAAATATAATTTCTTATCATAGTCATTATGAAAAGAATTCCAATCTTTACCTTATAATGGACTACATTCCTGCCAAAACTCTACAGACAATTATTGATGAAGAAATTTATCTTGATGTCTTTGATATTATCAATATAGTAAAACAAATTTCTGAAGCTTTACAGTACTTACATGATAAGGGAATTATCCATAGAGATATAAAACCCGGCAATATTTTATTTACTGAAAGCAAACAGGTTTTCCTTATTGATTTTGGTTGTGCCAGAAAAATTTATACAAATAACCTGACAACCACTAGAATGATTATCGGAACAATTAATTATATGTCTCCCGAACAATTAGTTGGCTATAAAGACATTGACGGAAGAGCTGATATTTTTTCACTTGGATGTACTTTTTATCAGTTATTAGCCAATAACCTTCCTTTTAGAGGGGAAAATATCAGAGAAACTATCAATAATATTTTTCACTCACATCCACCACCAGTCCGAAATTTAAATCCGGCAATTCCTTTTAAACTGGAAGTAATTGTTCATCAGGCTTTAAAGAAAGATCCGGACCATCGTTGCCCAACAGCTAAAATGCTAATTCATCATTTGAACAAATTGTTGGACGAACCTGAAATTCATTACAATCAGGGTAAAATTTATGAACGGAAAGGTGATCTTAAAAAAGCTTATAGCTTTTATAAAAGAGCAATTCATACTAATGAAAATTATGTTCAGGCCTGGCAGGCAATTGGCGAACTGTATTATATAGCAGAAGACTGGCAAAACGCACTGGAATACTATACTTATCTGATGAAGCTGGATTCTTCAAATAATGTACTTTATTCCAAGCTTGGTGATATTTATAATGGACTGAAAAATTATACTGAAGCTCTTAAAATGTATCAAAAAGCCTGGATACTTAATCCAAATGAAAAAGAATACGAAATTAAAATGGCTGCCAACCTGTTTTTAAGTCATAAAATAAGCGAATCTATAGATAGTTATCTTTCAGTTATAGATAGATATAAAGACTGGTTACAGCCAAGATATGAGCTTGGAATCATCTATTATAAGATTGGTCAGAAAAAGAAATCATTACAGGTACTTGAAGAAGCAAAAAGCTATAGTCCTTTTGAACCAGATGTATTATCATGCCTTGGCTCACTTTATCAGGAATTTGGTGATATTGAAAAAGCAATTGAAATATATTCCCGGCTGGAAATTGTAAATCCTCAGTCACCTGTTGCCTTACATAACCTGGCATGTGCCTACTATCAGAATAAAGATTTAAATAAAGCAAAAGAAAAACTGGAAAGATTATTAAAGTTAGGTATTGAAACTGCACCAAGCTATATTTTACTCGGACTTATTTATGAAGAATTAAAAAATCCTGAAGCAGCAATTAAATTGTATAAAGATATACTACAGTTTGAACCGGATAATATTGATGCTTATTTGTATATTTCAGCCTGCCTGCGCTCTCAGTGGCGACTAAATGAAGCAGTTGATTGTCTTAAAACAGCAACCACAATTGAAACAAAGTATTCCAAAGCTGATGTTTATTATCAGTTAGGTGAAACTTACCGTGAGAAAGGTCAGCATACGGAAGCTAAAAATGCTTATCAGGAATGTATGTCCAGAACAAATCCCGGAAAACTTTATGATGCAGCAAAACGGCAATATAAGATGCTGAATGCTGCTGAAAGAAAATATCGTAAAGTAGTTCAGTTAAAAGAAAATATTAACGTTTAAATTCTATATTTTAAAATTAAACTATAGATAAACCCTAATATACAGAGATTAATGAATATTTTAAATTATTTTTGTAATGAGAAAAATTGATTATCAGGCTTTAACTCAGGAGCTGATCAAAAAGCACAACTGCCATACAATCATCTTGTATGGTTCAAGAGCAGATAATACTGATAATGCGGAAAGTGATATTGATATCCTCTGTTTCAGAGAATCATGTGAAAAATATCAGGATGCCTGTTTTTGGCAGGATTTATACCTCGATACCTGGATTTATCCTGATTCTGATATTGAACACCTGGAAGAGTTTTTGCGGGTTTTAGATGGTAAAATATTGTTTGAAGAAAATAATTTTGGTTCAAAACTATTGGATGAAGTAAAACATTTAAGCCAGATTGGGCCCCAAAAAATGTCTTTTGAGGAAATAAAAAACCTGAGATTATGGTCTGATAAAATGTTAAACAGGTCCAGAAGAAACGATGTAGAGGGAAATTACCGAAAAATATGGCTGGCACATTATTTACTGATATTTTATTTTGATGTAAGGCATATATGGTTTTTGGGAACTAAAAAAGCTCTTAAATGGCTCAGAGAAA
>CAYRDV010000516.1:0-3703 GCA_964422885.1 uncultured Candidatus Sericytochromatia bacterium
CAACTAGTAATAGTAAATGCCAAAAGGGTAAATAGAACCAGCTTTTTCAAAGCTTTCTCCTTTCAAAAAATAATATAGAATAAATCCCCTAAAGGGGCCCCTGTTAGTTTAAAAAAACTTCGAAGTTTTTTTAAACTAATAAATATTAAAGTAAAAACTCTTTGACTATAATTATATATCAATAAATTTATCTTCAATTTCTTTATGCATAGTTAGCCCGAATATCTCACAAAAATATTAAACCACAGATAAAACACAGATGAAGAAAGATTCTCACAGATGTGAAAATTAAAAATATTTTATATTAAATTATTATCTGTGTTAATACATCTCTTTATCTGTTCCATCTGTGGTAAAAACTGTGAGAAATATGGGTTAGGCTTCATCGATTTACCTTTACCCGCTTTTCTCTGCGATTACCTGGGCAACACCCGGCAAAGTCAGAAATGTTAATGGTTTTTTAATTTTAAAACCTGCCTCTTTTTGCCAACTGGAAATTTCTGCTATAGACCATGTTCCAGAACTACTGGTGAAAGCAAAAAACAAATCAAGGCAATTTCCAATTTGATCTGCCATGTCAGGTGTATTGGGCCGGATAAACTCCTGTATTACCAAAAGCCCTTTAGGACGTAACGCTTTAAATGCTTTTTTACATACTTCTTTGTTCTGATTTTCTGAAAAATGGTGTACCAGATTGGAGATAAATACCAAATCGTATTTTTCCTGTTCTAAATCATCTGTAAGAATATTTCCGGCCTGATATTTTACTAGGTTTTCTACATTTTGTCCTTCAAGTAAAGGTTTGGCCTTCTCAATAGCTTCCGGTAAATCGAGAATTGTTGAATGCAGGCCTGGATGATTACGGCAGACAGATACTGAAAATAACCCGTGAGAACCACCAATATCAATCATTTCTTTTGCTTCTTTGGGAACAGGCGTTTTTTTCCCTATTTCATCAGCACCAATTTTTGCAACACAGTACATTGCTTTTTGATAAATCTCCCATTGTTCTGAATTAAATTTATCATGATAATCAATTCCTTCTCCTGTTTTCAAGAAGCTCTCAAGATTACAGAACCACTCCCATAAAATTTTCATAAATATTACAAAATCTCTGATAGAATGAGGGCTATTTTTTACCAGCCATTTTCTTGATATAGGGGTTAAATCATATAAATCACCGGAATATTTTAAATAGCCTACACCAGAGAGAGTACCAAGAATTGTTTTTACCGCCTTTTTATTTAGATTACAGACCTCAGCTATTTCATCAGCTGTTTTTGAATTTCCGGCAATTGCATCAAAGATTCCTGTATCAGTTGCGGCAATAATTGCTCTGGCAAAAATAAAGCCAATGTGGGTATGTAATAATGGCTCAGGAATAACATTGCCCCATAAACCGATTAATTCAATAATATTCTGGGGTTGGCTTTTTAACTTCATTTTTATTCCAAAATAGCTGTTGCTTCGATTTCTACCAGTAATTCCGGAGCAATAAATGCTTTTACTTCTAACATTGTTGTGACTGGCTTTATATCTCCAAAAAATTCACGATGTGCTTTGGCAATTTCTTCCCAACGGGAAATATCAGTTACATAGATTCTGGTTCTGATAACATCTTTTAGGCTTGCACCAGCTTCAATTAAAGCTTTTTCAATTTTTTGAATAATGAATCTTGCCTGTTCATAAGGACTGCCTATGCCAATAATTTTTTCACCGTCAGCGGAGGCTGTACCGGAAACTTCGATGATATTTCCGATTCTCACAGCTCTTGAGTATCCTACTACATTTTCCCATTTTGCCCCGGAAGGGATATTTAATCGGCTCACATTTTTCTCCTCATTTCACCAGTCTTGATGTCATTGATTTCCTTGATACCAGGATAAGAACACAAAGCCATAATATTACAGCAACAACTGCAAATGGAGCAAGAGGTAATCCCAGAATCAATGTTCTGATTATCGAAATCATTGAAGTAAGAGGAAAGAGCCAGGCAATTATCTGAACTACTTTTGGTAGTTGTTCTAATGGAAAAAAGACGCCGCAGAATAAAAACATTGGGAAAATAAGCAAATACTGTGGATAAGAAATTTCTTCAATTGATTTTGAGATTGAAGCAACCAGAATACCCATAGAAGCAAATAACATTGCTGATAAAAAGCAAAAAGGCAGGCAGATTAATGCTCCGGTGACACTAAAATCACCAATTGAGCAACCAATTAATAACACTACAAATGAAGCAAAAGTCGCTTTTGTTGTGTCCCATAAGACCTCACCCCATAATATTTCTGAAATGGTAATAGGGGTCATTGCCATCGCCTGATAGATTTTTTGGTAATACATTCGGATAAAGCTGCCATAAGCTGCTTCAAAAAAGGCCTGGAACATGATTGTTTGGGCAACAATACCCGAAAACACAAATTGTCTGTAAGTTAGTGAAACACCACTTACCGTTATGTTACCTACAATAGGCCCAAGTCCAAAACCAAAGGAAAATAAAAATAACAGTGGTTCAAGAAAAGTTGTTACAACCCCGTAAATAAGACTTTTACGAAATACTTTAAAATATCTGAGCCATACCCGGTAGACGCCAATCGCTGATAATTCCATTAAGCTGCCTCTAATTTCCTTCCTGTAAGTTTAAGATACACATCCTCAAGGTTTGGTGGTCTTTTCCAAAACACGCCCGGACGAACTTCTTCCTCAACCATTTTTTCTCCCACATGTTTTTTTATCAATTCCTGTGGTGAGTCACAATCAAGGAGCTTACCTTTATGAAGGATGGCAACCCGGTCACATAATCTTTCTGCTTCTTCCATATAATGTGTGGAAAGCAGGATACTCATTCCTTTTTCCCGGCTTTCTATAATAATATCCCAGAGCTCTCTGCGGACTTCTGGATCCAGTCCGGTTGTCGGTTCATCAAGAACCAGCACATCTGGGTTGGAAATTAAAGCCCTTGCTACCTGAAGTCTCCTTCGCATACCCCCGGAAAGTTCTTCTACAGCTACTCTTGATTTTTCAGCCAACCCAAATTTTTTTAACAGTTCTTCTGTCCTTTTTTTGGCTTCAGCTTTGGATATGCCAAAATATGTAGCATAAGAAACCATCTGATCAAAGACATTAAAATCAGTGTCAAGGGTATCATCCTGTGAGCATACTCCCAAATATTTTCTGGCTGTTTTGGATTCTTTGTGGACATCAATATTCATGATAAAAACCTGACCCTGGGTTGCAGGGTAAAAACCTGTTATACACTTCATTGATGTTGATTTACCTGCTCCATTTGGGCCAAGTAATCCAAAACACTCACCTTTTTTTACGTCAAAACTAATCCCGTCAACTGCTGTAAAAGACTCACCTTTTCTACCCTTATATACCTTTTTCAGGTCTTTTACAATTAATAATGAATTCGTATCCAATACAACCTCAAATTTTCAAAAAAATCTTTAGGCAATTGTAGCAGATTTATACTAAATCACTTAGAAATCTATTAAGCGTTTTTATATCAAATCTCATAGATGATGCAAGCTGATGAAGCTTTGTTTCAGCCTCTGTTTTTTCAATTAATTTAACTTTATATGCCTTAATAACTTCTGCTCCAATATTTGATACACTAAGCCCATTCGCTATTGCAACTTTTATTGCTTTTTTATCTTATTATAAAAAGAAGACTCCAACTATACTGTAAGGTTAGTTGTGA
>CAYRDV010000517.1:0-3653 GCA_964422885.1 uncultured Candidatus Sericytochromatia bacterium
AGCTTCCATTACCTTTAATTTAATGTCTTTAGTTTCTTTCATCTTCTTCCATCTGATGAAAATTAACATGATCTTCAATAAGCATCAGATCACCAGGAGTAAAAAGGCGGTTTACACCTCCGGCAGCATTAGTCAGAATAGAATAATTTACGCCAAGTTCTTTCATTAAAGAAATGGGTGATATCACATTTTTCCAGTTATGCCCTTCGTATTTATGAAATCTACCTCTTAAAACAGCCACTGTTGCTTTACCATATTTTCCAACAGAAATAACTCCTGCATGGCCTGCAACGGTTGATTTTGGAAAATCAGGTATTTCAGAAAAAGCAAGGTGTTTTTCATTTTCTAAATTTTCCAGAGCTTTCACACCAGAACCAAGTACTATTGCAATCTGTGGCTTTATCTTAAAATAATCCTGGACAAATTTTACAGTTTCTTCTGAAAGTATATTTACCAATATTTTTTACCTCAAGCAAAATATTTTTAATTAAGAAATTTCTTAATTAAAAATATTTAGTATTGTTTATAACAGTTGTTAATATTAAACAATATTATTATATCATTCAAGTTATTAAAAAGCTAAAAAGGCTAAAATCATATGTTTTTAGCCTTTTAGGGTTCATATTTTTATTAGTTTTTCTGGACTTTTCTAATTCTGTGGTTATTTTTATCTGCTACATAAACGTTATTACCAGAGCTATCAATCGCAATCCTTCTTGGGAAGTTAAATTTTGCAAGCAATCCAGGGCCATCATTAAAGGATGGCGTACCATCACCTGCAATAGTAATAACATTACCAGCTGAATCTATTCTTCTAAGTTTATGATTTCCTGCTTCACTTACTATAAGGGAATTATCTGTTGGAACCCAGACAATTCCATACGGATAATTAAACGTTGCGTTAGTTCCCTGGGCATTATTAGAACCTGGAGAACCACTTCCGGCAACTGTTGTTACTATACCTGAAGGATAAGCAATCATTCTTATTTTATGATTATTTGTATCAGCAACATAAACATTGCCTGAACTATCTACAGCGATACTTTCGGGAGAGTTAAACTGAGCTGTTTTAGCATCAACACCTTCTCCTGCGGAACCCGGAGCACCAGTTCCTCCTATAGTTGTAACATTATTATCAGAAGCATTTATTTTCCTGATTCGGTTACTGCCTGCATCAGCAACATAAATATTTCCGGCACTATCTCTGGCAAGGCCTCCAGGTTGGTTAAACTGGGCTGAAAAAAGAGGCCCTCCGTCACCACAGGCTGCTGTTGTCGGAGTACATGCCCCGGTGGCACTGATAGTTGAGACATTTCTCAAACTATCGATCATTCTAAGGGTATTATTTGCTGTATCAGCAACTATAATATTTTGAGAGTTATCGACAACTATTCCTTCAGGAGCAGCGAATTCAGCGCTTGTACCATTACCATTACTTTGACCAATTGAACCTGAGCCGGCAATAATAGTAAGAATACCAGAACTATCAACTTTTTTAATTTTGTTATTTAAGCTATCTGTAAATAAAATATTACCAAAGCTATCAATGGTAACACCTTCAGGGCCATTTAAATTTACGGTGGTTGCCTGGACATTTTCGGTTGTTTCGCCAGGTGCGCCCAGATTGCCTGTACCAGCTATAGTTGAAACAGTTACAAAAGGAATATCAGTAAATGGTTTAAAGTTAATTAGATGTCTTCCGGCAATAGCATTTATTCCATTAGAATAATCATCCCAGACAATAATTCCATTACCACCTGCATTCAAGCTAACAGCAGGTCTTGTCTGAGTTGTTGGTGTAACTGTAGTTACCTGTGCATTTGCTGAAGCTGCCTTTAAAAAGTTTGATATTTTCTGGGCATAAATATGTGTCGTACCAGCCTGGTTAAAACGGTCATCTGACCATGTAATCATTCCATTGCCGTTAATATCAAGGCTGAGTTTAGGGAAATCTTTACCTCCGGGTGCGCCTGAATCAGAAACTAAAAATTCTAAACCTTGTGCAAATGGAGTAAAGCTATTTACTCTAATCGCATAAATATTTGTTCCGCTTGCCCAGGTAATCAGACCAGTTCCATTTATATCCAGCTCTATTGAAGGCTCACGGTGAAAATTTGCATCCGATGGACTAATCTGTAATTCTGAACCATTGGCAAAACTTACTATTTGTCTTCCAAAAATAGCATTATTACCAAATCGGTTATCTTCATATACTACCAATCCATTACCGGATGAACCGTCAATACTTACTTTTGGCCTAAACTGGCCTCCTGCTGCATTAGCTGAAATATTAAAGTCACCTGCACCTGCTGGTACCAAATCAATAATTTTTCTGCCAAAAATTTCAAACTCTCCGGTTCGGTCATCTGCCCATACTACCATCCCATCCCCGCCTCCATCAATTTTTACATCGGGATAACGGTGGGTACTGGATAAATTGCTTGCTAATGTAAATTCGGGCCCAACCGGAACATAATTAACTATTCTTCTTGCAAAAATTATATCATTCGAACCTCCGTTTGGACCGTTCCAGACAGCAAGCCCGGTTCCGGTACTATCAAGACTCACTGAAGGTCTGATCTGATCCCCGGCAGTTGTTATATTAATCTGAAAATCAGTACCAATAGAATTATAGCCATTTAATTTCCGGGCAAAAATATCATACCCTGTTGAACTAAAATTTCTGTTATCTGACCATACTACAAGGCCTTTTCCTGTTGAATTAGCACTTATAGCCGGTTCATGCTGCTGAGGAACCCCTGATGTACTGCCAATCATAAAATCATCTGTTCCCGGTTGTGCACCTTGGAGATTTAGGTCGACATTTAACACAGTATTTGCTGGACTAACGGTCATATCTGAGTTAATGGTTACGCTATTTGATGATAAGGCGGCCTGTATTCCTGGATTTCCTGAGTAAGGTACTCCACCATTATTTTTTGCTGTGATATTGGTTCCGGTTCCATTAAGTTCTTTATAGGCTGCAACGATTGCATAATAAGGGCCACCTATCGGAGCATTTATAAAAGTTATCGTGTGAGGAGATGGACTTCCATCTCTGTTTACCGGAACCGGACCAGCAACAGTGGATGAAAAAGGACTATTAGGATCAGTAACAAGCCCAACCATATATGATTTTATTTCCTCAACACTTCCTGGAGCATTTGGCATAAGTGCTTTTAGGGAAAATCCGGGGTTTGAAATTTTTACGGTAATATTAACTCCGGTTTTTACGCCATTTATTTTTGCTCCAATATCTATGGTCGAGTAAGTTCCTTCTGAGCGGGCATTATAATTAACAATATTATTGTTTAGAGCAGGATTATTACAGGCAGTAATACAAAGAGTGATTGCCAGAGATATTGAAAATATTTTTAAATTTTTAACCATAAAGCGATTTCTCTTACCCAAAATTAATTTCTCCACAATGTTACTGCCCTCCGCTTGAAGATGGTGATGGAATTACTGTTAATCCTGAAGGGGCAGGAGAACCGTCAACTGTATTGATATTTACCGGGACACCTGTATTTGCAGTAGGTAGATTATTACTGCCCGAAGACGAAGTCTCCTCTGCATTTGTTGCCTGAGTGACTGGCTCTCCTGTAGACACAGGCTCTACCGAAGATGAACTGGACGGTTGTTCAGATGGTTCT
>CAYRDV010000518.1:0-3627 GCA_964422885.1 uncultured Candidatus Sericytochromatia bacterium
CATTCCTTTAACTTCTGGTATTACTTGGTAGTTATTTCTAAATATGTTATCTAGGACAGCTTTAGCTGTCTGACCTCACTGAACGAAGTGGCCTCACTTCTTCTATTATCTATTCTCATTGAAAAAGAACTGAAGTGGTAAATGCAGTCTGTTTGCCCAGGCATTTTCATTATGATCTGCCCCTTCATCTTCAAAATACAGAAAATTTTCACCATGTAAAAAACCACATTCTGAAAGAATTCTAAACATTTCTCTGGTTTGGGAAACATGCTCTTCAGACCTTTCTTCAGTCCCCATATCCATCCATATTTGCAAATCATTTCTAATGAATCTTGCATCGTTATAAACAATACCGTTTCCCCACCAGAAAGAAGGAGACATTGCCCCTATTTTTGAAAAAAAATCAGGATAATAAAGACCAAGATAAAAAGATATCAGACCACCAAGTGAAGAACCAAGCACCGCAGTATCTTCACGCCTGACTGATGTATTATAGTGGTAATCAATAAAAGGTTTTAGTTCTGAAGTAATAAATTTGGCATAATATTTTCCTCTTCCTCCCTGAAATTTCCCGTTAAATTCCATAGGTGTCCAGGTATACTCATTATTTCTGGCCGGAGTATTATGTATACCAACCACAATAACTGGTTTTATTATTTTATAAAAAGTTAAAGATTCAATTGTTTTAGCGACATCCCAAGTTACACCACCAAAAGAAATTGCAGGATCAAAAAGATTATTTCCATCATGCATGTAAATAACCGGAAACTTTTCCCAGTAATTATAGCCAAATGGTAAATACACATCGACAATTCTTTCCTGTTTCAATACCTTTGAACGGATAATATGTCTGTGTAGACTACCTCTGTTTGCTTCAGGGCTATGATACAAATAAGCTTCCTCAATAAATTCATTCGGATAATATTCAATATTTTATCAGCTTGTTGAAAATACTGATAAATACAAGAATAAATATGGAAATGATAAATACCTAAAAAATATTTGGGAGTTAAATTTTTTGTTGATAATAAAAAGTATATCCAAAATCGGATCTAAACTGCCAAGAAAATTCGTGTTAATAAATGTTAATTATTTCTCAAGTGCTACTAATAAATTATTTAAACCTATAATTTACTGATTTTTAACTATATTTTAACTCAAGAATTAATTATTTAATCCCTATAACTTTTAGGTATAAATTCTTTTAAAGAGATAGAGGTATGAAATGTTTAGTAAAGTAAAAAAACTAATTGCGACAGGGATTCTTTCAGCAATTGTTACAGGTATGGTTGCAGGTTGTGGAAACAATGCTGTAGTTTCAGATGCTCCGGTTTTAAATAATGAATCTGTCTTAAACAGTTTTGCAAAAAATAAAGTTGATAGTGATACACCATTTAAGCTTGGAATGATTGTTGATAACCAAACCCCCAAAGTTGCTTTTGATGCTGAAGAAAGTATTGTTCAGAGAAATGCCGGGATTCCTAAAAAAGTTGACTGGAGACAATATGCAAGTCCCGTTGCTAATCAGGGAGAACTTGGATCATGCACAGGCTTTGCAATAGTAAAAGGTTTGAGAGAATTTTTATTAATCAGAGATAAAAAACCATTGGTAAAATTAAGTCCTCTTTTTATGTATTATAACGAAAGAAAACTTGAAGGCAGAATTAATGAAGATAGTGGTGCAAGAATTTCCACCGGAATGAAACTATTAAAAGACATCGGTACAGCAACTGATACCGAATGGCCGTATGTAGTTGAAAGCTTTAAAGATTCCCCTACAAGAGAAGCTTTTTCATCAGCGAGTGATTTTAGAGTAAAAGATATTAAAAGGCTTGAAGGCTTAAGAGATATAAAATATGCTTTAGCAAAGAAAAACCCTGTTGCTCTGGGTATTGTTGTTCTAAAAAGTGTTTTTACCCCTGTAAACGGAAAAGTAGCTCTTCCTAATCTTAAAGAACAGATATTTGGCGGACATGCTGTATTCTGTGTTGGTTATGATGATAATGAAAAAGTTTTAATCATTAAAAACAGTTGGGGAACAAACTGGGGTGATAAAGGTTATTTCTACCTTCCTTATGAATATGTTAAGCAGGGACTGGTAATGGATGCCTGGACAGCCTACACCAATTAAAATTACAAAAAAAATGACCCTGGGTTTTTCCAGGGTCATTTTTTTTTATTAATTATGAATATTTATGTTTAAAATTAATGAAAAGTGGTATCTTATATTTAACAATGAAAATTTTCGTTTTTAAAAAGAAAAGGGGCTAAGAAATGTCAGATTTAAGTTTGAATGCAGGAAGCTACCAGGGTGGCGGTTTAGGCGACTTCAAAGTCAAAACAGATAAAAATCCTTTAAAAGGAAATCAGGCTGCCAGTGATGCGGTAAATGCCGCAAAAGCTGATGCTGGCGGAGAACTTGTCGTAATTAAAGGCTCCGGAGATGCTACGGTACATAATGTAGAAGTTGAAAAAGGAAAATTTACAAAACCAAAACCAGGACCAAGCGGATTAGTTGCAGTTGACAATCTTGCTCCTGCAGGAACTTCTCCTACTGATAAAACAAGACTGGCGATAGATCCAAAAATTGCAGGTGCTCTTGGTGGTGATGTTGCATTGTTGGTTGACGAAAAAAATAATGTAGGACTTATTGGTGGTGGCGATAAAATGGCTGCTGCTGCAAAATATCTGGATAACCCCGATGCCAAAAAAGTTAATGCGGCATATACTATAGCTGGTAATGATGCAGCTGTTGACAAAAAAATGGGTTCAAATGTAATTAATAATCTTAATTACCGTAATACTGATAAAGCTTCAGCTAATATCGGGCTTTTAAAAGATGGTCAGGTTAAAGGAGAAATGAACACTTTACTTGGTAATCTTAAAACTCTTGCTGCAAATACTACGCAGCTTGAAGGTGAAATTGTCCAGCCCAAAGTTCGTTTAGGTAAAGCGAATGAAGCCTGGAACAGTGCCAATGGTGTTGAATCAGGAAAAGTAAATGTTGCCTCAGAAAATCTTAGAGAAGTTCATTATCCAGGTGTACATGAGACTGAAAATAATTTATCAAATGCAAAATCTGCTGCTGGTAATGCAGAACAGTATTTACGTGATGCCGCCGGGAATGTTGCCAAAGCACAATCAGGAGTAAATCAGTTAGAACAGTTAAGAACTGATGCAGGTGGCCTTAAAACTCAGAATGAACATCTTGAAAGTAATAATCAACAAATAAATTCTAATCTCGTAAACTTTGTAGTTCAGAAGAGTTCACAGCTAACTACTTTGAAAAGTATCTTATCTGATAAAGTAAATTATTTTGACAGAGAAGCTGCCGCTGAAGCTAGAAAACCTGATCCTCCAGCAGGTTCAGTAAATGCAGATCCATTTGCAAGTAAACCATCTGGTGGTAGTGGAAATTCAACAACCAGTGATCCTTTTGCAAGTAAACCATCTGGTAGTGGAAATTCAACAACAAGCGATCCTTTTGCTAAAGGCGGAAGTAAACCAGCAGGTAATTCAACCACATCCGATCCATTCTCAAGTGGTGGTAATAAACCAAGCGGAAACTCAACCACATCCGATCCATTTTCTAATGGTGGTGGAGGCGGTACCGTTAATTACAAAAAA
>CAYRDV010000519.1:0-3627 GCA_964422885.1 uncultured Candidatus Sericytochromatia bacterium
CATTAAATCTCTAAAAATTTCTTTTAATAAAGCATTTGGCTATTTTATAGAAATAAGTAATTCAAACCGTAATCTTGTTCCTGTCGATTATATCAGAAAGCAGACTCTGGTTAATGCTGAACGTTATATTACTCCTGATTTAAAAGAACGGGAAAACGCTATTCTTACAGCAGAAGATAAGATAAAAGAGCTTGAATACAATATTTTTAATTCGTTACGTGAAGAAACGGCCCGTTTTGTTGAGCAAATTCAGAGTATTGCTTATGAAATTGCTAAGCTTGATGTGTTATCAAATATGGCTGAAGTTGCTGTAAAAAACAGGTATATCCGCCCTGAGCTTACTTATAATAATGCCTTATCTGTTGAGGATGGAAGGCACCCGGTAATAGAACAGCTTCTTCCTCCAGGCCAGTTTGTTTCCAATAATGTTGAGCTGGATACCTCCGAATCAATACTGATGATTTTAACAGGTCCCAATATGGCAGGAAAATCTACTTTTATGAGGCAGCTCGGCCTGATTATTATTATGGCTCAGATGGGGTCTTTTATACCTGCCAAAAGTGCCAGCATCAGTATCTGTGATCGGATATTTACCAGAGTAGGTGCAGTTGATGATTTATCAACAGGGCAGAGTACCTTTATGGTCGAAATGAATGAAACAGCCAATATTCTCAATAATGCTACCGAAAAAAGCTTTATCCTTCTTGATGAAGTGGGTCGTGGAACCAGCACATATGATGGTGTGAGTATTGCCTGGGCTGTTAGTGAATATATTGTAAAAGATATAAAGGCAAAAACTATTTTTGCTACTCATTATCATGAACTTAATAAACTTGAGGAAAAAATCAAGGGAGTTACAAATTACCAGGTTGCTGTTCAGGAAACACAAGACAGGGTAATCTTTTTACACAAAGTTGTTCCCGGAGGAGCTGATCGCAGTTATGGTATTGAAGTTGCACGACTTGCCGGTCTACCGGGAGATATCATAAACAGGGCAAAAGAGATTATGAATGATATAGAAAAAAGAAGTAAAATTCAGGCAACACTGTTAAGAAAAGGTTCTGATAATTCAGAAGAACCAAAAAAGGTCAAATCACAGCTTTCTCTTTTTGAAGTTTAGAGATATTTTTTATAAAAAATCAGGGTAATTAAAATGGAATATACAGAACAGCTAAAAACATTTTTTGAAAGACATGCCAATCCAGTCATAGCTGAACCAATGGCAAAATATATGAGAAATAAATTTCTCTATCTGGGCTTAAAAACACCGGAAAGAAAACTTTTAAACAAACAGTTTTTTAAAGAACATGGCTATCCTGATAAAAAAGATTTTGAAAAAATAATCCTTGATTTATGGGAACTACCACAAAGAGAATACCAGTATATAGCTTTAGATATACTGGAAAAATTCATAAAAAAACTTGAGAAAAACGATATCGCTTTACTTGAAAAATTAATTATTCAGAAATCATGGTGGGATACTGTAGATTACCTGGCAACAAGAATAATTGGGGAGTATTTCAAAAAATATCCCGAAAATATAATCTTATATACCTCAAGATGGATTGATTCTGAAAATATCTGGCTACAACGAACCGCAATATTGTTTCAGCTAAAATACAAAAAAGAAACGGATAAAGAACTACTTTTCAGATATATTAACAAATGTTCCGATACAAAAGAATTTTTTATAAATAAAGCAATAGGGTGGGCACTCAGGGAATACGTCAGAACAGACAAAGCCTGGGTTGTTGATTTTGTACAAAATAGCCGTCTTTCAAATTTAAGTATTAGAGAAGCTTTGAAACATGTTCGGGTCTAAATCAGTCATCAGAAATTTTTCTGATCCGTTGCAGACCAAAAGCACCTGAGTTTGCTCCAATAATAATTTTTTCGCCCTCATTTTTCTTTTGCCATATCTCATTGGTAACTCTTATTTTAAGCTGATTTTGGTTCCCACATTTAATGTTCAGATAATACGATTTCCCGGTTTTTTTGTTTTCAGTAAAATCTTTAGATTTTATATCACAGGCAATATTTTTAATTTCTCTGGAATCAAATAAAGTATTTCCAGCAACAAATAAAGAGGGAAATAAAACTATTAGGCAGACAATATATATTTTTTTTCGAATATGGGCTTTATTTTCTTCCATAAAAATGATCTTTTCTTCAATATCTTCAATCTTACTTGTAATTTTTTTTAGATAAAAAATTATAAAAACTAAACCAAATAATACAGATAAAAAATTTAAAAATAAGAAGATTCTGCTTCCAAAAGATAGAGGAATATTGTTACCACTACTATCAATGCTATCCAGAGCAATAAAAAAGGTCATGATAATTGAAGAAAAAGAGCTTGAGACAAACAGGATTAAAATATATTTTCGGATAATATAACTGATCATTTTTTCTTTTTTATTCATAATTTTCGATTATTTTTGAAATAATTTATCTTCAATTTTTATCTTTGTATTTTTTTAATTAAATGGTAAATTAAAATCATATTTTACAGCAGAATTAAATTTTTAGGGTAAGGGAAAAATGAAATACAAATTATTGGGAAAAAGTGGTCTTCGTGTTTCCGAACTTTGTCTTGGAACTATGGGGTTTGGCGAAGAATGGGGATTTGGTGCTTCGTGGGATGAAAGTAAAAAAATATTTGAAGCCTTTGCTGAAACTGGTGGTAATTTTATTGATACTGCCAATAAATATACTAACGGAACAAGTGAAAAATATGTTGGTGAATTGATTGCTCTTCAAAGAGATTATTTTGTTCTAGCTACCAAATATAGCTTATCTATGAGAGAAGATGATCCCAATGCTTTTGGTAATCACCGGAAAAATCTGGTTCAGGCGGTTAATGCCAGTCTGAAAAGGCTAAATACTGACTATATTGATTTATTATGGTTACATGCCTGGGATTTTATGTCCCCCGTAGATGAGGTAATGAGAGCTCTTGATGATCTGGTAAAGCAGGGAAAAGTCCTTTATGTTGGAGTCTCAGATACACCTGCCTGGGTTATTTCACAGGCAAATACCATGTCAGAATTTAGAGGCTGGTCGCCATTTATTGGTATGCAGCTTGAATATAGCCTGATCCAAAGAGATATTGAACGTGAATATATGCCAATGGCAAAGGCTATGGATATTGGTGTTGCGGCCTGGGGGCCTCTGGGAGGTGGTGTCCTTACCGGAAAATATACCCGTGAAAAGCTTGAAAGTAATAGTGTTGATTCTCTAAGAACTAATGCTAACCAATCAAGAGTTAATGACAGAAATTTAAAGATAGCTGAAGAAGTACAAAAAATTTCTCATGAAATAGGTTTTTCCTGTTCTCAGGTTTCCCTTAACTGGACAAGACAAAAAGGTACTATACCAATATTCGGTTCCCGAAAAGCGGAGCAGGTTAAAGATTGTCTTAATTGCCTTAATTTTGAGCTATCTCGACGGAATAGCAACATATATCTGGATAACCAACGGCTGGGCTTATGAAGTAGGTCCCTCGAACAGTCTTATTCATAAACTGATCGGCCTTAATGATTGGTTGGTATTTCATGCGGTGCTCTCCACAATAATAGCCGCGATAATTTTTGTGCCAATTATATACGGAATAATGGGATTCATTCT
>CAYRDV010000520.1:0-3625 GCA_964422885.1 uncultured Candidatus Sericytochromatia bacterium
TAAAAATAGCTGAGCAGAATGTAAAAAACGGGAATAAAATTGTAGTTCGCTTAATTGTAAATGATTATCAGCTTGATCCTGAAAGGGTAATTAATAAGCTTAATGATGCCCGGAAAAAATGGAAGCCTGATCCCACCAAAATCGATCTTCAGCTTGCTGTATACCCTCATTACCTTTTGGGAGCAATGCACAGCAAAGTTCTTATTGTTGATGGAAAATATACAATAGTGACAGGAGCAAATATCGAAAAAATACATAATTTTACTGATGCAAAATGGCATGATACCGGATATTTACTGGAAGGCCCGGTTGCCCAAACAGTTTTAAATGATTTTGATGAAGCCTGGGAAGCACATGCTATCCACTGGGACTGTAAAGAAAGGCCTTTTATGCCTGATTGTCTGGAAGTAAAGAAACCACCACGCCCAGCCAGAGATTATATTTCGCAATTTAAATATGATAGTGGTTTTTCAGTAGTTGCTTTACCCAGGCAGGCTGACGGCTCAATAAATAATAATATCAATAACCCGCAGGATCAAGGCTGGCTTATTGCTATGTCAAATGCTCAAAGTTTTATTAATATTGAAACTCCTAATATTAATGATGATACTTTTCAAAATGCGGTTATTGAAGCAATAAAAAGAGGCATCACAATAAACCTTATGACCAGTAAAGGCTTTAATGATACTACAGAAAAGTATCTGGCACAGGGTGGGACAAATGAGGAAATAGCTAAAAAGCTACAAACAAGAGTAGCAAAAGAAGTTCCTGCAATGAAGGAAAAACTTAAAATTAAATGGTATAGTAAAGATGGTAAAAATCCGATTATTGGTGGAGCTGCCAATGCTAGCCATACTAAGTTTATGAGCATTGATAGCAATATTGCTATTGTTGGTTCCGGTAATATGGATACGCAAACCTGGAATCATTCAAGGGAATTTAATATATTAATTGACTCTCCTGAAATAACTAAAATAATTGATAATGATTTTTTTAACGGTGATTGGGAAAGAGGTATTATTTTCCAATAAGGAACTTGAATTCAAAAATGAAATATTTAAAGGCTTATATTTTTTATATTATCTAAGGAATGATTAACAGGAATGAATAAAAAATCAATTTTAGCTCTTTTTATTACAGCTCTTATACTATTTCCGGTAACAACTTTTTCTAAAGAAGTAGCAAATAATGAACCAGCAAAATATATGATGCCAGCAAAAGAAATTGCTGCTCTTGTTGATGCTCCGCTTACCCCTGTAATAAATATCTCTCCTGATAAACAATTGATGCTGATGATTGAGCCTGCGGGGCTTCCTTCTATTGATGAAATTTCTCAACCGGAATTAAAGCTTGCTGGTGTACGTATTAATCCTGTTACCAATGGTCCCAGCCACCAACCATATTATAAAGGGGTAAAACTGAAAAATTTAAATACTGGTGAAGAATTTAAAATAACCGGATTACCAGCTAAACCAAAAATAAATTATGTTACCTGGGCACCTGACGGAAAAAATTTTGCTTTTATTTTAACTTCTGATAAGGATATTCAACTTTGGAATGTAAATATAGCTGCAAAAAGAGCAAAAAGGTTAAGTAATCTGGAACTTAATTTTACTTTGGGCAGACCTTTTTACTGGCTTTCTGATAATAAGACCATTATTTGTACTGTATTAGATAAAAAACGGGGAAAAGTACCGGAAAAACCTTTGACATCAGATGGCCCGGTTTTACAGGAAAGTTTCAGTAAGGTCGCAGCTTCACGTACTTACCCTGATTTACTCGGTAATCCATATGATGAAACACTTTTTGAATATTATTTTACTTCACAGATTTATAAGGTTTCAATTGACGGAAAAGTTTTAAAAATTGGAAAGAATGCTATTATCACAAACTTTGAACCTTCCCCTGATAGTAAATACATTTTGGTTGAAAAAATTCAGCGACCATTTTCTTATCTCGTTCCATATTACCGTTTCCCTGAAAAAGCAGAAATATGGGATAAAAATGGCAGTCTGGTAAAAGAGATTGCTGATTTACCTTTGCAGGAAGAAGTTCCCGTTACTTTTGGTGCTGTGCCTACAGGACCAAGAGAATTTGGCTGGAGAAATGATGCTCCTGCTTCGATTTACTGGGCTGAAGCTCAGGATAAAGGAGATCCAAAAATTGAAGCAAAAATAAGGGATAAGGTTTTTATTCTTAATGCCCCTTTTAAAACTAAAGCATCCTCTCTTATTTCCCTGGAATACCGCTTTGACAAGATTACATGGGGTAACGGAAAACTGGCACTGGTTGAAGAATCATGGTGGAAAAACCGAAAAGAAAGAACCTGGATAATAAGCCCTGATATTGCTAAACAAAAACCGGAAATCTTATTTGACCGGTCTTCTGAAGATCGCTATGGAGATCCGGGTAATCCTGTTTTAAAGGAAACTTCAAAGGGGACAAATATTTTATTATCTGATGGTAAATCACTTTTTTTTACAGGAGATGGAGCTTCACCGGAAGGAAAAAGACCATTTATTGATAAACTTGATTTAAAAACAAAAAAAATGGAACGTTTATGGCGATCAAGCGCTCCATATTATGAAATGCCTGTTAAATTAATTGATGATAATGGAAAAACAATTTTAACCAGGATAGAGTCAACTAATAAATCACCAAATTATTTTTTTCGTGATCTGGGAAAGAAAAATATCAAACAGTTTACTTTTTTTCCTAACCCAACACCACAACTGGCAAATATAAAAAAAGAAATAATTAAATATGAGCGTGAAGATGGTATAAAGTTGAATGCAACTCTTTATTTACCTGAAGGTTACAAAAAAGAAAATGGACCTCTGCCAATGCTCATGTGGGCTTATCCCAGAGAATTTAAAAATGCTGATGCCGCAGGTCAGATTACTAATTCACCATATGAATTTGTAAGGATTGGCTGGGGTTCTCCGCTTTTTTTTCTTACTCAGGGCTATGCAATTCTTGAAGGGCCATCAATGCCGATAATTGGTGAAGGTGAGAAAGAGCCAAATGATACGTATGTTAAGCAACTTGTTTCAAGTGCCAAAGCTGCTGTTGATGCGGTCGTAAATCTTGGTATTGCTGACAAAAATAAAATTGCCATAGGTGGTCACTCATATGGAGCATTTATGACTGCTAATCTTCTTGCCCATTCGGATTTGTTTAAATCAGGTATAGCCCGTAGTGGTGCATATAACCGAACTCTTACTCCTTTTGGCTTTCAGTCCGAAGAACGGACCTTCTGGCAGGCACCAGATGTATATGCCACTATGTCACCATTTAATAATGCGGATAAGATAAATGAGCCAATATTATTAATTCATGGAATGAATGATAATAATCCGGGTACTTTTCCTATTCAGACCGAAAGATTATTCAGTGCGATAAAAGGTCTGGGTGGTAAAACCAGGATGGTAATGCTACCATACGAATCACATCATTATCAGGCAAGAGAATCAGTGATGCATATGCTTTGGGAGATGAATACATGGCTGGATAAATATGTAAAAAATTCGCCACCTGCAAAGAATTAAAAAATTACTTTGGTAGTTAAGTAAAAATAAAAAAATAACTTATAAAATTTAATTGTCGGGGCGGCCCCCCCGGGGGC
>CAYRDV010000521.1:0-3578 GCA_964422885.1 uncultured Candidatus Sericytochromatia bacterium
AATTTTTTTATTAATTTCTTTCATGACTATTGACTTTTATCCCAACTGCTCACTTCTTTTTATGAATTCTAAATTTTTATGTTAACGAATTTGGAATATACAGGAAATGATATACACTATTACAGATATATAATTAAGAAATTTTTAATACAAAAAAATACAAGTCAAAGAGGGTAAGATATGCATCAAGACTTCCTGAGTATCATTGAAAAGATAATTTTGTTTTTAAGTATCTGTACAGCATTATATCTTTTTGTGACAGCTTTAAAGCATAAAATAGAACTTTTGATACTTGGCAAAAAAGAAGACCGGTTTAACGAGGTTAAAAAGAGAATAAAACTTTTTGTAGATTATGTTTTATTACAGAAAAGAGTTTTTAAAGATCCGATATTTGGTACAATGCATGCCGTTTTTTTCTGGGGATTTATAATAATTACTCTTGAAACATTTAACTTATTTGCCAGGGGTTTTAACAGCGGTTTTCATCTGCCATTTACCGGAAGCCCTGGTTTTCTTGGGATTGTAGAAACAGTAGAAGCTCTTGTGATAATTGGCCTGGGTATGGCTTATTACAGAAGGTTGATTAAAAGGCCAAACAATTTAAGCTTAAATTTTGATGGCTTAATTATTTTGACATTTATACTTGGTCTGATGGTTTCGGCTCTTTTCAGAGACAGCTTTGAAATTGCGATGATACAAACATCCGGTACTATGGTAGATTCACCTGATTACTTTAAACCTGCCTATATAGGCTTGGCTCTTTCAGGACTGTGGAGTGGAATGAGTGCTATGGCATTACATATAATGCACAATATTTTTTATTGGGTCCATATCGCCATTGTTCTTGTCTTTCTTGTTTATATCCCAGCTTCAAAGCACTCACACCTGATTGCTTCTATGTTTACTGTCTGGTTTGGCCGGACAAAACCATACGGTCAATTATCAGCAATTGATATGGATACTGAAATGGAAAAGGAAGAACCGGTTTTTGGCGTAAACAAATTTGAAGATTATACCTGGAGACAGCTTTTGGATGTCTATGCCTGTACAGAATGTGGCAGATGCCAGACTCAATGCCCGGCATATCTGAGTGATAAACCGCTTAATCCAAAAAAGATTATTATTGATTTAAGGCATGAGCTTTATGAAACCGGTGAAAAAAGAATTCTGGAAAAAGCAGAAAAGCTCAAGGCTGAAAAAGGTGAAACCCTTAAAGAAGCCGAAGCCGAAGTTGCTGAACAAATTCAGCACCCTTTGATTGAACGGGTTTTTCAAAAAGAGGAAATATGGGCATGTACTACATGTCTGGCTTGTGTTCAGGCCTGCCCGGTACTGATTGAGCATGTGGATAAAATTGTGGATGTCAGAAGGCATCTGGTAATGATGGAAGCTGATATGTCAGAGCAGGTTGTTCTGACATTTAATAATATCGAAACCAACGGAAATCCCTGGGGTATTGGCTCATCAACCAGAGCTGACTGGACAGACGGACTTGAAATAAAAACACTTGCAGAGAACCCGGATGCTGAATACCTTTATTTCGTGGGATGTGCGGCCTCCTTTGATGATAAAAATAAAAAAGTTGCCAGAGCACTGGTCAAAATTTTAAATGAAGCTGGAGTCAGCTTTGCGATATTAGGTAATGAGGAAACTTGTAACGGTGATCCGGCAAGAAGAATAGGTAATGAGTACCTGTATCAGACACAGGCAAAACAAAATATTGAAACTATGAACGGTTATAATGTAAAAAAAGTGATTACAGCATGTCCACATTGTTTCAATACCATTAAAAATGAATACATTCAATTTGGCGGTAATTATCAGGTTATTCATCATACTGAGTTTATTTATAATATGATTCAAAGTGGAAAAATTAAGCCTAAAAAGGCGATGGATACTACAATAACCTACCATGATTCATGCTACCTGGGAAGATATAATAATGTTTATGATGCTCCCAGAGAAATCTTAAAATCAATTCCTGGTCTTAAGGTAATTGAAATGGAAAAAAACCGTGAAAATGGAATGTGCTGTGGTGCTGGTGGTGGTAGAATGTGGATGGAAGAAACAATCGGTCAGAGAATAAATGAAATAAGAGCTGAACATGCTATGGAAACAAAAGCAAGTATAGTTGCCAGTGCCTGCCCTTTTTGTAAAACAATGCTAACTGATGGAATAAATGCAAAAGGATTTTCCGAACAAATACAAAATATGGACATCATTGAAATATTGGAAAAATCACTATAAAATTAAATTTTAAACAGTGGGTAGCTACCTGCTGTTTGTTAGGTAAAATATAAATAGAATAATTAAATATTAAAGGAGATTATAATGGCTGGGAATGTTTTAGATGTGACAGATACTAGTTTTGATACAGAAGTTATAAAAGGAGCCTCACCTGTGCTGGTTGATTTCTGGGCACCCTGGTGCGGACCATGTAGAATGGTTTCGCCTATGGTTGAAGCTTTAGCTCAGGAATATGAAGGAAAAGTAAAATTTGTAAAAGTAAATACTGATGAAAGCCCTGAAACAGCTCAAAAGTATCATATTAGCGGTATACCATCTCTATTACTTTTTAAAAATGGTGATGTTGTTGATCAGGTTGTTGGTGCTGTACCTAAAACCACGCTTCAAAATATGATCACCCTTCATATATAAATTTTTTTAAAATGTAAGAACAGTGTTCTATCCTTACACTACATATATATTTTTGGTAAATTTGGACGGTATATGAAATTATTTTCAAAAATTCTTTTATCATCGGTTGTTTTATCTAGCATTTTTGTTAGTACACCATCTTTTGCTCTTAAAAAAGACTTTCAATCAAGACATGGCTTAAATGTTGGTGATAAAATACCAACTTTTGATCTATCTACTGATACAAGTAAGTTGATGAAATTTGATGACAATTTTAAAGGAAAAGTGTTGCTCTTAACTGTTGCCAATTATTGTAATAAAGATCTTGCAGGAGTCTGGACAATTAACTCTTTTTATAAATTTTCCAGGCATAAAGAGTTTGCCTTTCCTTTTATTTTTAGCAGACGTTGTGTTCCATTTTATGTTCCTGATTTTTTTGTTTCTCAATCAGCAAATAGTACTGCTACTCAAGTCAGAATACCTTATTTTCTAATGGACTGGAATGAAGAAGTATCTTCAAAATTTAAAGGTAGTATTGAAGATCCTCATGTTTATGTAGTTGATAAAAATGGGATAATTCGCTGGAAAAAGATTCTTAGTACTCCTTTCCAAAGCCAGGACGAAATGAACAAATTAATTAATAAATTAATTGAAGAGTAACTTCGTTTCGACTCCGCTCAATGAACGTTAGCTGAGCGGAGTTGAAGCTAACTAGTAAACCAGAATAACTTTACGTTTATTAAGGAATCTTCCTTCACTATTTGCAAGGGCAAGTCTGATAGAATCAAGTCTGCTGATTACCGGATCTGATTTTAGAATGCCTTCTATCGCCAAGGCTTTCAAAATGAGTGGGTTTTTACCTGCAAGAGTATTTTTTACAGCCCTGGCGATGGATTTTTCGTAAGTAACAACTCCACCATCAAGAACTGTTTTCATATTCA
>CAYRDV010000522.1:0-3573 GCA_964422885.1 uncultured Candidatus Sericytochromatia bacterium
TTTCTAAAAAACTGAGAGAATAAATTAAATAATGATGGAAGATAATCCAGCCTATATCGCTCAGACTTTGGAAAACTCTCTGGGTTATTTCCGGTCAGGCGATTTAAGACAGGCAAAAACAGGTTTGTTAAATATTTTAGAATCAGCCCCGGAAAATCCTGAAGCCCTTTATTATCTGGGATTAATTGAGAACCAAACGGGAAATTTTTTTAAAGCAGCAGAACTTTTGGGAAGGGTAACAGAAATATACCCTGATAATTTTATGGCACATTTTAATCTGGGTAATACCTTTACCCATCTAAAGAAATTACCGGAAGCTGAATTTTATTACCGGAAAACATTACAGTTAAACCCGGATTTTGCCCAGGCCCATTTTAATCTGGGTTATGTCCTGCAAAATCAGGACTTACTCTCAGAAGCGGTAAAATGTTATTTCAAAGCAGTGGAAATAAAGCCTGAATTTGCAGAAGCCTATAATAATCTGGGTAATGCTCTTTTAAGAATCATTAATTCAGAAAACACACAAACAGCAAGTGATGAGCAATATGAAGAAGTTATCCTTTGTTATAACCAGGCCCTAAAACTAAGGCCGGATTTTATTGAAGCAATAGATAATCTTGCAGGTATATACCTGATCCAGGGTAACTTTGATTTGGCAATATCATACCAGCATAAATCACTTTTGCTTAATCCCGAATGGCCCTGGTCATATTATAATCTTGCTGTAGCATTACAAAGCCAGTCAAAATTAGCAGAAGCTGAAGAAAATTATAAAAAAGCGTTAAAATTAAAGCCTGAATGGCCTGATGCCTATTATAACCTGGGGGTAGTTTTAATGGACCAGGAAAAATTAGCAGAAGCCGAAGAAATTTTTCAAAAAGTACTGACTCTTACTCCAGATTTGCCAAAAGCAAGAAATAATCTTGGCAGTACCCAGTTAAGGCAGGGAAAGCTAAAAGAAGCTGAAGAAAATTTCCGAACCGCTATATTTAAACTTAATCATTATCTGGTTTATTCTAATCTGTTTTTAACTATGCAGTATCAGTCAGAGCTAAAACAAAAAGACTGGCAGGAAATGCTGGAGAATTTTAATCAACATCTGTCAGTTTTAAAAGAATTAAAAAAATATACAAATCAATCACTTCCTGACAAAAAACTAAGAATCGGTTATATCAGCCCTGATTTTAAAAAACATTCGTGTGCATGGTTCATAGAGCCATTATTATCTCACCATAATAAAGATAAAATTGAGTTCTTCTGTTATTCGGATGTCATTAATCAGGATTCAGTAACAAATAATTTTAAAAATATAGCAAATCACTGGAGAGATATTCATGGGTCAAGTGATGAGAAAGTGGCAGAGCTAGTTTACAACGATAATATTGATATTCTGGTAGATCTGGCAGGACATACCGCCAAAAACAGACTGGGAGTATTTGCAAAAAAACCAGCTCCGGTACAGGTAACCTGGCTGGGCTTCCCTGCCAGTACAGGACTTAAAACTATTGATTATAAGTTGTCTGATCGCTGGTTAACCCCTGAAAATATGGAGGAGTACTTTTCTGAAACGATCTGGAATCTTGAAAGGGTTGCCCATTGTTATAAAATACCGGATAATGCGCCAGAAATAAATACTTTACCTTTTTTGGAAAATGGCTTTATTACTTTTGGATCGTTTAATAATCTGACTAAAGTAACAAAGGAAACAATAGCCTTATGGTCAGGTGTACTTCGTTCTGTTTCCGGTAGTAAGCTGATAATCAAAGCAAAACAATCAAGTGAGCAACAGGTACAGAAAAGAATCATTTCATGGTTCAAAGAAAATGGAATAAATTCACAGGCAATTATTTTTATGGGCAAAGATAAAACAACAGAAGAACATTTAAAGAATTATCATCTGGTTGATATAGCCCTGGACACGTATCCATATAATGGTGCTACAACGACTCTTGAAGCACTATGGATGGGTGTGCCTGTTATTTCATTGGTTGGCAACAGATCTGCCTCAAGATATGGGCTGGCTTTTTTAAATGCGGTGAATTTAGGAAAATTTGCCGTTTCTACGCCTGAAGAATTTGTAAAAACAGCTCTTGAGCTTACAGAAAATATTGATTATCTTAAGTCTTTAAGACATGATCTGAGAAATATACTTAGGAACTCATCTATCTGTAATATTGAGGACTTTGCCCATAATGTTGAAGTTGCCTACCGCAGAATGTGGATTAAATGGTGCAAACTAAAAACCCTTTAGAATATATAACCTAAATACAATTAGAATTTAATTCATAATTACTCCATTTTTTATCTAGCTATAACAAGTTTTATCAAATTTCCTACTATAACTGTAATTAAATTTAGAGATTATGATGGAGATAAAAAAATGTCAGTAACCGGCCCTTCTCAAACAGTACAATTAGAAAAATATCAGCCTGCTGTACAAGCAAAACCAGGTACAAATACACATGGAAACGGACTGTCTGATTTATTAATTAAGAACTCAAAGGGTGAAGAATTAGTATTTTCCGGTAAAAATATTCAAAAAGGTAAAATTGAGAATATTAGTATACTTGGCGAAAATCATAAAGTTGTCAAAGAATTAGATTCTGAAGGTGAAAAAGGTTCAGAAAGATTTAATGGCGTCATGATGTCAGGAATAGCTGCTGTACCAGCTTCTTGGTTTAGTGTTATGGCTATAAATGCAATTAAAACGCCTATTTCTCCTAAAGTAAAATTTGCTGTAGTCGCAGGAACAACAGTGGCTGCCGGAGTAGCAATGTCTAAATTATATTTTAAAGGTAATGCGCCCAAAGATACTAATGCGGTTGATCATTCGGCTCAAAAAGGGGTAAAAATAGACTACAAACCAGTCTCAAAAAGTCAGAAAAATCTTGAAGCTGGACTTGGTATCGGGTTTGGAGCATTTGTCGGTGGTGCATTTGGCTTTTTTACTTCAGTTCCTTTAGCAAGTACTGGAGCCTTTAAATTTGGAACTACTGTTGGGACTGTAGCAGCAATAGGGGCTGTAGCCGGTGGAACTCTTGGATATCTTGCTGCCAAATCAAAATAAATAATGGAAAAAGTTACGATTGAAGGTGTTGAACTGATACTGGCTCATCCTGATGATTATGGTATAACCTGGGTTGGAAAAACAGAATTAAAAAGACAGCTTAAAGCGGCATGGCTGACAACTTCCCCGGAAGATTTACCCTTAAATCCAAGAATAATAGGAAAACCGGGAGTAGGAAAAACAACTCTTGCCTATTCAGTTGCCAGAGAAATGGTTGAGAATGTTTACATTTTCCAGTGTACGGCAGATACAAGACCTGAAGACCTGATTATCACTCCGGTAATTTCCAGTGAGCAGAAAATTGCCTATCATGCCAGTCCGGTAGTTACAGCAATGATCAAAGGGGGAATATGTATTCTTGACGAAGGAAACAGAATGGGTGAAAAAAGCTGGGCATCTCTGGCTCCTTTCTTACGTGCTGACGACGAGAAGACAGGACAGAGTGATGAGTGAAATGCTTCCCCCACTCAGTCCTCAGCACTCATCACTCAGTCCTGTCTTCAAAG
>CAYRDV010000523.1:0-3546 GCA_964422885.1 uncultured Candidatus Sericytochromatia bacterium
TGACCATTAGTAACTAAAGGTATACCATACCATTTATGGTATTTTTTTATTTCTATTTGACCCCCACACCCACAAGCACATAAATGTTCATAATATTGAATATTTGCCAATTATGTAGCCTCTCTTATCATTGTTTTTGCTTTACCATTGTCTTTTATGTTTGAACGAATTAAAGGGATTATCTTTTTCCTAACAATCCTTTCCATGTCCTCAGAATCCAAAGAGGATATGTTAAAAGATAAATTATAATTATTTGAAAATGGTGCACTTCCACCATTTTTCATATCTTCTCTATAAGCATCTGATTGTTTTCTATTCAAAACAATCTCACCAGAATGTAAAATTGCGGGGCCTGTCTGTTTTACACCTTCTAAACCTGTACCTTTTTCAAAACTTGCTACTTTTTTTGCAAATCCCATAACAAGTGCTAAAGTACCAGCTACAGCAGCTACACCCAAAGCAGGGCCAATTAATGGTATAAAAGCAAAAGCATTATAAACAGCAGCAGCAGCTTGATATGCAAAAATCATAATTTTCTTTATTGCTCCTGCTATTGCTATAGCTACACTTTTAAGCATGCTTGTTTTTTCTATTACAAGTCTTTCGGCTTCACCCTCAGCCGTAGCAGCAGTTTTTGCCTTTTGAAAAAAAATATAACCTAATAACATCCTTGTCTGACCAGCCAACCATTCTGCAACCATATCCGTAACCACATTTATAAAAGCAGCTCTTATTGTATCAACTATAGAATTAATAGCATTTTTAAAATTCATAGTCCCCCGTATCATACCAGTCATAGCTGAGGAATACCCTGTTTTCAAACTGTCTGTAAAATCATTAAATACTTTTTGAAATCTTTTAAAAGTAGCTCCCTTCAAACCCTCTTTTTCATATGCCAAAAAAGCATACTTAACTTGCTCCCAAGCACTTGCATTATCTATAATAGAAGTTTCCATATCACTCATCCAACCCTTACCCCAACCTTTTTCTTGACTTGTTACAGATTCCAATAATGCCTTTCTTTCTCTTTCATATTCTGATAAACCATCCCCGCCATCACCAGTAACTGTTGATGGTTTTGGTGGAACTGCCGCTGATACTTTCAATTTTTGAAGGTTTCCATCTAATTTAAGAGCCAATTCATTAGCTTCCCAAAAACCATCACCTAAATGTTTTGTGGTTGCTACAATCTCTAGCCCTGTCTTAGCCCATGATTGACCTAGAAGAGTTACATTAACCCCTTGTCCTTCTGCCAAAGCTGTTGTATATGGTGTAAAATCATCAAAAGCTTTTTTTACCATACCAAACGCAGGCCCAATCAAAAAAGCTATCGCCGCTGGGACTCTATCAATTACCCATTTGAAATGTTGGATAACCTCATTTATTACTCCAATTACCCCATATAAAATAACATTAACACCTATTGAAAAATTTAAAAAACCTAATTTTACAATTAACAGTATTAATTTTATACTATCTATAGCAGTTGAAAGTACTGCAACAGTGTAAATAACTATTTTTAAAGCAGAAACAAATTTATCAGACCAGTCTTTTACATCCATCCCACTTAAAGATTTTGTAATATCCTCAAATATAATCCCAAATGAAGACCCAATTATTCCAGTTGCTTTTTGCATTTCCCCTGATTTAAATGCTCCACTCATCCAGTTAACAATTTTTTCCAACCCCTGTTTGAGTGGTTGCATTGCACCACTCTCACCTATCTGCCTAAAAAAATCCTTTGCATGATTTGTTAATCTTATCCACAAACCACCCCAAGTTTTAGCAATTGCTTTAGCTGCTCCACCAAAGTGTTCCTCCATTGTTTCCAAAATAGCCTTATTTGCAGTAGCAGCATCTATCATTGTAAATTTTAAATCATGTACAGCTTTACCAGTACGTGCAGAAATATTTTTAAATATTTTATCATAAACTGCTTCATAGCCAGGAACTGCCCATTCTGCTAACTGTCTCAATTCCTGACCTTCCAATCTACCTTTTGACTGAATCTGCCCCAAGGCTCTTGCAATACCCGTCATAGCTCTACCACTTTCAGGTAATACAGAAGCCACATCTAGTAAATTTTCCATCATTTTTATAGTCGGTGTAAGTCCATATGCTCTCATGGTAATGAATGACTTTGTAACTTCTGACATTGATACAGGCATATCTAATGCCCATTGGTTCAATTTATTGAACCAAGCCTCACCTTGACCTTTTGTTAAAACATCCATAGTAACTTTCATTTTTTCAAATTCTGCATTTAAACTAATGAAAGCCCCTATACCTTTTCCAACAATTCCAGCAAATAAACCCATTATTAGGGTTTTAACAGAAAAAAGAGCATTAAAAATACTACCTAAACCACTGATCATCCCAGAGAAAACATTTCTAAAAGCACTGCTTACACTTTTCCAAGCACTTGCAATACCAGTCAATTGAGATTTTTGTGACTTGTTTAATTTTTCAGTAACAGAAGCAAATTTATTTAAATCTTTAGTGGCTGTACCCGTACCAGTTCCACTATATTTAGATTTAATTGTTAAATTGAGATCTTTATTTGTGACTGCCACTTTTTTGTTTCATCTCCCTTTTCTGTTTTTCCATCTCATCATTTTCATGCCTTGATATTTCTGAACTTATAATTTCAAATGCTTCTACTATTCTGTTATCTTGGTCTAATAAACCACCTTCTTCTGGTAAACATCCAAGTTTTTCACACAAAAAATAAGTTTTTATAAAAAAATCAGAATCATCTAAAGAGCATCCAACAGGACAGATATGAAAACGAAATTTACCACATGTTAAATTAAACTTGGCTTGTTCTTTTACATTACTATTTACATGAGTAATTTTATCCTCATCTTCATATTCAATATTTTCTTCAGATAATCCTAAACTACAATTTCTGGAAAGTTGCTGATTCTCTGTACAACTACTGCAATCCCATCCTTTCCCATTAAGAATATATGAGATTGCAGCTTTTAGTTTTTTATTTCTGCATCCTTTAAAGTAGAAATATCCACAATAGCTTCAAGTATTTCCTCAATTAATGGATGTGGTGCTTCATCGTAAAATCTACCAATATCAATAATTGCCTCACCAGAATCAGAATCTATAAAGTTTGTTACTTTAATTACATTGTCCAAAAATTGCTTCTTGTGTATGGAAAGTGCATTACTATCCCACTCACCCTTGTTACCTGGTCTTTGAAAATACCTTGTCCTCTTAGCATATTCATCAGCTTCAGCCCTTGACAATGAATGAATTGCTACAGAAAGTGGGTTTACGTCTTCCCTGTTACCCGCATATGCTGGTATAAAAACTAACTCCTTTTTACTAACTGACCGTATTGCCATTTATTGAACCTCCTGTTTGTTATGGGTTTCTTCATTATAAATAAACATTTAAAATCTCCTGATAATAATTTGTAAAATACAACCTGTTATTTTTGCCTTTACTCCAAGGAATATAATCTATTTTAACTTCCCTCATTTTCTGTCTTGTTTCTTCCGTCGCCGAAGCAATGTGCGGAGTGAGAATGAC
>CAYRDV010000524.1:0-3545 GCA_964422885.1 uncultured Candidatus Sericytochromatia bacterium
ATGCAATTCTTCTTCCTGTTTTTCGCCGGTTAATTCTTTATGCCTTTTTTGTACCTGCTTTAAAAGTTTTTCCATTTCTTCATCAGTTAAAGATTGTTTCTGTCCGACCAGAATATTTTTCATACCGATTTCAAAAAGTAAGCCGCTGAAAGCACCCAAATCATTTGAAAAATGGCTTTTGAATTCATTATTTTTCTGAATGATTACTTCCCGCATTTTTAAAAATTCTGACCAGGAGCCCAGTTTTTTCTTATCCTGAAAAAGTATATTAAACCCGTTTAAAATTGCTGTATTAAAAGGCGGAATAATGGTAGGGTGAAGGAAATATAGTATATTTGCCACTGCTGGGCCTAAACCTTTTATCTTCTTTTCGTCAATCTTGATTATTTCTTTAATTAAAGTTTCTTCTTTGGTAGCATTCAGGCAATTTTCCAGGAACTGCCCAAAGTACCTTTTGTTATCCTGGTTTTCATATATATCAGGAATCCGTAATTTCGGCTTCCAGTAGAACGGATGGGAAGCACCCTCAAAAACCTGCTTTTGTTCTGTAATACAGTTCAGGATAAATTCCAGTGAACTGCCCTTAAAATCATTGGGGAAATTGTTTTCCTTAATATCATTTATTACCTGGATAACACCACGCCTGATCGACCGGAAAGCTTTCAGTCTTTCTTCGTTGTTAATAAACCAGGTATTATATACCAGGTCAGGATGATCCTTATACTGTCTGATTGCTTCTATCATGGGGTTCTTTGCTTTCAAAATATTTTTTTCTATTTTAACATTACTAAAGCATAATGATAAGGCTAATCAAGAATATACTTGTATTCTAGCTACTGGAATCTGGAAAAAGCAATAAAATTTCTTTTTGGGGTGGGAAAAAGGTTCAACATATAAAACATTTACTTTTTCCATTATTTTTTCTATAATAAATTAATTTTATAACACAAATATTAAAATTAGGTTCTAGTTACTGTAATATAAAATAAAAGCATGAATTTAAAATGTAAATCTATAATATAGTGATAATTTTAAAAAAATAGAATATCAGTTTCTGAAGAAATATTTACGAAAAAGAAAGGAGTAAAACAAAAAATCCAAAAGCTTGAAAAACAGGTAATCTACTCACTCATAAAATTATTTGTTTTTAAGTAGGAATAGGACATCAGCTTTTATTCTATCTTTTTGGGGAAAAAGTTCTGATATTTCAACATCAAGAGCTATAGAAATTTTCAATAAACAGATCATGGAAAAATTTTGTTGTCCCCGTTCTATTCTGCTGTAATAAGACCTATTTAAATTAGCTTCAAGCGAAAAGCCTTCCTGAGAAAAACCTTTTTCTTTTCTCAGTTCTCTAATTCGTTTACTAATTAATCTTAATAGCTTATCTTCTTTATTCATAAGCCATAAGCTAATTTATTACAGTGTATTAGTCCACATGATATTAGAAACAAAACTTACTTAAATATGTTACTATACCTATAATTTAGGCTAATAAAATATTGGAAAATATAATTATGGAAAACCATCCATTGGTTATAATAATTGATGATAATACAAATATTCTGGCACTTTTTAAAGAAGTTCTGGAAATGAATGGATATCAGGTTAAAACTTTTGAAGATTTTTATTCCGCTTTGATGTATTATAAAGAAAACCAAAAAGAAATAAAAGTTGTACTTTTGGATATGATTCAGCCTAATACTGATTATAGAATAACAATTCCGGCTTTATTGGCAGTTAATCCCGAGGTAAATATAATTTGCATGAGTGGTTCAGTAGATACAAGAGATCTACATGAACAGGTAAGAGATAAAATAAAATATTTCCTGAAAAAGCCTTTTCCTATAGAAACAATTTTAACCGAATTGAGGAAATTAATATGACAACAATTATTGAACAACTAAAGAAAACTCTTTCCCCATCTGCAAAAGAAGCAATAATCCAAATGGGATACCAGGGAAATTATTATAAAAACTATATAACATATCTTGAAACGAGAAATAAAGAACTGGAACTTAAGTTAGAAGATGCTTTCATAAATTTTTAATTTTAATCAGGCAACAGGGAGCAGTTTCAGATAAACAATTCCTGAAATCAATGATTCCTCATCATGCATCAGCAATACTAATGTGTGGAAAGGCAAATATACACGATCCTGAGATTATAGAATTATGCAAAAATATTATGTCAGGCCAGCAGAAAGAAATTGACCAAATGAAAGCCAAATTAGAAAAGTTTAAAAGGTAAAACTTAATTGGATAAGCAAACAGGATATTTAAAATTAAATGGGTAAAATGGAAATAATTTCTGATATTATTATATTTCCTGAATCTCTCAGAATTTCTTCTTTTTCAAAATTAAATGTATTGTCGCCATTATCAAATGCAATTGTTACGTGTACCCGATTTCTTACCTTTGATGGGTCTATTTTTACTTTCATTGACTTAAATTCTTTATTAATTTCAAGAAGATTACTAATGCCTATTACTTCCCCTGGAAAATAATCCCTATCACCCATAATTACTAAAAATCCTTTACGATCCATAAATACAGTATCAATAATTATATTTCCATCAGAGGGCAAAGGCTGATCGAATACTTTAAAAGTTGTATCTTCATAGTGGAAAACTGTTCCCGGATTTGGCAAGCTAGATAAAACTGGTAACGGGCTTACAGAACTCTTTACCGGAGAGATGGGGGTTGAGGTACAACCAGTCAGGGCAAATGTACATAAACAATCTGTTATTAATAATTTAAAAAGCTTATTCATTTCTTATAAGATCAGAGAAAAAAATAATAAATATAATTTATTCCTTAACTACAAGGCCATTAGGCTTATTACCTACCTTAATATCAATAATCTTTGCCTTCTTTACAGAATCAACCACAGAAACGGTATCTGCCAACTGATTAGTAACATAAGCGGTTTTGCCATCTTTTGTAAAAGCAATAGCATGAGCGCCTTTCCCGGTAGGAATATTCCCAGCTTTAACAAATTTGCCGGAATCCTTTTTATAAAAAGCGATACTGCCGCTATCTGCATCCGAAACCCATAATTCATCCATTGAGGCATTATATGAAGCCATTCCCGGAGTAAAACCCAGTTTAACCGTTTCAACAACTTCCAGCTTATTTACATCAATAATACTGATAGTCTGGCTATGCTCATTATCAACATACATGCGGTTATCGGCTCCTGTCCAGGCTCCAACCGGGCCATGCTCTACAGGAATGGTTTTTAACACCTTTTTATCAGCAACATTAATCACTGTAATATCATTGGAACCATCATTTGCTACAAATGCTTTGGTTCCGTCAGCAGAAAAAGTTACTTCAGCCGGATTTTTACCTGCGGAAATTTCTTTTAAAAGCTTATAATTTCCTGCATCATAAACCTGTACTTTGCCAGCTCCTGCCATTTCTGCCGTCCATATTTCCTTTCCGTCA
The DNA here is from genome assembly GCA_964422885.1 of uncultured Candidatus Sericytochromatia bacterium. Taxonomy (GTDB): domain Bacteria; phylum Cyanobacteriota; class Sericytochromatia; order UBA7694; family JACMQJ01; genus CAYRDV01. Next base: position 3,451 of record CAYRDV010000524.1, read on the forward strand.
GGTGAAAAAATACCGTTATGGTTCATTTCCGGGATTGTAATTGCATTAACTAGTTTACCGTTATTGGCATCCAATACAAGGACTTTACCAGCCAT
>CAYRDV010000525.1:0-3534 GCA_964422885.1 uncultured Candidatus Sericytochromatia bacterium
CCAAGGAGCGAAATATTACCAAAAATCGCTTAAGCGAATTTATTCAAAAAGCCTATAAGTATTGCAAATAGTTTATTTAACTAAAAATTACTCTTGTGATAACCACTTGTTAACCTAAGTCTGACAAGTTAAAACAATTTTTTTATATAAAGAAAATATAGAGATAATTTTTAGATATTTTAGGAGTAAAAAAGTGTCCGATTTAACATTTAATCCAGGCTTAGTAGCTAGAGCTTTTGATTCAAATAAAGATGGAATGGTATCTGATAATTTAAGAGTCAGAAAAGATGAAGCTACTGTAAATGCTCTTGGTGGTGGAGAAAAAGTTTCTGTTTCACAGTTAGCAAATGCAATTGGTAATAATAGTGTAATTGTAAAAGATGGTGAAGTTTTTGCCTCTGCCAAAGAAACCAGAATTCCTGTTTTACACAAAGATATTGAGTCTGTTAATAATATTGCCAGTAATGCATTATTACAAACTAACTCATGGGGGCATACCTATATCCCTCCGTATCCCCGGGAAGAAAATTTTGCCGGACCTGCTCAATACAATGAAGCAGTAAGAAATTATAATTATGCAATAGAAAGTTACAAAAATGATATTAAGTCAGACAGAGCTATTTTAATCAATGCTTTGAATAATATTTCATATACCACAGAAAACCCAACTATTAGAAATATGGCCGCAAAAGCAATTCAAAATGTAGCTTTAAATGATTTTCTGGGAATGGCTATAAATGAAACAAATCATAATGTTATTAACCAGGATAGAAATATGCTGAGGCAGACTTTGACTTCAATTGATAATATGACTGAATTTAAACAACCTTCCTGGCATATTAACACATTAAATGAATCAATCAATAAAGCTTCAAAAGAGTTAGACAGAGAAGATAATGCTATTAAAAATCTTCTGCCAAAAGCTGTAGAACAGACAGAAAAAGAAATTAAACAGGTTGGCGAAAAAGGGTGGTTTTTTAAAGGTTCCAGAATAGAAGGAAAGAAAAAAGATATTGAGGAAATAAAATCTTTTAATACAGCTCCAGCACATGCAAAACTTGAACAACTGGCCAGAAGTAATTATGATAATGGTGTAAAAATGCTTGAAGGATTTTCAATCCAGGATGCAAGAGCTTTGGGACAGGTTTCATTGGGCCTTTCAAGAGATATTACCAGTATTAATATGACTGCTGCTGATCAGGCTAAGAAAATTGAAAAAATGACAAAATAAATTAACAAATAAAAAAAGCTCCAAAAATGGAGCTTTTTTTATTTGCGGAAACAGTAAGCTTTACCAATCTGACAAAAACTTTACAATATACAATTCTGTCTTGACCAGACTCTTTGTTAAATGTAAACTAGCAACTTGGGTTGCCATATTAAAAAGAAATAGCAATTTAGGTTTAAATATTAAAAAGGAAAGTGATTATTTTACCAGCATTAAAAAAAAAGAAATGCTTTAATAAAAATAAAGAACCATAATTAAGGAGTTTTTAGACCAGTGAGTAATGCGGTAAGCCAGATCGGTCAGTTATTAATAAGCAAAGGATATATTGATCTTATTCAATTGACTATGGCTCTAGAATTTCAGGCAAAATTAAATCAATCTAATTACATGCAGCTTGGCGAGATCCTTATTACCCTTAACTTCATTACCCGTGAACAACTTGAAGAAATTCTCAAAAAGCAGTCTAATCTCAGAAATATTGAGGTAAAGCCTGCTATACCTCCACCACCGCCTCCTCCACCTCCCGATTTTACAAAAACTAATCCAGGGTATACAAAAGAAACCTTTCCTTTGAGTGAGAGAATTCCACCACCACCTCCGCCTCCACCAAAGCCTGATGCTCCTGTCGCTCCGCCTCCTCCACCTCCTCCAAAAGAAGATTCAAAAAAGATATTCCCTGAGATACCTTTACCCCCTCCGCCAAATTCACAGGAAATTATATTACCTGATATAGGGCTTCCTCCTCAGGCGCCTGTAAAAATTGAGTCGCCTATTATTCCGCCGGTTTCTCCCGTTATCCAGGAAAAACCAGAATCTCCTTTTAAGAGTACTTTCCCTGGTAAAATGCGGCTTCCCGGTGCTGCACCTCTACAGCCTTCAACATTACAGGATAACAGGCGAAAACCTCTTGGTGAAATCCTTGTTGAAAAAGGTTTTCTTGATCGTTCCCAGCTTACAAGCGCTTTACAGTATCAGGCTATCTTACCGCCAACTCATCATAAACCAATTGGTGAAATACTTATTGAACTTGGTTTGGTTACAAGAGAACAAGTTAACGATGCAATAGGTTCACAAAAACCAGTAAACCCTAATTCTCTGGGTGAAATCTTAAAACAGTTGGGAATTATTGACGATGCAATATTAGCAATGGTTTTAACCCAACAACATTCTGTCGATGGGAAAACTGTTCCAATCGGTGAATTGCTTGTACAGCACGGTTTTATCAGCAGAAAACAGCTAGATCTGGCACTTGCTGAACAAAAGAAAAGGCAGGGTTAAAACAGTATTTCCTCAATTGCTTTTAATCTGGAAATAAAATTAGATTTCAGGTTATTTAATTCTGCAAATTCTCCTCGTCCTTTTTGAATATCAAAGGCACTGATATAAGCTGATTTTGTCCTCATAGTACTTAAAACGGTAACTATAGAAATAATTTGTGATTTTAATATTTCAATAGTTTTATTAAGCGAAATAATTTCCAGATATTCTTTTTCCTTTAAATTTATTGACTCCTTGTAAATTTGTTTTGCAAGTGGTTCAGATGTGTTATTAACTTTATCTTCAAGAAGAAAGATTTCTTTTTTTAACTGCTCAGGTGTGTGCTCATTAAAGTAAAGATCAAATTTATTTGCTTTTCGAATGAAATAAAGGAATTTACTAAAAAGTTTTTCCAGATCTTTTTCCAGGTCTTCAAATAATGGTCTGAACATTTTATCACTTTCTCTTCCGGTATTAATAATCATATACATTTCATAAAGTGATTTGCTAATGGCCATTTTTAGTCCCGAAGAGTGTGTTTCCTGGATTACATCTATTGCCAGTTTTGATACAACGGGGTCAAGATAACTTTTTTCGATTTTAAGTGTTCCAAGGTTAATACTTCCATATGGTAAAAGTGAAGCAAAAAATTTTTCAAAGCTGAAGTTATATGTATCAAGAACACTATAATTAACTTTATATTCATCCAGTATTTTAAGTAGTTCATAAGTATTTGAGCGATAAGTCGAAAAATTAAAGATGGTTGGTAAATAGGTTAAGTAGTCCAAAAGTTTCTGATAATCATTGAAAGAAGTTACATCATTCAGATAACGTGCCAGTTTGGTACTTATTTTACTATTAATTTTCTGAATTTTTATGGAAAAATATTCCAGATTTTCCCTAGGTATAAATTCTTTACCGCAAAAAATACAGAAACTAATCTCTTCCGGTGTTTCCCTATGACATCCATGACAATATATAGCATTTTTAATTCTGAATTCAGCCCTGTTAAGTATAGGTATATTTTCTGTTTCACTAAATTCTTTTAA
>CAYRDV010000526.1:0-3527 GCA_964422885.1 uncultured Candidatus Sericytochromatia bacterium
CTTTTCAATCGTAAATATTAATTTTTTTGGTAGAAAATGGGTAAATAGTGGAAAGATTGATGTTAGCCTTGATGGTGGCCCAGTTACCAGAGTAGATGGGTATACAAATTTACCTGCACCAGGTATTTCAGGGTTAATTAAATCTTATGGAGGTCTTACAAATACTAATCATCGTCTTACTATTGAGGCCACAGGTGATAAAAACCCAAGCTCTGGTGGAGTTGTGGGAGCACCAAATATTTCCATTGATAATTTTGTACAAGCTCCCGGTTTAATCGGAACTGTCTCTGGCACTAATTTTTATTTAAAAGTTGTTAAAAATTCTGATTCAGGTATTATGAACCTATATATTGATGGTGACTTTAAGCAAGCTATTGATTTATATAATGCCAGTGGAATTTCATTTGAAACAATACCCATAACTGGTCTGACCAATAGCACACATACATTCACACTTTTGGGAACCGGCCAAAAAAATGTTGCATCTTCGGGAACAAATATTTCTTATGATGCGATAAGTAATCTTAAGTCATCTTATACTTTTAATAATACTGGTATAACCTATATTGCCACAAAAGGTAGTAATCAGGGTATGGTTGATATTTATCTGGACAATGTTTATCAGACAACTGTCGATTTATATTCTGCAACTACTGAATATCAGAAAGCAGTTTATCTGAAAAGCGGTCTTACAGCTTCATCACATACTATACAACTCAGGCCAACCGGAAGAAAAAATTCGGCTTCGGCAAATTATGATATTAATCTTGATGCTTTCGATATTGGGGTAAATCCAACTTCAGTTGGTGGCTCAATAGGAGATTAATTTTGGGTCTACAAAAAAAAGTTTGTATATGTTATACTGGTAAGAACTTGTTTTTATCAGTAATGAGAATATTTCGATGCTTTGCATCGGAGTCCTTACTCATAGGGGCCCCACCTTGCGGGGAATTATTTTATAATAAGTTATTTAGGCGAATCTAGCTATGAAAATAATAAAAAACTCCGTACTTTATCTTATTTCTTTGGCACTAACAACTTCATGTTCGTTAAGTTATCCAATTAACCAAAATAGCAATTTAGGTGCTAATTTTTCGCAAAATACTGTTGTAAAAACAACAATAAGCGGAAGTGTAGAATTTCCTACCACTGAAAAACAAGCATATAGTATCAAAGCCACTGTTGCCGATATTGGTATAAATGCGACAGTATCACTGATATATCCCCCGGATCATCCTACTTTTCCATATAAAACTATCGCCACAGGTCTTTCGGATGGAGCTGGGGTATTCTCAATTAATCCTGATGCTTCATTTAATCCTGCTGTTGGTAGTATGTATATATTACAGTCGTCCAAGCGTATTGGCGGAACCGGTAACAGCTTAATGACTGTTACTACCTACCTGCGATGGACTTTAGCAGGATGGGAAAGTATTACTTTTCCAAATATTGTTATCAGTTCTAAAACGACTGCTTTGTCAGTTATTGCAGATAAACTCAAAGTTGATATTCCAACAGAGAATATAATAAACAAAATAAATGTAACTGGTGGCGGTAGTGTAGTAACAAGCCTATTTTCAAATAAAATAACATTTTCTTCAGATCGTGATGGAAACAAAGAAATTTATAAAATGTTCCTTGATGGTACCAGCCAGTCAAGATTAATAACTAATACCAGTATTGATGAAACTGCGGTATGGTCTCCTGATGAACGCAAAGTTGCATTTGTTTCTCAAAGGGATAATAATCAGGAAATTTATGTAATGAACGCTGATGGTACTAATCAGGTCAGAATCACAAATAACAGTGTCAGTGATTTTAACCCTACCTGGTCACCTGATGGCTTAAAAATTGCTTTTGCCGGAAACAGGGTTGTTAATTCTGTTCCCAATACAGATGTTTATATTATTAATGCGGATGGAACCGGAGAAACTCGTGTAACAACAAATTCTGGTATTGATGATAACCCTATGTGGTCACCTGATGGAACAAAACTTTCTTTTGTTTCGCAAAGAGATGGTAATAAAGAAATATATGTCATAAATACAAACGGAAGTAGTGAAGCCAGGTTTACCAGCAATTCAGCGGAAGATAGTGAACCTGTATGGTCACCTGATGGAACAAAAATTGCCTTCAGTTCAGATCGCACTAACAATAAAGAAGTATTTACTATGAGTTCAGTTGATAGTAATAGTGATGGAAATGGAGATACCCCCACTAATATTACCAATAATGCAGCTAAAGATACTTATCCAAGCTGGTCAGCTGATGGAGCAAAGATTATTTTTGAAACTAACCGTGATGGCAATGATAATATTTATTCAATAGATGTAAATGGTTCAAATTCAGCGATGCTTACAAGTAATACTGGAAGTGATACCCAACCTCATATTTCTTCGCATTATTTATTTACACCAGCTCTTGTTGATTCAGTTGCAGAAAAGGTAAAAGATATTCTTCGCCATGGCTATGATCCCTACAAATACATCAGTATTCAGAACCAGCAATTTGTTATTACCAATCCTGTAAATATTCCTCAGTATGTTGGACAGATTATCTTTGAGTCAAACAGTGATGGGGATATGGAACTTTACTTAATGTCTGATGTTGATTCTGATAGAGTTAACCCAGGTGATGTTCTTGGGCCTGACGGGAATGGAGATAATTTAATTAAAGTAACCAATGATAATGATAACACCCAGCCTGTGTTTTCACCTGATCTTAGTAAAATTGCTTTTGTTGATGGAGGAGACGAAATTTCTTCAATATCTCCTGATGGTACAAATAAATTGGGATTAACAGGTAATGCCGGTTTTAGTAATATTTTCCCAACCTGGACCAATGATAATACCAAAATATTTTTTGCATCTGATCGTAATTTCAGCGATTTTCATATTTGGTGGATGAATGCTGATGGAAGCACTGAAACAAAAATAACTGATGTAGCCTTTGATGATACCTGGCCTGATGTCTCACCAAACGGGACAAAAGTTATTTTTCAGCGTGATTTGGGAACTAATTCCGATATTTTTATCATGAACCCTGATGGAACCAGTCAGACTAATCTTACAAATACTGTTGCGATAAACGAAAGACATCCTTCCTGGTCTCCTGATGGCACAAAAATTACTTTTGAAGGTAATAATGATATTTATGTAATGAATGCCAACGGTACTAACATTGTTCAATTGACCAGTGCACCAAATAACGCTGTTCCTTCATGGTCAACTGTTGGAGATAAAATAGTTTTTGTATCAACCAGAGATGGTAATAAAGAAATATATATTATGAATCCTGATGGTACGAATCAAACCAGAATGACTAATAATTCTTTCGATGATGATATTCCAAGATGGGTTAATTAAATTTATTACAGTGCTCTAAAATATATTTAATAATTTCTGGATTTTCTTTTTCATTAGTATTTACCCAATGAATATTTTTATCATTTCTAAACCAGGTTAATTGTCTTTTGGCAAAATTCCTGGTATTTTTTTTCATTAGTTCTTTTGCTTCTTCAATGGTGG
>CAYRDV010000527.1:0-3513 GCA_964422885.1 uncultured Candidatus Sericytochromatia bacterium
CACCAGGTGCTGTAACATCTGCGGGTTTAGCTCCGGGAGCAGAAGAATTGATGCAAAAACTGGCAGGTGGAAATACCTTATCCCAATCAGAAGCAGATGCTTTATCCCAAAAATTACTGAATGAGAATACCCCTCCCAATCCAGCCACAGCTTCCATACCAGGGCTTCCACAAGAAGCTGCTGCGCTTATGCAACAGATGATGGCTATGCAAGCGGCTCCTGTTAAAGAAAACCCGGATGCTGGTTTAGGGATGATCCGAAAACGCCCAGAGTTTCTTGAAAAAGCAATTAAAGAAGTTGCTTCACGTAACCGTCTTGAAGTTGATATTGAAAATAGCTCAGTTTTAGATCTTTTTGTAAATCTTAGTACCAAGCAAAATGTAATCGCTAATTTAAAAACATTAAGCAAAGTGGATTATGCCCAACAGGAGCAGGAACAGATATTTTATTATACTGATGTAGGAATTAGTTTCTATTTTGATGAAAATGGAGTAATAAACGAAATAGAAATTGATGAAAAATACAGACACCAGACAACTAAAGGCCTAAAAATAGGAGATCCTCTTGAAAGAGCGATTGAATGTTATGGTGCACCCAGAATGAAATCAGCCAAAGGTGCAATCTGGAACCGGTTTTCAATTCTTCTCAGGGATAGGGAAAACGAAATTAAATTGCTTCGATTAAAAATTAGAGACTAATTTTAATATGGTTCTTTATGAACAATCCATTTTTCAATTTAAAGCTTTAAAAGATAAGCATATAAAAAATAATATCCTGGAAACAGATCTTCCTTTTTTATTTGAAAACAGAAATAATAATGTCAGCATCCTTCTTTTGCATGGCTCTGAAGCAACACCATGTAATACGATTGAACTGGGTAAACTATTATTTGAAAAGGGTTATAACACTTTAGGCGTTTTATTGTATGGGCATGGTTTAAATTCGGACGTCTTATATCAGGAAAGTGTAACCTGGAAAGATTGCTACCGCTCAGCAATTGAGAGCTTTAATATCCTCAGGGGAATGACTGATAAAGTTTATATAATGGGTTCTTCCTTTGGTGGAACTCTTGCCTATTTAATGGGTATTGAACTGGAAAATAATGCCACTGGGGTTATAGCTGTTTCTTCCCCCACTCACTCAAAATATAATCCTCCCAATCATCATTGGGCCAATCAGGTACATTTATCAATGAAAGCTGTTGAACATAATGTCCATAATCTGAATATTCCTGTTTTAATTATGCATGGGGTAGATGATAAAGTTGTTAAAGTTAAACATGCTCTTTTTGCTTTTGATAAAGTCAGAACTGAGCAGAAAAAAATGATTATTTATAATCAGATAGGTCATAGTCTTGGTTTTGGTTTTAATACCAATGAAGTAGCGAATGATCTTAATAATTTTATTATCAGTAACCGTGAGCCTGTTCCTGTAAGATTTGAACTTGATTATCATGATGCCGGGAAAGTGTCTTTAACTGGTGAATTTAATAACTGGGATGCTAATTCATTACCGATGTTTAATGATCAGGGAAGATGGAAAATTGATGTATTACTTGCTCCAGGGGATTATCAATATAAATTTGTAATTGATAATTCAAGATGGATTTTGGATCCCAGTGGTGAAAAAATATATACGCCAAAAGGACAACTGAATTCTATCGTTAGGGTTAGTTAATTAATTTAGCCACGAATTTTCACAGATAAAGACACAGAATAAGAATTTAATAATTCCCCTAAAGGGGCCCCTGTTTCTGAGTACAGAAATAAAAAATTTTAAATATTTTTCATCTGTGAGAATCTGTGCATATCTGTGGCAGAATAATAAATGCCGGAAAAAAGGTGCCGCCACCCAGAATCGAACTGGGGACACAAGTATTTTCAGTCCTTTGCTCTACAGACTGAGCTACAGAGGCTAATATAGTCTTCAGGATATTAGACTTTTATCAAAATGTCAAGACTGGATTAACCTTAATTATTATTTAGGTTATTTGTATTGAAAATATCTGTTTTGATGTGACCTGGATATTATCAATAGATGGTATTATTGCAGCTTTTCAAAAATATCTTCAGTTTCAGGGAACCTTCCAACAGAGTATTTGGAAAAAATAAGCTTTCCATCCGGAGCATATACATCAAAAATACCTTTATCACCAGGAACCAGTTCAGAATCAAAGCCAAACTCATCTTTAATTTTAGCAGCCAGACCGACTGCTCTTGGTTTGTAATTTCAGGCTACACAATAAACAATTTTTATTTTTTCTATCATAAATTACCTCGTAAAATAAATTATTTTTTTACCTCAATAAACTTACCATCTTTATTAACTATGTAATAGGACAATAATAAGCTGGTAATCATTAAGGCTGCTCCAATGATAAAAACCATCTTTCCAATAATTGTATCATACCGTAATAGCCCTAATTCCAGAAAAACATTAAACCAGTCATGTGTATCAGGGTCTCCTGTAATTAAGGGTAAAGCTCTTGTACTGGCATCAGATATATAGTAGCTGGCGTCTATTAAAGTTTCTCCAGCCCATAATGAACAGACAAACATACCAAAATAGTCTTTTCTGAAAAAGAATGAGCCACTGAGAATACAGGGAAATAAAAACTGAAATAAATTTCCCCCCATGTACATCAAAACACCATCAGATAAAAAACCGAAAAAAACATGTCCAAATTCATGTATTGGTAAATCTATATTATGAATAAAAGCATCGATAGTTTCTAATTTTTGGGTAATCAAAACAAATGTAAAATAGGTCAGATATAGCAAAAACGCCAGCTTAAAATAAGCTGAGGTTTTCTTTTCACTCTCAGTAAATTTGTCATCATTTAAACCCAAAAAACTCTCCTTATGGCTAAAAACGGGCAGCATTTGCTGCCCGTTTTTAGCCTTTAACACATAATATTTGCTTTAATACGGCTACAATATCAACCAAATCAGATTGGTTTGCCATAACCTGATCAATATCTTTATATGCACCAGGTATTTCATCCAGTACACCATGATCTTTACGGCATTCTACTCCTTCAGTTTGCTTTTTAAAATCTTCCAGAGAAAAAACTTTTTTCGCTTTTGTCCTGGAAAACCTTCTTCCTGCTCCATGTGAACACGAATGAAATGACTCATTATTTCCTGTTCCGCGTACTATATAGCTTTTTGTTCCCATAGAACCTGGTATTATACCCAATTCTCCTTTACCGGCCCGTATTGCTCCCTTACGGGTGACAAATACTTTTTCACCAAAATGCTCTTCAATAGAAACATAGTTATGATGGCATGAAGTTACTTCACCAAGAACTTCAGTTTGCGGCAATAATTTTTTTATCGCGTTCAAAACATTATCAAACATTACTCTGCGGTTTTTAAAAGCATACTCCTGACACCAGAAAAGATCATTTACATAATGCTTAAACTGAGTTGTACTTTCAAGCAGATAAGCCAAATCAGGATCTTCAAGATGAATAAGAGCTTTTTTCATTTCCCCTCTGGCAATTCTAATATG
>CAYRDV010000528.1:0-3506 GCA_964422885.1 uncultured Candidatus Sericytochromatia bacterium
CAAAGTAATTTCATTGCTTTTGCGACATTTGATAAAAAACCGTAGTTTTAAAGGTTCTGTTGTAAGGACAGTGGCTACTACCCATTTATTGGATAAACTGGCAAAACATTATGATGCTGGTATCATTGAAACACCTGTTGGCTTTAAATATGTAGGTGCTCAGATGAGAGATACAGATGTAATAATTGGTGGTGAAGAATCAGGTGGGTTGAGTGTATTAGGTCATATACCGGAAAAAGATGGTATTCTGGCAGATCTTTTGATTGTTGAAATGCTCGCTTTTGAAAATAAATCATTGAGTGAAATCTGGAAAGATCTGACAACTGAAGTGGGGTATGAGCCTTTTGGTAAACGACTGGACTTACACCTTTCCGATGAAGCAAAAAAAGCTGTCATAAATCGCTTTAAAAATGAAACACCAGTTCAGATAGGTGATTTGAAAGTAACAGGCAGTAAAACTATTGATGGTATTAAATTACTTTTTGAAGATACTAATAGCTGGATGCTGGTAAGACCTTCAGGAACTGAACCAATGGTCAGAGTTTATCTGGAAACTGATTCTCCGGAAAAACTTGATATGCTGGAGAAAGCTGTTAGAGAAATGCTACCGAATGAATGAGATTACAGAGTTTGTTAAGAAACAATATAATCTGTTTCCTTATCCTCATATTCCTGTTGGAAGTATGGAGGATGAGGTTTTATACAGCTCAAATTATGAATTTGTAAATTATCTTTGCAAAGGTGTTTATAAGTCTGCTAAAGGAATAAAAATACTTGATGCCGGGTGTGGTACAGGCTACTCTACCTTAAAGCTTGCTCAGCAGAATCCGGAAGCAGAGATCCTGGCTGTTGATCTTAGTAAAACATCAATTAATATGGCAAAAGAACGTCTGGAAAAAGCAGGCGTTCTTTCTAAAAGGATTACCTTTCAGGAAGTTGATTTAATGAATCCTGGCGATCTTGGGGAAAAGGTTGATTATATTGTTTGTACTGGCGTATTACACCACATGGCGGAACCTGAAACCGGGCTGAATAATATAAAACGCTATCTTAAGGATGATGGTCTGCTGTACCTGATGCTTTACAGTGAATATGGTCGTTTTTACCAAAATCTGACTAGAAAATTTATTGAGCTTGTCCAGGAAAAGCGGGAAGATTTTTCCGAAGGAATTACTATTGGTAAAGAGTTTTTTAAAATACTACCTGCTGATAACCCGATTCTTTTAAGGTACCAAAATAGTTACAATAATTCTCTTAATACCTTTGGAAAAGATTTTGCTGATTCGGAAACGCAATTTGTAGATGCTTATGTTAATGCCAGAGAAAGAACCTATAATATTGATGAAATGTTTGAATTTCTGGAGAAAAATGGTTTATCTTTTTTATGCTTTGTTGATGAAATAGCCTGGACTCTCAATTATCTTTTTAAAGGAAATTCTTTGTTGACAACTAAAGCGGAAAGGCTCTCTCGTAAAGAAAGGTATAAGCTTGGAGAATTGATTTTTCCTGAAAAAAACTTTGCTTTTTTTGCTGCCAGAGAAGATTTTAAAAAACCTCAATTTACAGATGAACAGATAATGGCTAAGGAAATAATCCTTTCTCCACTTAATCAGGTAAATGAAATTAAAGATGCTGCCGGTAATGATGTCTTAAGTCTTATAAGTCCTCTGGGAACAGGATTACAGTTTGGAAAAGATTCAAGGTTTATTTATAACCTTATTGAAAACGGTAAATCTGTAAAAGATCTTGTTAGTGATATGGAAAATAAATACTATATGCCTTATAACGACAGTAAAAATATTATTCTTCATTTTATAAAAAATATGGAACAATCCCTTTTATTATATTTTTATGACTAATGAATTTTTTAAAAAGAAGCTTAATTTAAATACGTTTTATAAATCGTTTGGCCGCCCTGTCATAATTATAGAATCCTTTATAGGAATGATAATAATCATTATCTGTATGTCTACTATAGCGAGTCATGGCATTGGAGCAAAAGGAGAGGCCGCTATTGGTCTTGAATTTGTTTATACAAAAGAAGGATTTACTTCAATTCTGAATACTTTAGGAGAAAATGGGGTTAATGTTTATAAAAGTGCAGTGCTTATAGATTGCCTATTCCCTTTCATGTATTCAACTTTTTTAGCCAGCATTATTGCTTACCTTTTATCTTTGAAAAACGAACATAGTAAATATTCTCTGATATTTTTTAGCTTTCCATTTTTAGCAGGATTAGTTGATTGGGTTGAAAATATCATGCATATTATTTTTATGGCTAATGTTTCCGCTATTACTGATGAACTGGTATTTATTTCCGGTCTATTTTCAATAATGAAATGGGTCTTTATATTTTTCTCTATAATATATATTATGTTTAATTTTTTGCTTCTTTCTCTAAAGAAATTATCAATTGTTGATTTTGTAAATGTTGAAAAAGAATAATTATTTAATTTTTTACCACAGATAAAGATACAAATTAACACAGATAAGAATTTAATTAAAGATTTTAAATTTTATATCTGTTAAAATCTGTTTAATCTGTGTCTATCTGTGGTTAAATATCTTTATGAGAAATACAAGTAAATACAAAAGAATCGTAGTAAAAATAGGCACAAATGTAATTACCAGAGAAAATGGCCTTTTGGATCTGGATGTATTACAAAATATTGTCAGGCAAATATCCGAGTTAAAAAAGCAACATCTGGAAATTATTGTGGTTAGTTCAGGGGCAATGGGTGCGGGAAGGTCGCTGGTAAAATTATCAGAAAAATCAAATGATGTTGTCAGGAGGCAGATTCTTGCTTCTATAGGTCAACCTAAACTCATCAATACTTATGCAGAATTATTCTCAAAATATAATTATATTTGCGCCCAGATTCTTGCCACCAAAGAAGATTTTCGGGACAGGATTCATTATCTTAATATGAAAAACTGCTTTACTGCACTATTGCATGATAATATTGTTCCGATTGTTAATGAAAATGACGTTGTATCAGTAACAGAGCTGATGTTTACGGATAATGATGAACTTGCCGGGTTGATTGCGTCAATGATGAATGTTGATGCCCTTGTATTACTGACAAATGTTAATGGCATATATGATGGTAATCCTAAAGATAAGGATGCAAAGCTTATTTCGACAATTGATGCAGCTAAAAGTAATTTTCAGTCATATATTTCCCCAGAAAAATCTTTATTCGGCAGAGGCGGAATGATTACCAAATGTGGTATAGGCCATAAAATGTCTCTTGTTGGGATTACGACTCATATTGCCAATGGCAGGGAAGAAAATATACTTAGCGATATATATAATAAAAAACAGGTTGGTACTACTTTTCTTCTAAAAAAAGATGCTTCCAGTGTAAAAAGATGGATTGCCCATTCCGAAGGGTACGAAAAAGGTTCTGTTTTTATCAATAATGGTGCTGCTAGTGCTCTTACTTCAGGCAATAAGGCCAATAGTTTATTACATCAAATACAGGTTTAACCCAGCCTGGAGCTCT
>CAYRDV010000529.1:0-3500 GCA_964422885.1 uncultured Candidatus Sericytochromatia bacterium
CCAGAGGCCGTTTTGAACTATTTTTGAACCCTCTACCATTTTTTAATGCACCCAATACAGAGATAAAAATAGAAAATTTTGAGTTGTTGTCCAAATTAGCTTATAATATTATTAATATTTTAATTGTACTTTATTTATGAATAACCCTGTCTCAAACAATAGTAATAACTTAAATTCTATATATGAAAATATTAAATCCACTGTCAAAGATGGTCGGATAAGTGGACAGGAATATGACGATCTAAAAGTTACATTAGAAACTTCTGATATTTATGAACCCGAAAAATCAAATCTTTTAAAAACACTAAGAGAAGTCAGGTTTATCGCTTTATTTGAAAGAGATAATGAAGTTTGTAAATCTAAACTGGATAAGCTTGCCAATCAGATTAAGCCTTTAAAAGATAATCAACTTGCCAGTTATCTTGTTGATAATCTAAATAATAATATAAAAGAAAATCCCCTGGAAAAATCAGATGATCTTGTTTCTAACTCTTTAGCTGAAAGTTATGATGAGTGGTATACCCCACAATATGCTGATTATGAAAAAAGCTATCAGTCATTTCACCAATCGGGCATTACTTTGGAAAAAAATAATGCAATACTGGCCCATCCTGAACAACACAGTAAGGATGAGGTTAAGGAAAATCAGGTTTGGCGAACAGCCTATTCCAGTTGTGGTCCTGCTGCTGCAATAATGGTACTTAAAGCAAACAGTTTTGTCGAAGACATAAGTGTAGAAGATATCAGAACTAAAATGAATGTTGGAAAACGGGGAGCAGTTTCACTTGTTCCGATTGCCACTATAATAGAAAAATTATCGGAAAATAAGCTTGATAGTCAAATAAATAATGCAAAAAAAGGTGAATCTTCAAAAGATTTTTTGGAAAGAATAAAGAAAAGTTTACAACAAGACAAGATGGTTATTCTTTTAACTCAATTTATGGATGAATTTCCTGAAAATGATGTTTCTAAGGTTGGGCATTATGTAATTGTAAATGGTGTCGATGATAATCATTTACTTATTTCTAATCCTTTTACAGATGGAATATTAGAAGAAATACCAATTGAAGAATTTACAGATGCCTATAATTATAGGCAAAAAAGAGCAAATCCAGGCCAACCAAACGCCTTTATCAGTGTAAGTAAATTACCTTAAAGATTCTGAATAAATTACTCAGTCTGAACTAAATTTAGAGACAAATTTTTGAATTATTTTTCGTGATATAATGATATCAATAATCTAAGATGAAGGTATGCTTAAAGGGTTTTAGGCATTAATAAAGAGGTTGAAATGAATAAAAAGGAATGGCTGGATAAAAATAGAAGAAGAGAACGTGAAGATGCAAACTTTAAAACTTTATCAGAAAAAGAAATAGAACCGCTTTATACCCCTGAAGATATTCAAAACCTTGATTATGAAAAAGATTTGGGTAATCCTGGTGAATTTCCTTATACCCGTGGTATCCATAATAATATGCATCGGGGTCGTCTCTGGACAATGAGGCAGTTTGCCGGTTTTGGCACACCCGAAGAGACAAATAAAAGATTCCTGTACCTGCTCTCACAAGGCCAGACCGGTTTAAGTACAGCCTTTGATATGCCTACTCTAATGGGTTATGACTCAGACCATCACCGTTCCGAAGGAGAAGTTGGTAAAGAAGGGGTGGCAATTTCCTCAATTGAAGATATGGAACTTCTTTTTAAAGATATTCCACTCGATCAGGTTAGCACTTCTATGACCATCAATGCTCCGGCTGCCGTAGTATTGGCTTTATATGTTGCTGTTGCTGAAAGAAGGGGTATTGATCCCAAGCTTTTAAGGGGTACATTACAAAATGATATTTTGAAAGAATATATTGCCCAAAAGGAATGGATCTATCCACCTAGGCCTTCAATGAGGATTATTACTGATATGATGGCATATTGCAGTGAAAATGTACCTCAGTTTAACACTATCAGTATCAGTGGTTATCATATCCGGGAAGCTGGTTCAACTACAATTCAGGAACTTGCTTTTACCCTTGCTGACGGGATGGCCTATGTAGAAGCCGGAATTAAAGCGGGGATGGATGTAGATGAATTTGCTCCAAGGCTTTCATTTTTCTTTAACTGTCATAACGATTTCTTTGAGGAAATAGCAAAGTTTAGAGCTGCCAGGAGAATCTGGGCGAAAGTAATGAAAGATAAATACCATGCTAAAAATCCAAAATCATGGATGCTCAGGTTTCATACTCAAACAGCAGGTTGTTCGTTAACAGCCCAACAACCGGAAAATAATATTGTCAGAACCGCTGTTCAAGCATTAGCCGCAGTAATTGGAGGTACTCAGTCTCTTCATACCAATTCTATGGATGAAGCACTTGCTTTACCTACTGAAAAAGCTGTAAGGATTGCTTTAAGAACCCAACAGATAATTGCCAATGAAACCGGAGTAACTAATACCGTTGATCCACTTGGAGGGTCATATTTTATTGAAGCTCTGACCGATCAAATGGAAGAGGAAGTTAATAAATATTTTGCCCGGATTGATGAATATGGTGGGGTTATTCCGGCTATTGATGATGGTTTTTTCCAAAGAGAAATAATGGATGCTTCTTATAAATATCAAAAAGACATTGAAAGTAAAAAAAGACTGATTGTCGGGGTAAATTGTTATACAGAAGGTAATGAAGAAGATAATCTGGAACTTCTTAAAGTGCATCATGATCTGGAAATGAAGCAGATCCAAAGGCTTAAAGATTTTAAAGCCAGGAGAAATGAAGGTGTTGTAAAAGATGTCCTTGAAGAAATTAAACTAGCTGCTCAGGGTACAGATAATCTGATGTACCCAATTCTAAAAGCAGTAAAATTAAATGCTACTCTTGGTGAAATTTCAGAAGCGATGAAAGTTGTTTTTGGCGGATACAGAGAAAAAGCAATATTTTGATATATATACCTTTTAGCCCAGAAGAATTTGAATTAGCGAACTTAATTAACGAAAAGGGATTAATATGGAAACCAAAGCCAGGTGACTGGTTTCTTGATCTTAGCAATCTGCGGGTTACTTATAGCGGTACTTATGAACAATCTGTCGGTATTTCACTGGTAGTTGATCAGGATGGGCGTGGTTTTTCTTACCTTGAACTGATAATTGATGGTGAAGAAAACGGCAATCGAATGAAAAAATCCCTTTCGTATGGAAAGAAAGATAAATTTTCTCAAATGAGATGGGTTCCATCTGTTGCAGATTGTATTTCGATAATTAATAACAGTGAAGGTTATCGTTTTCTGGCATTGGAATACCATGATGACAGCTATATTGCCTCACTAAAAAATATAAATAATAATGAGAAATCAACTGCTTTAGGAAAAACTGCAGTAATTGCTTTTTATAAACTAATTTTGGAATTAAAATAATTTTTTTGTTTTGAATATTTTTCAAAATATGATGTGCAGTCAGAAAAGGATCTAGATAAGTAATTTTTAAATAAATGGTAAGTTGAAAAATTTGTTAAAATAGT
>CAYRDV010000530.1:0-3492 GCA_964422885.1 uncultured Candidatus Sericytochromatia bacterium
CCCCGACAATTAAATTTTATAAGTTATTTTTTTATTTTTCCTTAATAGAGTTAAAAAAATTATACAACTGACATATTCAAAATTTTACTCAGTTTAAAAGTTCTTCTTTCTCCTCTAAGATGGCAGAAAGCTTCAAGATAAAGTTTATTTTTTAGCTTTAGAAAATTAATCGGGGTAATTTCCCGGCTGGTAATTTCACCATTAAATCTTTTATATGATATTTTAACCACTGAACTTTCATGAATTGCTTCTCTTAGTGGCCTATACATCTCTGGCAATTCCATACTGTTATTTTTATCTTTACTGATAATACTAAATTGAAGCGGTTTATTATAAATTGAAATAATTTCCAGGTTTATACTTCTTTCCTTTGATAATACTTTCATTAAGTTGATAAACACATTTTTACAATATTCAGCATCATTAACTGCCCGGTGAAAAGTTGTATAGGGTATATCAAAAAATTTAGTCAAAGTTATCAGTTTAAAATCAGGGGCATCAACCAAACTTTTCGCCAGGGTCCTGGTATCCAAAACAAAGTTTTTAGGTATTTCAAAACCATGATGTACAAGGCTGTAGGAAATAAAACTGACATCAAAAACAGCGTTATGAGCAATCAGAACAGTATCTTTTATATAATCTAAAAAATCAGGTAAAACTTTTTCAATTGTGGGTTGGTTAATAACCATCTCCTGAGTAATACCGTGAATTAAAAAGGAACTTTCTGAGATCAGCATTTCGGGATTAACTAAAGCCTGATACCTGGAAATTTCACCATCAAGTGTAAATTTAACTGCGCCAATTTCAATAATACCGGATGTAATTGGAAAAAGTCCTGTAGTTTCAAGATCAAAAGCAACAAAGGTTAGCTCTCTGATATCCTTATTAAAAATTTCCAAATTTTGTAAAATTTCCTTTTTTAATTACCCTATTCCTTAATTTTTTTATGTAAGGTATAGTAAGTTGTATTTCTTTCTACAATACATAAAACGGCAGCAGCTGAGTTACAGCTTATCTCCCAACGAATCATGTATTCGTTTTCCAAATAGTTTAAATTGCAATAACGACTCAGAACGGGAATAGAACTCATCTTTCCATATTTTATCAAAATTTGGATCGCTTTATTTAATTTCTTCAATTCATCTGTTCTAAGATTTGTTAAATCATCTATTAATTCAAGCCAGGAATCTAAAATTTCAGAAACATTTTGGTCATGGATCAGTCCCAGAATTCTCAGATCATCTAATGTTTCTTCCTGCAAGCTACCTTTTCTGACTCTATCTTCAAGTTCTTGCTGAGCCTCTTTTTCACCAAAAACAGCTAAAGCTAGTTTGGCATTCTTTTCTAAAATTGGGTTAGCAATCAGTTCTTTAATAATTTCCAGAGTGGAACGTGAACCAAGCTCTAAAACCTGTTCAATTGCCCGGTTGGCAACTTCAGTATCTGAATCCTTTAAAAAAAATTTTATTAATTCTATACCCCTGTTATCTTCAATCATACTAATTATTTTCTTTTTAATTTCAGGGTCAGTGCTATTACTGAATTGTTCGAAATAAACACGGGCTTTATTAAAGTCCAGAAACTTTAATTTTTCAAAATATTCAGGGTTGGGTTTATCTGTATCTGAAAAAGCTTTATCAATAATCTGTTTTCCTTCAGGATTATTATATTGATAAAGAACAAGACCGCAAGCAAATATTTCAAAGTCATCTGTTGTTTTTTTCAGGTGCTCGGAGGCAAATTTTGCTCCTATGTTACTATTCACTCCAGTCATAGCACAAAGAGTAGCAATTCTTAATTTTATCTCATTATTATTTAAACCTTCAGGTAACAACTCTGCGGCATTAGGATCACTAAAACCACCGATATAATAAATTAAACCTTCTCTTTCTGCCAGGTTAAGATTATCATCATTTAAAGCAATTTTTAAAATTTGATCAACTAGTCTCCACCCACCTCTTTCATATAACTTTTTTAAACAAAATGCTTTGTTACTAATATCAGGTTCCTGCATTCCAGCAGCAAAGAACCTCTTGCCTTCAGGAGTATCCAAATTTAAAACGGCATTCTCCACAGACCGCCTAATTTCAGGATTTGGATTAACTAATCCCTGGCGAAAAATATCCCAGCTTTGAGATATAACTCCTTCATAATCATATTCAGGTTCTTTTTTCTTCTTTTTAAAAAAATCTAAAAATCCCATTTTTCTACTACTCAACTATATTAAATATCAGGTTAAAAAGCTTACCTATAAAATAAATTTAAGAACCCCGGAGCTTTGCTTCGAGTATTTCAATAATATTAACATCAGAACTTATTTGCAACTTATTGTCAACTCAATACTGATAAAATTAAAACATAAAAATAATTTTAATATAATTCTGTAAATGAAATATTTTCATTTAGTAAAAAAAATTTTAAAAAATAAAAGAAATATTTTTTTATTTCCTTTTTTACTTCCAATTGTTTATTTTTTTATACCGGAGCCTTTATTTCAGGTTGATTACAGTACAGTTGTTCTTGATGAAAACAATAAAATTTTGAGAGCATTTTTAAACAAAAAGGAATCATGGTATTTTCCTCCTGACAAAAATCTGCAAATTCCCGATAAATTAAAGTTATCAATAATATATTTTGAGGACAGATACTTCTATTATCATCCCGGATTTAATCCAGTTTCAATTTTTAGAGCAATTAATCAAAATATTTTAAAAAATAAAATAATAAGTGGGGCAAGCACAATAACAATGCAGGTTGCACGTCTTACACAACCAAAGGAAAGAAGCTATCTAAATAAACTAAAAGAATTATTTCTGGCCTTAAAAATAGAGATTTTATATTCAAAAGAAGATATTTTAAAAATGTATCTGGACAATGCTCCTTATGGAGGGAATATTATCGGTTATCAGGCCGCTTCTCTCAGGTATTTCCAGAAAAAACCGGAGCAGCTAACCTGGGCAGAAGCAGCAACTCTGGCTGTTTTACCAAATGCTCCGGGTTTAATGTCCCCACTTAGTAATAAAAATCGGTTAATTCAAAAAAGAAATAATTTACTTAAAGCTTTATTCATTGATAAGTTATTGGATAAAGACATGTACAGATTAGCAATTAATGAACCAATACCTGAAGTTATCTCCCTGGTTAATATATTAGCTCCTCATCTTTCCCAGCTTTTAAAAACAAGACTGGCAAAAGATATTAGTATAATCAGAACCACCATAAATAAAAATTACCAACAGGACCTTGAGGAATTAGTAAAAACCCATGCCAAATACTTAAATCTAAAAGGGATAAAAAATGTGTCTGTACTGGTTGTTGATACAAAATCAGGCGAAGTAAAAGTATATATCGGGTCTCAGGATTTTTTCGACCTGGAAAAAAAAGGACAGGTAGATGGGATAATGGCAGCCAGATCAACCGGTTCAATATTAAAGCCTTTTCTTTATGCCTTAGCCATAGACGAAGGTATAGTTCTCCCTGAAACTGTTATAA
>CAYRDV010000531.1:0-3487 GCA_964422885.1 uncultured Candidatus Sericytochromatia bacterium
ATTGAAAAAAGAGGGGGTTGAAACAGGTAAGATGCTTTTTACGTTATATATAAAATTTAGTATGCCTTTAGCCTGCCTTGCCTGTGCTATCTTTGGTGCTTTTGTGGGATGCCTGATGTTATCTGAACTTTTTCATAAAGGTTTTCTGCTTGTAATAATGGGATGCTTAATTCCTACTTTTATCTGGTATTTCACCTATAACTTTCTTTATAAAATGGGGGATAAAATTTCACCCTTTGCCTCTTTTATTCCTGACCTTATTATAGGATGCTGTGGTTTACTGATTATTTTCGGAATCTTTTTAAACCGAAAAAGCGAAAATAATTAAATTGCTCAAAATCAGGTAATATTATAAATTATAAAATAATTCCAAATTAAGAGGCTTTTTGTAATGAAATTTTCCGGTTCAGCAAAATATTATCTAAGCTCAGAGCTCAGTTCCATTGTAAATATGGCAATCAAAATGGAAAAACCCTTGCTTCTTACAGGTGAACCAGGAACAGGAAAAACCCAACTGGCCTTTGAGATTAGTAAAGAACTGGGAATGCCTCTGGGAATAATGCGGGCAAAATCCACAATCAAGGGTGAAGAAGCCTGTTATGTACAGGATACTGTTTTGAGGCTAAATGATGCCCGTTTTGGTACCACAGAAACCGGACGCAATGTAAATAATTTTTTTGATTATGTTATCTGGGGGCCTATCGGCAGAGCATTTTTAAGTAATGAAAGGGTTGTTTTATTACTTGATGAAATAGATAAAACAGAATCTGATGTCCAGGATAATTTGCTTGATGTACTGGAAGATTGCGAGTTTACGATCAGAGAAGTAAATAAAACAATTAAAGCTGTTCACAGACCTGTAATTATCATAACTTCAAATGCCAAAAGAGAATTATCAGATCCCTTTTTACGGCGATGTTTTTGTCACCATATTGCTTTTCCAAAAATGAATGAAATGAAAGAAATAATTGATTTACATTTTCCTGATCTGGAAAAAGGTCTTTTGGATGCAGCCATGAATATTTTTTATGAATTAAGAGACCGTGGATTTGAAAAAGCTCCGGCAACAAGTGAATTACTTAACTGGATTGAAGCATTACAAAATGAAGGGTTATTGCCTCAGGACAAAAATAATATCCCTTTACCGGGAATATTGTTGAAACGGACTGTTGATATTGTAAATTTTAGAAATGGTGTCAAAAGTAAACCACGAAACTGGTAACCATTTAATTACGGCAGTAATGGTAGATACAAAAATGTAGCTGGTTGCTTTATTTCTTATGCATGTTTACTTAGTTTTAGGTTTGGAAAAGAGACATATGAAGGCTTTCTTACATTTGATAGTAAAACAAAGCTTATTAAACTTTATCAGGAAAAATATGGAGCTGTTTTGATTGGCAGACAAAAAATGTTTATTCCCGATTTTATAGCTAAAAAGCTTATAAAAGAATATTTAAATATAGAGCTTGAAGGAGTTTTTTATGAGAAAAACAGAAATAATTAATGAAGAAGGCATAAACGGTACAGGCACAGGTTTTATTGATACTGAGTCTGAAGATTTTAAGATGTTGCAAAAAGCTATATTGGAATACTCCAATAAACTAACCCCTCAACAAAAGCTTGAAAACCACTTAATTAGTTTAAGATTGCAAATGGAAGATTATCTTGAGCAGAAAGAACCAAAACAAGTTTTAAATGTTGGCTATTTTCTAGGAGAAATACTTCATGAACTGAAAATTAAAAATAATAAATTTGCTCAATACATCGGACTAACTAAAACTAACCTTAGTGCTTTAATTCATGGAAAGAGAAAATTAAATTCTGATTTGGCTCTTAAATTTGGTCACATATTTAAAATTAATCCTGATATATGGCTTAATATTGAAAATAAAAATGAGTTATTGCAAATCAAAAAAGAGAATAAATTGAAATACAAAAAATATAAACTTGAAGACCTTATAAGCTTTAAATAGAAGATTATTATTTCAAGTTTTCATACTTTTAACCCTTGAAGTTATATATGTTATTTTATTGCAGTATAAATTTATACCATAAAAAATTATCAAAACCTGAGTATATTTAATCGTCCTGTATGTTCAAATTTATAAAAGAGTTACCAAAAACGTTTTTGGTAACTCTTTTAAATCACGACTTTAATGAAGTAGATAAATATTACAAAGAAAATTAAATCCAACAGCTAAGTAATAATTATCATTTCCAATCTTAAAAGTCTCATAAACATAACTCTGATTATTAACAGAAGTCTCAAACTCAAAAGAAGAACCATTCCATTTATAAAAATCAGAATTACTGCCATTAGCACTTACCAGATATGGAACATTACTTTTGTTAAAATAGCCAAAATTCCAGGTAAAAGCATTGGTAGGTAATGTCTGAAACTGGACAAACCCTATACCATTCCATTTAAAAATCTTTGAAGATAAAGTGCCATAGGTTGCTACTGCCAGATACATCTCATTATTAATGATAAAATGTTTCAGACTACCTGAAGAATCTACTGGTAAATCCTGTAAATATAAGAAACTATTGCCATTCCATTTAAATATCTGAGAATTACCCTGGATATTTGAGGTAGCTAAATACTTATCTGTTCCAATAGTAAAGAATTCCATGTGTCTTCCTTCCATTGTAGGTATATTCTGGAATAATTCAAAACTATTTCCATCCCACTTATATATTACAGAATCAATAAAATAAGTGGAAGCATTACGATGGTTTGCTATTGCCAGGTAATGTATTCCATCAATCACAAAATGTTCGCTGTAATAGGCTCCATGTGTACGAATTCTCTGGTATTCATTAAATCTTTCACCATCCCATTTATACATTACTGAATCAGTATCAAGTGTTGCCCCATCAAAAGCATTGGAGGAAAATAAATAATCACTGGAATCAATAGAGAAATGACTAAAATCTCTTGTTGCATGACCTTCCAGATTCTGAGTGAGAATAAATTCATGACCATTCCATCTGTAAACATGAGAATCAGTATTATATACTCCTGATTTATAATGAGATACTGCCAGATAATCTTCTGAACCTATCACAAAATGCTGACTATCCTGTACATTGTTTTCTACTATTATTGATTGGATTAATTCTGGTGTCAGTGGTTGAGGCTGAGCAGCAAGTATCTCAAGTGCCTGGGTATAAGTAATTGTACCACCACCTGCTGTCTGGATAATAACATCTTTTATACCAGGCTCTAAATCCGGTGGTACACCTAAAGATACATAGTTATCAACTATTGATTTAATTGACATTGTTTTTCCATCAACTTTTACAGTAATATTGTTCAGATTGGCTGATGTTACACCTGTCAGGGCTACTCCAACTGTATCTCCAGGGCTAACCTTGATTTTTCCTCCATCCTGTAGGAATTGCTGGACAGAGACTATATCTCCATTGGGGAATATTATGTTATGAGTGGGTGGTATTCCTTTTGAGACAAAAGCAAGTATCTCCA